>NZ_JACCBG010000001.1:639000-958500 GCF_013409645.1 Nocardioides panaciterrulae | reverse complement strand
CGGTCGCGGGCGCTGCTCGACCTGCGCACCTACGCCCCGGCTTCGCCGTGGCTAGTGCGCAAAGTGGCGGGTGCCGGTGAGGTACATGGTCACCCCGGCCTTCCGGCACGCCTCGACGGTCAGCTCGTCGCGGACCGAGCCGCCGGGCTGGACGATCGCGGCCACGCCGGCGTCGAGGAGGATCTGCGGCCCGTCCTCGAACGGGAAGAACGCGTCGGAGGCGGCGACCGAGCCGGCGGCCCGGTCCCCCGCCCGCTCCACGGCCAGCCGGCACGAGTCCACCCGGTTGACCTGCCCCATGCCGACGCCGACCGAGGCGCCGTCCTTGGCCAGCAGGATCGCGTTGGACTTCACCGCGCGGCAGGCCTGCCAGGCGAAGGCGAGGTCGGCGAGCAGCTCGGGCGAGGCGGCCTCGCCGGTGGCCAGCGTCCAGGTCGACGGGTCGTCGCCCGGCGCGTCGACCCGGTCGACCTGCTGGACCAGCAGCCCCCCGGAGATCGCCCGGGTCTCGACCGGAGCGGGCTGCTCGTCGGGGGCGCACACGAGGATCCGGATGTTCTTCTTGCCCTGGAGCACCTCGACCGCACCCTCCTCGTAGCCCGGCGCGACGATCACCTCGGTGAACACCTCGGCGACCTGGCGGGCCATCTCGACCGAGACCGGCCGGTTGACCGCGATCACGCCGCCGAACGCGGAGACCGGGTCGCACTCGTGGGCCTTGCGGTGCGCCTCGGCGACGTCGGCGCCGACCGCGATGCCGCACGGGTTGGCGTGCTTGATGATCGCGACCGCCGGCGCGGCGAAGTCGTTGGCGGCGCGCCGGGCCGCGTCGGTGTCGACGTAGTTGTTGTAGGACATCTCCTTGCCGTGCAGCTGCTCCGCGGCCGCCAGCCCGCCGCCTCCGGGCGCTGCGTCGGCCCGGTAGAGCGCGGCGCCCTGGTGCGGGTTCTCGCCGTAGCGCAGGTCGGCGGCCTTCTCGAAGGTGGCGCCGGTGAAGGCCGGGAAGCCCCCGCCGGCGCCGGGCGCGCTGCCGGAGGTGTCGGTCAGCACGGTGCCCATCCACGAGGCCACGGCCACGTCGTACGACGCGGTGTGCGCGAACGCCTCCGCGGCCAGCAGCCGGCGCTGCTCGAGGGTGAACCCGCCGGCGACGACCGCCGCGAGCACCTCGTCGTAGCGGGCCGGGGAGGTGACGATGGCGACCGAGGGGTGGTTCTTGGCCGCGGCGCGGACCATCGAGGGGCCGCCGATGTCGATCTGCTCGACGCACTCGTCGGGGCTCGCGCCGGAGGCGACGGTCTGGCGGAACGGGTAGAGGTTGGAGACCACGAGGTCGAAGGGCTCCACGCCCAGGTCCGCGAGCTGCGCGACGTGGGTGTCCAGGCGCCGGTCGGCGAGGATCCCTGCGTGCACGCGCGGGTGCAGGGTCTTCACCCGGCCGTCGAGGCACTCGGGGAACCCGGTCAGCTCCTCGACCCGGGTCACCGGCAGGCCCAGGCCCTCGATCAGGGCGGCGGAGCCGCCGGTCGAGACCAGCGTGACGCCGGCCTGGTGGAGGCCGCGGGCCAGCTGCTCGAGGCCGGTCTTGTCATAGACCGAGACCAGGGCCCGGCGGACCGGGACTCGCGCGTCGGTGGCTTCGGGGGCCGCGTGGGACATGCACTGCTCCTCATCGAATCGGGACGTTGCTTCGATGAGGGCACCCAGGCGGTCGATGCGCTCTCCTCCCCTGCTGGGGACACTCCCCGGTGGTGAACCACCCGCGCCAGTCGTGTGCCTCCAGACTAGGGCACGGCCGGCCGGCGGCCGAACTGCACGGTGCGCCCGGTGACCGTCCAGCCCTCGCGGGCCATCCGGCCCACGCAGTCCACCAGCATCTGCCGCTCGGCGGCCTTGATCCGCTCGTGCAGCGTCTCCACGCTGTCCTCGGCCTCGACCGGCACCACCACCTGGTCCACGATCGGGCCGGTGTCGACGCCGGCGTCGACGATGAAGAGCGTCGCCCCGGTGACTTTCACCCCGTACGCCAGCGCGTCGGCCGCGCCGTGCATCCCGGGGAACGACGGCAGCAGCGCCGGGTGGGTGTTGACGAAGCGGCCGCCGAACCGCTCGAGGAACGACTCCCCGGCGAGCTTCATGAAGCCGGCCGAGACCACGAGGTCCGGCTCGAAGCCCGCCACCGTCTCGGCCATCGCGCGGTCCCAGTGGTCGCGGCTGCTGAACTGGCCGACCTTCTTGACGAACGTCGGGATGCCCGCGCGCTCGGCCCGGGCGAGGCCCACGATGTCGTCGCGGTCGGCGCCGACGGCGACGACGCGGGCGCCGTACGCCGGGTCGGCGGTGGCGTCGATCAGCGCCTGCAGGTTGGTGCCCGCCCCGGAGACGAGCACGACCAGCCGGGCGGGGGTGGGGGTCGACACGCGGCGCAGTCTAGCGACGGCGCCGCCGCCACCTCACTCCGTCTCGGCCCACCCGTCACCGGAGCGGCGCGCGGCCCGGCGCTGGAGGAAGGTCATCACCAGGCCACCCACCAGGCCCCCCAGCCCGAACGCGGTGATCGCGTGCACGAGCACGTCGAACCCGGCCGGGCCGACGTGGGTCATCCGCCCGGGACCGACCGCGCCGCCGGCGACCGCCGCGAACGCCCCGAACAGCACGCCCGCCATCAGCCCACCCGCGCAGCCCCGCAGCGCCCCCTGGTCCCAGCGCAGGGCGGGCAACCGGCGCTGGACCCGCGCGGCGGCCCAGGCCGCGACGAGGGCGGGGACCACCGTCACCGCCGACAGCCAGGGCGCCGGGGTGCCGGCGTCGGGCAGCGCGGCCAGCAGCGGGAACATCGGCAGCGGGCCGAGCACCACCACGCTCGGCGCGACCAGGGTGTGGGTGCCGACCGCGAAGCCCGGGCCGAGCATCCAGGACCCGGCGTACGCCGCCGCGTTGGGCACCACGACCAGCGTGAGCACGACGAAGAGCACGGTGTCGCCGGCGTCGGTGTGCAGCCGGGACAGCACGTTGGCGGCCTGCCCGAGGTCGGCGACCAGGGCGCCGAGCAGCAGCAGGGTGGACACCACCGCCCAGGTCGTCAGGATCCGGCGGCAGGCGGTGGCGGCGGCGCGCACCGACATCGGGAGGTACGACGTCCAGATCGCCGCCCGGCCCGAGCCGACCGCGATCCCCGGAGCACCGAGCGCCAGGCACAGCAGCAGCGACCACCGCAGCACGCCACCGGCCGAGGCGCCGGTCGACGCCCCGGTGGCCAGGTGCAGGGTCACCAGGGCCACCAGGAGGTAGCCGAGGGTGAAGAAGAGGGACGCGCTCGCCACGGTCCAGTCCCGCTCGCCGTCCGCGATCCGCTCGGCGTCGGGCCCGTGCCCCGAGACCGCGGCACCGACCCGCAGGCCGAACCGCCACGCCGACCAGGCGCACAGCAGGGTGACGCCGAGCGGCAGCAGGGTCACCGGGGTGCCGTGCACCGACACACCGGAGCCGTGGCCCAGCAGCCAGCCGAGCGCGCCGGTGCGCAGCCCGTCCCGCGGGGTGCCGTGGGCGCCGGCGTCGGTGAGGAACCAGCCGATCACGCCCAGCGCCACGCAGACCACCAGCGTGGTGGCCGCCGCGGCGGCGCCGCCGAGGGCGGCGACCACCACCAGCGGCCGCCGGCGCCCGAGGCCGGTGGCCTGATCGCGGTCCCCGCGCAGCGGGCTGGTCGGGCGGTCGCGGGTCAGCAGCGAAGTCATGGCCCGGCCATCATCACCCGTGCGGGGGCTCGATCCGCGGCTCCCACGCCGGTTGGCCCGGGGCCACGGACCTCCTCTACCGTGGTGGCGGCCATGAGGAATCCGGAGCAGTTCGACGCGTTCTACAACGACGCCCGCGACCGCCTGCTTCTCCAGACCTACGCGTTCACCGGCGACCTGACCGCGGCCCGGGGGGCCGTGCGGGACTCCTTCGTCGCCGCCTGGCACCACTGGCGCAAGGTCTCGCGGCTCGAGGACCCCGAGGCGTGGGTGCGGCCCCGCGCCTGGGCGCACGCCCAGCGCCGCCACACCGCCCGGCCGTGGCACCGGGACAAGTCGCTGGACCCGGGGCTGCGCGCCACGCTCGACGCGCTGGCGAAGCTGAGCCCGCTGCAGCGGCGCACGCTGCTGTTGACGCACCTGGCGACGATCTCGCTGGCGGACCTGGCCCGCGAGGTCGGCCTGCCGCAGTCCGAGGCGGAGCGCGAGCTGCAGACGGCGACCTCGCGGTTCGCGATGCACCGTGACGTCGCGACGACGGCCATCCGCCCGCTGTTCGAGCCGCTGCGCGCCCACGCGGGCGGCGCCCGGTTGCCGCGCGCCACCATCATCCGCCGGGCCGGCGCCGCGCGGCGCCGTACCCACACCCTGGCCGGCGTGGCCGCGGCCGTGGCCACCATGCTCGTCGCCGGTGTGCTGGTCACCGACGCCGACGGCGTGCACCCGACCCTGGCCCGCGAGCAGGTCTCGGCGAGCGGTCCCCGCAGCGCCGCCGCCCGGGCCGCCGAGAAGACCCCCGACCCGGCCACGCTGCCCGCGGGCGCGATGCTCACCAGCGAGGAGATCACCGCCGACCTGCCCCCCACCGGACCCAGGGACCGGGCCCACGACCGGGCCCACAATCGGGCCGGTCGTCGGGCCGCTCGCCCGGCGGCCGCGTGGACCGAGGGCGAGACCAGCGACAACACCTCCGGCGACGGACTGGTGCTGCCCTGCCAGCAGGAGCGGTACGCCGACCCGCACGGCACGGCGGCCCTGGTCCGGACCTTCGAGGGACCCGCGACCGGCGGCGGCCGTGCTGCGACCGCGTTCCAGGCCACCGAGGTCTCCGCCACCGACCGGGCGGCCGGGCGGACCTTCGACCGCACGCTGGGCTGGTACGCCGGCTGCACCGAGCCGCGGGCCCAGCTGGTCTCGACCCAGCGGGTGACCGGGGTCGGCGACCGCGCGACGCTGGTCGCGCTGCGCTGGTGGCGCGGGTCCGGGTCCACCCTGCTCGTCGGCGTGGCCCGCACCGGCCGGGTGACGACCACGACCCTGACCCGGCTCCCGGGCACCGGCCCGCTCGCCCTGGACTCCGGGACCGCGCTGCTGGCCGGCGCCGTCGACGACCTGTGCGGGCTGCCGGACGCGGGTGCCTGCGCCCAGCACCCGCGGCACCGGCCGGCCGCGCCGGTGCCGGTCGGGGAGGTGCCCGGCATGCTCGTCGAGGTGGACCTGCCCCCGGTGACGGGGGTGACCCGGCCCTGGGTCGGCACCGAGCCCCGCAAGGCGGTGACCAACGTCGCCGCGACCCGCTGCGACCGGACCGACTTCGACGTCCCCGGCGTCACCGCCGCCCTCACCCGCTCGTTCGTGATCCCCGGCGCCCACGTGCCGGACACCTTCGGGCTCACCGAGACGGTGGGTTCGATGTCCACCCACCGGGCCCGGGCGCTGGTGCAGCGGGTGCGCCACCGGATGGCCGGCTGCTCCCACCAGGACCCCGGCACCGAGGTGCAGCGGCTCCTGCAGTCCCAGAGCCGCCGCACCGACCTCAGCGTCTGGCAGGTCACGACCGAGATCAGCGACAAGTCCTCGGTGCGGTTCCTCATGGGGATCGTCCGCGACGGCCCGCACGTCGCCCAGGTCGGCTTCGTGCCGGACCACCGGATGACGATGCGGCGGGGCGACTTCCCCACGCTCGTCCGGCGGGCCCTGGACCGGTTGCCCGCCCTGCCCGCTCCACACCAGGGTTAGCGGCTGCACGGAATTCCTCCCCCGCCGTGCAACCGTGAGCTGCCCCGGGGCGTATCACCCCCGACAGACACCACATACGAGACGGGGACGGGTCGATGGACGAACGCGAGTTCGACGACTTCTACCAGGCCTCGTTCCGGCGGATCACCGCGCAGATCTACGCGATGATCGGCAACCGGGACGAGGCGGAGGAGTGCGTCCAGGAGGCGTTCGTCCGCGCCTGGGCACACCGACGCAAGCTGGACCGGGCCGAGTACCCGGAGGCCTGGGTCCGCACCACGGCGTACCGCCTCGCGGTCAGCCGCTGGCGGCGTACGACGCGGGGCCGGCGCCCCGCGGACCGCGCCGTCGGCGCCGCGACCGAGACCGCGGCGCCGAGCGAGAACCACGTCGCCCTGGTGGCTGCCCTCAAGCGGCTGCCCGAGGCGCAGCGCCAGGCCCTGGTCCTGCACCACCTCGCCGACCTGCCGGTCCACCAGGTGGCCCGGGAGGTGGGCGTCCCCGAGGGCACCATCAAGGCCCGGCTCAGCCGCGGTCGCGCCGCGCTCGCGGCCCTGCTCTCCGACGACACCAACGGCGGACTCCAGGAGGGAGCAAGCCATGTCTGACCCGATCCGCGACCTCGAGAACCTCATGCACGAAGGGATCGACGTGAACCCGCTGCCCGCCTCCGAGGTGCGCCGCCGCGGCACCCGGCTGCGCCGGCGCAACAACGCCCTCATCGGCGCCGGCGCCCTGGCCGTCGCGCTGGTCGTCGCCACCCCGATCGCGGTGGTGGCCGGCGGCGGCGACCACGCCGACGACGTGCCGGTGGCGCCCTCGCCGAGCCCCAGCCGGACGGCGGACGTCGGGTGGCGCCAGACCATCCCCGGCAGCTCCGACGACTTCGACCTGACCGCCCTGCCCGACAGCGCGACGTTCAGATTCACGGTGCGCCCGCTCCCGGTGGTCGACGACCTGACGCTCTGCGGGAGCCCGACGTTCTCCACGGGCGCCCCGACGGGTCCGGACGCCCCCGTCGCCCCGGCCGTCGACGTCCTCGGGGCCGCCCACGGCGAGGCGGGGACGGACGGCAACGCCGGCCGCACCCTGGCGCTCTACCGCGACGACCGGGTCGCCGCGAAGGTCCTCGACGCGGTCCGGCACGGTGTCGAGGCCTGCCCCACCGACCCCAACGGCAAGGGCGCCCCTCTGGTGTACGCCGCGGTCGACACCGGGCTGCCCGTCGACGAGTCCTTCGTGTTCACCCAGCAGGCCCAGATGGACAAGGACCTGCTGGCCGACCTCACGGTCTTCCAGGTCGCCCGGGTCGGCAACGCGATCTACCTCGCCACCGACCACACCAGCGCCGGCGGCGCCCAGGTCGTCGACGCCGAGGTGCGGCGGCTCGCCGAGTGGTCGGCACCGGTGCTCAGCGACATGTGCATCTTCGCCGCCGAGCCGTGCCGGTCACCGTCGGACGGCAGCTCGGCGAGCGCCTCCCCGGTGATCGGCGAGGGTGCGGTCAGCGCGATCCCCGCGGACTTCCCGCTGGACTGGAACATCGCCGCCCCCGAGGGACCGCTGGACGGCCCCTCGGCGAAGGCCGAGGGGGTGCCCGCGCCGGACCTGTGCGGCCGCTCCCCCTGGCCGGCCGCGGACACCGTGGAGCGGCTGGCCGTCACCTCCACGATGCCGCAGTTCCGCGAGAGCCGGGAGCTGGTGACCTTCGCCCGCACCGACGACGCGACCGCCACGCTCGCGCAGATCCGGGAGGCCGTGCAGGGCTGCCCGGTCATCCCGGGCGACAAGGCGACCGACGACAAGCTGGTCGACGTGCAGCCGGTCGACGACGCCGACCTCGGCGGCGCCGATGACTCCGTGACGTTCTCGATCGTCTACCGCGAGGGGCTCGGCGGCGGCATCTTCCAGTTCGCCCGGGTCGGGCGCGCCGTCTACGGCACCTACGTCGAGGGCGAGTACGCCCGGGACAGCATCGGACAGGCGGTGACCGGGCTCAGCGGGAAGACCAAGTCGATCGTCACGCAGATGTGCCTCTGGACCGAGCAGGGCTGCTGACCCCGGCCGGGCAGGACGACGCAGGGCGGTGACCGAGGTGGTCACCGCCCTGCGTCACTTCCTGGGCCTCGAGGCTCGCTTCGCTCTCGCCCCGACCTGCGCGATCAGAGGTCGCGCAGGATCTCCCGCATCAGCTCGGCGGTCTCGGACGGCGTCTTGCCGACCTTGACGCCGACGGCCTCGAGGGCCTCCTTCTTCGCCTGGGCGGTGCCGGACGAGCCGGACACGATCGCACCGGCGTGGCCCATGGTCTTGCCCTCGGGGGCGGTGAAGCCCGCGACGTAGCCGACCACCGGCTTGGTGACGTGCTCCTTGATGTACGCCGCGGCGCGCTCCTCGGCGTCGCCACCGATCTCGCCGATCATCACGATCGCCTTGGTCTCGGGGTCGTTCTCGAACGCCTCGAGCGCGTCGATGTGCGTCGTACCGATGACCGGGTCGCCGCCGATGCCGATGGCCGTCGAGAAGCCGAAGTCCCGCAGCTCGTACATCATCTGGTAGGTCAGCGTGCCCGACTTCGACACCAGCCCGACCGGCCCCTTGCCCGCGATGGTGTGCGGGGTGATGCCGGCCAGCGACTCCTCGGGCGTGATGATGCCCGGGCAGTTCGGGCCGACCATCCGGGTCTGCTTGCCCTGCAGGTAGGACCACACCTCGGCGGTGTCCTGGACCGGCACGCCCTCGGTGATGACCACCAGCAGGCCGATGCCGGCGTCGATGGCCTCGAGGCAGGCGTCCTTGGTGAAGGCCGGCGGCACGAAGACGACCGACACGTCGGCGCCGGTCTCGGCCATCGCCTCCTTGACGCTGCCGTAGACCGGCAGGTCCTTGCCGCCGAGCTCGACGCTGGTGCCGGCCTTGCGGGCGTTCACGCCGCCGACGATGTTGCTGCCGGCCTCGAGCATCAAGGTGGTGTGCTTGGAGCCCATCCCACCCGTCATGCCCTGGACGATGATCTTGGAGTCCTTGTTCAGGTAGATCGACATTGTTCTTCTCGCTCCGTCTCAGGCGTTGGCCAGCTCGGCGGCCTTGTCGGCCGCACCGTCCATCGTGTCGACCAGGGTGACCAGCGGGTGGTCCAGCTCGGTCAGGATGGCACGACCCGCGTCGACGTTGTTGCCGTCGAGGCGGACGACCAGCGGCTTGGAGGCCTCGTCGCCGAGGATCTCCAGCGCACCCTTGATGCCGTTGGCGACCTCGTCGCAGGCGGTGATGCCGCCGAAGACGTTCACGAAGACGCTCTTGACCTGCGCGTCGTTCAGGATCACGTCGAGGCCGTCGGCCATGACCTGCGCGTTGGCGCCGCCACCGATGTCGAGGAAGTTGGCGGGCTTGACGCCGCCGTGCTTCTCGCCGGCGTAGGCGACCACGTCGAGGGTGGACATGACCAGGCCCGCGCCGTTGCCGATGATGCCGACCTGGCCGTCGAGCTTGACGTAGTTCAGGCCCTTGTCCTTGGCCTTCGCCTCGAGCGGGTCGGTCTCGTCCTTGATCTCGAACGCCGCGTGGTCGGGGTGACGGATCTCCGAGGCGTTGTCGTCCAGCGACACCTTGCCGTCGAGCGCCTCGAGCTTGTCGCCGGCCAGCCGCGCGAGCGGGTTGACCTCGACCAGCGTCGCGTCCTCCTCGACGAAGACCCGGTACAGCGCCTGGATCATCTCCACGGCCTGCTCGAAGACGGCCTCGGGGAACTTGGCCTCGGACGCGATCGCGCGGGCCTTCTCCTCGTCGACACCGGCACCGGGGTCGATCGCGATCTGCTTGACCGCGTCGGGGTTGGTCTTGGCGACCTCCTCGATCTCGACGCCGCCCTCGACGCTGGCGATGCACAGGTAGCGGCGGTTCGCCCGGTCGAGCAGGAAGGAGAAGTAGTACTCGTCCTCCGGCGGGGTCGCCGGCGTGACCAGCACCCGGTTGACCGTGAGGCCCTTGATCTCCATGCCCAGGATGTTCGAGGCGTGCTCGTAGGCCTCGTCGGCGGTCTTGGCGAGCTTCACGCCGCCGGCCTTGCCCCGGCCACCGGCCTTGACCTGCGCCTTGACGACGGTCACGCCACCCATCTTCTCGGCGGCGGCCCTCGCGTCCTCGGCGGTCTCGACGACGACGCCCACCGTGGTGGCCACGCCGTGCTTGGCGAAGAGCTCCTTCGCCTGGTACTCCATCAGGTCCACGATCTACCCAGTCCTTCTTCAGTTGACAGTCCAGGGATTCCCTTCGGCACCCTAGTCCCGCCCGAGCGCGGGGCACGAGTCCGGGTCGCCCGACGTGACGGACGCAACGCGAGTGACCTCGAGGGACAGGGCGTGCCCCTGAGCGGCCCGAGTGGCGCCCCGGGTGGCGCCCCGGCGACCGGTGCGCGCTCAGCTGCGCGGCGTACGCCAGACGTAGTAGTCGACCCGCAGGCCGACCCCGTCCCGGTCAGGCCTGGGGCTGCTCGGCGAAGTGCGCGGCGACCCAGCCGGTGATCTCGCCGGTCGTGGCGCCGGGGGTGAAGACCTTCGCGATCCCGATCTCCTCGAGGACCGGGATGTCCTCCTCGGGGATGATCCCGCCGCCGAAGACGACGATGTCGGAGGCGTCGCGCTCGGCGAGCAGCTCGACGAGCCGGCGGAAGAGCGTCATGTGCGCCCCGGAGAGCACCGAGAGGCCGATCAGGTCGGCGTCCTCCTGGATCGCGGTCTCCACGATCTGCTCGGGAGTCTGGTGCAGGCCGGTGTAGATGACCTCGTGCCCGGCGTCGCGCAAGGCGCGTGCGACGATCTTCGCGCCCCGGTCGTGGCCGTCCAGGCCGGGCTTGGCCACCACGATGCGGATGCGGGGGGTCACACCAGGCGTGCTCATGGCCGCAGGCTATCGGAGGCGTGACCCGAGCCACGTGTCGAGGGGCGGGGCCGTGGGCATGATGCTGAGTTTGCACAGATTCCCGGGTTCCGGTTTCCCGCCCACCGAGCCCTCCGTTACAGTCAGGCCCGCTGTCTCACCCCCGAGCACCTTGCGGAGACCTCTTCATGGGCAACCACCGAGCGGACCGTCGCGGCCTGCGCCGCGAACCCTCGGAGTCGCCGACCCCTGCGGCGGGAGGCCGGCGCAAGGCCGAAAGGCCGGCCCGCCACTCGGGCTCGCGCGGCTCGCTCTTCCGCTCGCTGCCCTCCACCCCGGTGCTCGTCGGCGTCGCCGCCCTCGCGGTCTCGGCCGGCGGCGCGGTCACCGCGGCCGGCACGAACCTGAGCGCCCCCGAGCCGGCCCGGTTCTCGCAGGCGAGCGCGCTCAGCGGCGCGAGCGACGTGTCCCAGGTGAGCCTCGTGGAGGCGCGGCACGCCGCGATCAGCCGCGACTCGCGTCGCGACGCCCTCGCCGACGCCGCCGACTCCCAGCTGGTCGCGCAGGCCGAGCAGCAGGCCGAGCAGCACGACGCCGCGCTCGCCCAACTGGCCCAGCAGGCCGAGACCCAGGCGAAGAAGATCGCGCGCAACGCCTGGGTGCTGCCGCTGGACAGCTACCACCTCACCGCGCGCTTCGGCGAGTACAGCGGCCTGTGGTCGCACTACCACACCGGTCTGGACTTCGCCGCGCCCACCGGCACGCCGATCCACGCGGTCGCCGGTGGCACCGTCACCTCGACCGGGTACGACGGCTCCTACGGCAACAAGACCGTGGTGACGCTCGACGACGGCACCGAGCTCTGGTACTGCCACCAGAACCAGTTCGGCGTCAGCGTCGGCGACGTGGTCCGCTCCGGTGACCTGATCGGCTACGTCGGCGCCACCGGCAACGTGACCGGCCCCCACCTCCACCTCGAGGTCCGCCCCGGCGGCGGCGACCCGGTCGACCCCTACGAGGCGCTGGTCCACCACGGGCTCCAGCCCTGACCTGATCGGCGAAGCCGATCACGTCGTCGGTGGTCGAGTAGTCCGTCGCGACTGAGGAACGAAGTCGCGGCGGGCGTATCGAGACCCGGCGAGACGAACGACGACCGCAGCCACGGTCCGGCGTACACCCGCCCGCCCCCACTCCGAGCGGGCGGACGGGCGATGGCGTGGTTTCCCCACATTTCGTCTCGCGGCCACGTCGTGGCGGCTCCTACGATCGAGCGCCATGGGGGCGGGGCATCCACGGGGGCATGAACGGGCGAAGCGCGATCCGCTCATTGATGTGCTCCGGGGAGTGTGCTTCGTCTTCATGACCGTCGACCACCTCCCCGGAAGCCCCTTTGCCCGCTTCAGCAATCCCAACTACGGTCCTTTCGGCTTCTTCACCGCCGCTCAGGGCTTCGTCCTCATCTCCGGCTTCGTGTCGGGCTTCGTCTACGAGGAAAGCCGGGTGCGCGACGGCTTCGGGGCGATGACGCGGCGCGTGTTCGCGCGGGTCCGCGTCCTCTACGTCACGCAGCTGGTGCTCTATGCGACGCTCGCAGTCGCCGTCGTGGCCGGTCTCCCAGGTGTCAGCGGATGGAACCTCGACGTGTACGTCCACGAGCCCTGGAAGGGGGTGTTCCTCACCGCGTCGCTGCTCTACGAACCGGCGTATCTCGGGATCCTCCCGATGTACTGCATGTTCCTCCTCGCGACGCCCTTCCTGATCTGGCAGTTCGCCAGGGGCCGGCTGGCGTACGTCCTCGCTGCCAGCGCGTGCGTGTGGATCGCCGCCGGACTGTTGGTCAGGCTGCCCGCGAACCCGGACGGAGTCGACTTCGGAGCCTTCGACCCGCTCAGCTACCAGGTGGTGTTCGTTGTCGGTCTGGCCTTCGGCGCCAAGAGGCTCAGCCTTTCGCAGATACCGCCCAGGATTCGGCAGTGGATGGTCGTGGGCGCTGCGGGCGTGACGACGCTCTTCTTCGCGCTGCGGCTAGATTATGCGTTCGACGGCCCGGTCAAGCCGATGATCGATCGATTCAGCATGGCGTTCAGCGTCGTCCAGCTCGGGCCGCTCCGGCTGCTGGACTTCGCCGCCTTCGCATTCCTTCCGCTCATGGCCGTTCCGCGCCTCATACGACCGGGACGGACGACTGCGGCAAGTCGTTGGCTCGGGTTCATCGGAGGGCACGCGCTGCCGGTGTTCGCCTGGTCGATCCTGACTACCTACGCGGCCATGGCTCTGCTCCCTTCCCCTCCGAACACGCTCATCGGCCTCGCCGCGGCGCTCGTCGCCGTCGCGAGCCTCACGATCCCGGCGACGGCGAGAGCGGCACTTCTCCGACGACGTGCGGCCGGGCACGCTGTAGCTGTCGCCAGCCGCTCGGTTCGCCCGCCGTTCGACGAGGACCTCGGGCAGGGTCCCTTGGTGGTCCACGATGCGCCACCGGCCGTTGCGCGCCTCGGTGTCCCGGAGGGCTTGCCGAGGCCGGCGAGGGTGACGGAGCCCGGGAAGCCGATCAGATCGTCGGTGGTCGAGTAGTCCGTCGCGACTGAGGGACGAAGTCGCCGCGGGCGTATCGAGACGCGGCGACGTGCCCGCTCATGGTGGTCGAGTAGTCCGTCGCGACTGAGGAACGAAGTCGCGGCGGGCGTATCGAGACCCGGCGAGACGAACGACGACCGCAGCCACGGTCCGGCGTACACCCGCCCGCCCCGTCCCTGCTGTTAGCGGGCATCTCACCGGGTCTCGACACGCTCTTCGCGACCTCGCAGGCTCGGTCGCGGACGCTGCTCGACCACCATCAGCGGATCCGCTGGCGCGTCTCCGCTAGAGCTTCTCCACCGGCGCGTAGCGGAGCAGGAGGCGCTTGACGCCCTCGGAGCCGAAGTCGATCGAGGCGACCGACTTCTCGGCCGCGCCCTCGACGGTGACGACCGTGCCCATGCCGAAGGAGTCGTGCAGCACCCGGTCCCCGGGCTCCAGCGACGGGATCGCCCGGGCCGGCTTGGCCTTCTTCGCCGCATCCACGCGCAGCGCGGCCGAGGAGAAGTTGCGGCGACCCGCGGCGGTCGGCTGGCCCAGGCGGGCCGGCGAACCCGCGGCGAGGTCGGGCCGGCCCCACCTGGTCTGCGCGGCCTCGGTGCGGCGCCAGTCGACCAGGTCGACCGGCAGCTCGTCGAGGAAGCGGGACCCCGGGTTGTGCGACGGGGCGCCCCAGGCGGAGCGGACCACGGCTCGGGAGAGGTAGAGGCGCTGCTGGGCGCGGGTCACCCCGACGTACGCCAGCCGTCGCTCCTCCTCCAGCTCCGGCTGGTCCCCCAGGGAGCGCGCGTGCGGGAAGACGCCGTCCTCGAGACCGGTCAGGAACACCACCGGGAACTCCAGGCCCTTGGCGGTGTGCAGGGTCATCAGCGTGACGACCCCGTCGTCCCGGCCCTCCGGGGTGTCGGGGATCTGGTCGGTGTCGGCCACCAGCGCCACCCGCTCCAGGAAGTCGCGAAGGCCCGGTGCGACGGTCCCCGCGTCCACGTCGGCGGGGTCCGCGGACGGGCCCGCGACCGGGTCGTCGGAGAACTCACGCGCCACCGCCACGAGCTCGGCGAGGTTCTCCACGCGGGTCTCGTCCTGGGGGTCGTCGGAGGCCTCCAGCTCGGCGAGGTAGCCGGACCGGGCCAGCACGGTCTCGAGGATCACGTCGGCCCGCTCCCCCGCCTCGACCATCGACTGGAGCTCCTCGACGATCGCGACGAAGCCCCGGATCGCGGTCAGCGACCGGGTGGCCAGGCCGGGCGCGTCCTCGGCCCGGCGCAGCGCCTCCCAGAAGGTGATCCGCTCCCGCTCGGCGAGCGCCTCGACGCAGGCCACCGCCCGGTCGCCGATGCCGCGCTTGGGGGTGTTCAGGATCCGGCGCAGGGAGACCTGGTCGGCCGGGTTCACCAGCATCCGCAGGTAGGCCAGGGCGTCGCGCACCTCGCGGCGCTCGTAGAAGCGCACCCCGCCGACCACCTTGTACGGCTGGCCGGTGCGGATGAACACCTCCTCAAAGACCCGGGACTGGGCGTTGGTGCGGTAGAAGACCGCCACGTCGGCGGGGCGGACGCCGTGCTCGTCGACGAGCTTGTCGATCTCCTCCGAGACGAACCGGGCCTCGTCGTGCTCGTCGTCGGCGACGTAGCCGACGATCCGGGCGCCGTCGCCGGCCTCGGACCACAGCCGCTTGGGCTTGCGCCCCTTGTTGTGGCCGATCACGGAGTTGGCGGCGGTGAGGATCGTCTGGGTGGAGCGGTAGTTCTGCTCGAGCAGGATCGAGGTCGCGTCGGGGAAGTCCTGCTCGAAGTCGAGGATGTTGCGGATGTTGGCGCCCCGGAAGGCGTAGATGGACTGGTCGGCGTCGCCGACCACCATCAGCTCGGCCGGCTCCACCCGCTCCGCGTCGGGCTCGGTGGCCTCGGGGTCGTCGGCGCAGAGCTGGTGGATCAGTGCGTACTGCGCGTGGTTGGTGTCCTGGTACTCGTCGACGAGGACGTGGCGGAAGCGGCGCCGGTAGGTCTCGCGCACCTCGGGGAACTGCTGGAACAAGTGCACGGTGGTCATGATCAGGTCGTCGAAGTCGAGCGCGTTGGCCTGTCGCAGCCGCCGCTGGTAGAGCGCGTACGCCGCGGCGTAGGTCTCCTCCTGGCCGTTGCGGGCGTCCTTGGCCGCCTCCTCGGCGTCGCGCAGCTCGTTCTTCTGCGCCGAGACCCAGTGCAGCACCGCGTTCGGCTGGTAGCGCTTCGGGTCGAGGTCGAGGTCCTTGCAGACCAGCGCCATCAGCCGCTTCTGGTCGGCGGCGTCGTAGATCGAGAAGTTCGACTTGTAGTCGAGCTCGCCGCCGTTGAGCACGGCGATCTCCTTGCGCAGGATCCGCACGCAG
Source organism: Nocardioides panaciterrulae (assembly GCF_013409645.1). Lineage (NCBI taxonomy): Bacteria > Bacillati > Actinomycetota > Actinomycetes > Propionibacteriales > Nocardioidaceae > Nocardioides > Nocardioides panaciterrulae. The sequence continues at coordinate 942,918 of NZ_JACCBG010000001.1, read as the reverse complement.
GCCGAGTGGAACGTCGAGACCCACATGATCCGCGCGCGCCGGCCGACCAGCTCCTCCACGCGCTCCTTCATCTCCGCGGCCGCCTTGTTGGTGAAGGTGATCGCGAGGATCGAGCCGGGGTGCGCCTTGCGCTCGGAGATCAGCCAGGCGATCCGCCGGGTGAGCACCCGGGTCTTGCCGGAGCCGGCCCCGGCGACCACCAGCAGCGGCGCCCCGGCGTGCACCACGGCGGCACGCTGAGGCTCGTTGAGGCCCTCGAGCAGCTCCTGGGGGGAGGGTCCCCGGCGGGTGGTGCGGGGCTCCTCGGCGGGCGCGAGGGACTCCAGGCCGGGGATCGGGATCGAGGTGCTCATCTCCCGCCCAACCCTACGTGCCGCCACCCCCGCCCCGGCCGGCGGCGGCGTGCGCGCACCGGCCGGCCGGGGGCCCGCAGCGTCAGGCGACCCCGTCGGCGAGCCGCAGGTACTCCAGGTGCCGTTCGTACTGGTCGAGCACGTCGTCGATCAGCTGGGTGCGGGTGTAGCCCATCACGTCGTAGCCCTGGCCCCCGTCGCGCAGGTGCACCTCGAGCCGGTAGTACCTGTCGTCGTGCCGAGGGACCCGGCCGCCGTACGTCGGGGTGACGGCCCCCGTGCGCTGCACCCGGTAGACGAACGGCTGCTCACCGATGCCGGCCATCAGCTCGGCCGCGGGCTCGGCGTCCTCGTCGACGACGGACGCGACGACGACCTCGACCTGCTGCGCGCGCAGCTCGGCCGCGACCTCCTCCAGGGCTGGCGCCGCCACCGACGCCAGGTAGTCGTCGGCACGCTGCTCGTCGGGGAAGTCCATCGTCCGCCGCAGCCGGGACTGCCAGGACGCGTGGCTGCGCTCCCGGTCGCCGTAGACGCTGCTGCGGCCGGAGAGCGCGCCCTGCAGGGTGCCGCGCCTGCTGTCGGCCAGGTGCCCCTCGGCGGAGAGCGCCTTCCACAGCCCCCACATCACGCCGACCATCACGAACGCGAACGGCAGGCCGACGATGACGGTGGCGTACTGCAGCGCGTAGATGTTGCCCGCGACGAGGATCGCCAGGGTGAGCGCCCCGGTGGCGACCGCCCAGAAGATCCGCAGCTGCGGTCCGGCGTCGTGGTTCGCGGTCTTGAGCGTGCAGGACAGGTTCGCCATCACCAGCGCCCCCGAGTCGGCCGAGGTGACGTAGAAGAGCAGGCCGATGAGGATGAAGAGGCCGGCGACGAAGGTGAAGCCGGGGTACTGCTGGAGCAGCGACCACAGGGCGGTGTCGGGGCCGCTGGCGTCGTTGACGATCTGCTTCAGGTCGGTGTTGCCGCTGCGGATCTGGTTGAGCGCGGCGTTGCCGAAGATCGCGACCCACATCACGATGTAGCTGAACGGGATGATCATGGTGCCGGCGACGAACTGGCGGATGGTGCGTCCCCGCGAGATGCGCGCCAGGAACAGGCCCACGAAGGCCGCCCAGGCGATCCACCAGGCCCAGAAGAACAGCGTCCACAGGCTCATCCAGTCGCCGGTGTCCTGGTAGGCGAACGTCTGGTTGGTCATCCCGGGGAACATCCGGACGTAGTCGCCGACGTTCTGGACCAGCGCGTTGAGCAGGAACGCCGTCTTGCCGGTGACCAGCACGAAACCCGCGAGCAGGATCGCGAGCAGCACGTTGAACTGCGAGATCAGCTTGATGCCCTTGTCCACGCCGGTGACCGCCGAGAGCGTCGCGATGGTGATGGCCAGCACGACCAGCCCGATCTGCACCGGCAGCCCGACCGAGAGTCCGAAGACGACCTCGAGGCCGACGTTGAGGCTGACCACGCCGATGCCGAGCGAGGTGGCGACCCCGAAGATGGTGCCGAGGATCGCGGCCGTGTCGGCGGCCGTGCCGATGCCGCCGTTGATGCGGGTGCCGAAGATCGGGAAGAGCGCCGAGCGCACCGCCAGCGGCAGCCCCCGCCGGTAGGCGAAGTACGCCAGGGCCATGCCCATCAGCGAGTACATCCCCCACCCCGACAGGCCGTAGTGGAACAGCGTCCACACGGTGCCCTCCCGGGCCGCCTCCACGGTCCCGCCCTGGATGCTCGGCGGGTGCAGGTACTGGTAGGCCGGCTCGTAGACGGCGTAGAAGATCAGGTCGGTGCCGATGCCGGCGGCGAACAGCATCGCCGACCAGGCGCCCGTCGAGAACTCCGGGCGCGAGTGCTCGGGGCCGAGCCGCACCTTCCCGTAGCGCGAGACGCCGAGGTAGATCACGAACGCCAGCACCGTGGTGGTCAGGGCGATGTAGTACCAACCGAACCAGGTGCAGACCCACCCGACGACCGACTCGAGCGTGGAGTAGGCGTTGTCGGGCAGGATCACGCACCACAGGGTCACCGCCAAGGTGATGGCCGCGGAGGTGAGGAACACCGGCTTGTTGAGGACCCAGTCGGGCTGATCGTCCGGTGGCGCGGACGTCGCGGGGGAAACGGTCTGTTCCGTGGCTGTCATCCAGTCCTCCTGGCTCAGCTGCCGGCCCGGACGGTGCCCGGGCGGGAGTCGTTGCGGGGGTCACCGTCCGGGTAGAGCGGCATGTCGGCACCGTGCCGGTAGAAGGGCACGTCGAGGGGCGCGAGCGGCTCGTTCCCGGCGATCAGGTCGGCCGCCTTCTCCGCCAGCATCATCACCGGGGCGTAGATGTTGCCGTTGGTGACGTAGGGCATCACCGACGCGTCGACCACGCGCAGCCCCTCGACGCCGTGCACGCGCATCGAGGACGGGTCGACGACCGACTGCTCGTCGGTGCCCATCTTGGCGGTGCAGGACGGGTGCAGCGCGGTCTCGGCGTCCTTGGCGACCCAGTCCAGGATCTCCTGGTCGGTGCGCACCGAGGGCCCGGGTGAGATCTCCCCGGCCGAGAACGCGGCGAACGCCGGCTGCTCGAGGATCTCCCGCGCGGCCCGGACCATCTCGATCCACTCCCGGCGGTCGTTCCCAGTCGAGAGGTAGTTGAACTGCAGCGCCGGGTGCTCGAGCGGGTCGCGGCTCTTGATCTTCACGGTGCCGCGCACGTCGGAGTACATCGGGCCGATGTGCACCTGGTAGCCGTGCTCCGCGGCCGGCTGCGACCCGTCGTACCGGATCGCGATCGGCAGGAAGTGGAACATCAGGTTCGGGTAGGCGACGTCGTCGTTGCTGCGGATGAAGCCGCCCGCCTCGAAGTGGTTGGAGGCGCCCACGCCGCGGCGGCCGAAGAGCCACTCCGCGCCGATCCGCGGCTTGTGCCGGTGCTTGAGCCACGGCGCGATCGACACCGGCTGCTTGGCGGCGTGCTGGATGTAGACCTCGAGGTGGTCCTGCATGTTCGCGCCCACGCCGGGCAGGTCGGCGAGCACGTCGATGCCCAGGCCGCGCAGGAAGGACGCCTCGCCGATGCCGGCGAGCTGCAACAGCTGCGGGGAGTTGATCGCGCCGCCGCAGAGGATGACCTCGCCGGCCTCGACGCTGCGACGGGCGCGTCCGGCGCGCAGGTAGTCCACCCCGGTGACCCGCTTGCCCCGCACCCGCAGCCCGGTGACCTGGGCCAGGGTGCGGACCGTCAGGTTCTTCCGGCTCCGGACGGGGTGCAGGTAGGCGCGAGCGGCCGAGAGCCGCCGACCGCGGTGCACGTTCCGGTCGAACTTCGCGAAGCCCTCCTGGCGGTAGCCGTTCACGTCATCGGTCAGCGGGTGGCCGGCCTGCTGCACGGCCTCGAAGAACGCGCCGAACAACGGGCTGGTCGCGGGGCCGCGCTCGAGCACCAGCGGGCCGGAGCCCCCGCGCCAGGCGTCCGCGCCGGCGGTGCAGGTCTCCATCCGCTTGAAGTAGGGCAGGCAGTGGGCGTAGTCCCACTGCTCCAGGCCCGGGTCGGCGGCCCAGCGCTCGTAGTCCATCGGGTTGCCCCGCTGGAAGATCATCCCGTTGATGCTCGACGACCCGCCCAGCACCTTGCCGCGGGCGTGGAAGACCCGACGGCCGCCCATGTGCGGCTCCGGCTCGGACTCGTACTTCCAGTCGTAGAGCCGGTTCCCGATCGGGTACGGGAGCGCCGCGGGCATGTGGATGAACGGGTCCAGCCGGCTGTCGCTGCGGCCGGCCTCGAGGACCAGCACGCTGGTGCCCGGATCGGCGGAGAGCCGGTTGGCCAGCGCCGATCCCGCCGAGCCTCCGCCGACGATGACGTAGTCGAAGCGTTCCTGCGTGGAGCTCATGCATCCCTCCTTGCGTCGAACCAGCCCTGCGGCTCCGGACGCGTCCGGTGCCAGATGTGCTTGGTCTCGCGGTATTCGTCGAGCCCGGCGAGGCCGAGCTCGCGGCCGATGCCGCTCTGCTTGTAGCCGCCCCACTCGGCCTGCGGCACGTAGGGGTGGTAGTCGTTGATCCAGACCGTGCCGTGCCGCAGCGCGGCCGCGACCCGCTCGGCCCGGCCGGCGTCGCGGGTCCACACCGCTCCGGCGAGCCCGTAGATGGTGTCGTTGGCGGTGGAGACCGCGGCCTGCTCGAGCGCCTCGGCGTCCTCGCCGGTGAAGGTCTCCACCGTCAGGACCGGTCCGAAGGACTCCTCCTGCACGCACGACATGTCGGCGGCGCAGCGGTCCAGGACCGTGGGCAGGTAGTAGAAGCCGTCGTCGTACGTCGGCCCCTCCGGGCGGGCGCCACCCACCCGGAGCGTCGCGCCCTCGGCGAGCCCGGCCGCGACGTACGCCTCGACCTTGGCCCGGTGGGCGGCGCTGATCAGCGGACCCGCCTCGGCGTCCTCGTCGAAGGGGCCGCCCAGCCGGATCCGGCCGGCGCGGCGAACCAGCTCGTCGACGAAGTCGTCGTGGATCGACTCCTCCACGATCAGCCGGGCCCCGGCTGAGCAGACCTGGCCGGAGTCCAGGAAGACGGCCGTGAGCGCCATGTCGAGCGCGGTCTCGAGGTCGGCGTCGGCGAAGACGATGTTCGGGTTCTTGCCGCCGAGCTCGAGGGCGACCTTCTTCACGGTGCCGGCCGCCGCGGCCATCACCCCGCGACCGGTGACCAGGCCCCCGGTGAAGGAGACCAGGTCGACCTCGGGCGCCTCGGTCAGCGTCGGCCCGACCCGGTCACCCGCGCCCAGCACCAGGTTGGCGACGCCCGCGGGCAGCCCCTCCTCGGCCAGGGCCCGGCACAGCCAGATGGCCGTCGACGGCGTGAGCTCGCTGGGCTTGAGCACGAAGGTGTTGCCTGCGGCGAGCGCCGGCGCGACCTTCCAGGAGGTCTGCAGCAGCGGATAGTTCCACGGGGTGATCAGCGTGCAGACACCGACGGGCTCGTGCACGACCCGGCTGACCACGTCAGGGTCCCCGGTGTCGACCACCCGCCCCGCCTCGGACTGGGCGAGGTCGGCGAAGTGGCGGAAGACGCTGACGACGTCGTCGACGTCGAGGCGCGCCTCCAGCAGGCGCTTGCCGGTGTCCAGCGCCTCCAGCCTCGCCACGTCCTCCTTCTCCTCGACCAGCCGGTCGGCCAGGCGACGCAGGAGCGCGGCGCGCTCGGGGCTGGGTGTGCGGGGCCAGGGCCCGTTGTCGAAGGCGCTGCGGGCGGCGACGACGGCGGCCACGGCATCGGACGCGGTGGCTTCGTCGACGGTCGCGACGGGGCGGCCGTCGGCGGGACAGCGGATCTGCCGCGTCGCGCCGTCGGAGGCCGCGCGCCACGTCCCGCCGATGAGCAGGTCAGGCATGAGTGTCCTCAAGATCGGGAACAGGGGTTCGCGGTCGACTAGGGGTGCCGACCGTATTTCCCTTCCCCGGCTGCCGTGGTCCTACACGCGACGCGTGCGCGGAAGGCCGTTGGCCGCGACGAGGCAGAGCAGCGCGGTCAGCACGAAGACCAGCGCACTGCCCAGGAACAGCTCGGTCGCGTGCGGGACGAAGCTCGGGGCGTCCGCGCGGCCGGCGGCGACGGCGAAGATCGCCACCCCCAGCGCGCCGCCGGCCTGTCTGCTGGTGTTGCTCGCTCCGGAGGCCATGCCCGGCGAGCCGGGTGCGGCTTCGAGCGCGGCCGTGACGATCGCCGGCGTGAGGACGCCCAGTCCCCCACCCCACAGGGCGAGGAAGAGCAGCAGGCTGAGGTGTCCGGCGCCCCCGATGCTGGTCGCGAGGCCGGCGAAGCCACCAGCGGCGGCGAGCAGGCCGAGGGCGCTGGTCCGCCACACGCCGAGGCGGCCCGTGAGCCATCCGGCCGGAGCACCGAGCAGCGGGAGGGGCAGCATCGCCGGCAGGGTGGCGAGTCCGGCCAGCAGCGGACTGAGTCCGTGCACGCCCTGGAGGATCCGGGTCAGCAGGAACAGGCTGCCCAGCACGCACAGGTTCATCAGCCCGGCCACCAGGCACGCCGCGGCCACCGGTCGGCGCGCGCCGGGCGGAATCGTGAACAGCGGCTGCTCGGCGCGCCGCTCCACGCGGACGAACGCCACCGCGGTCGCCGCCGCGGCCAGCGCGAGCAGGGCTGTCAGCCACGGCGCGTCCGCCGATCGGATGATCGCGGTGACCACGCACGTCATCCCTGCCACCAGCAGGGCGGCGCCCACCCAGTCCACGGGCGCCTCCCGCCCCGCCGGGGCACCCGGGCCGGGAAGCCGGAGCACGGGGACGAGGGCCCAGGCGATCACCGGCACGCCCAGCCAGAAGACGGCTCGCCATCCCGCGGCCTGCACCAGCAGGCCGCCGACCACCGGACCGGCGGGAAGGGCCGCCCCGCCGATCGCCGCCCATCTGCCGACCAGCCGCGCCCGAGCGCTCGGCTCCGCAGCGTTCTCCAGAAGCAGCGCGAGCGTGCCCGGCAGCATCAGCGCCGCCCCGGCCCCCTGGACGGCACGAGCGGCGATCAGGGCGCCCATCGTCGGAGCCGTCGCGCACATCGCCGACGCCGCCCCGAACACCAGGAAGCCGAGCAGCACGACCCGGCGGTGGCCGAGCCGGTCTCCGATCGCGCCCGCCGCGAGCAGCAACGCGGCCAGCGGCACCGAGTAGGCATCCACCGCCCAGGCCAGCCCGGACGCGTCAACGCCCAGGCCGGAGCCGATCTGCGGCAGCGCGACGTTCACGACGGTCACGTCCAGCAGCACGAGGAAGTAGCCACCGCACAGCGCGATCGTCAGCGGCCATTCCGAGCGATTCGGTCCCATGCCGGCGATCCTCGGCCCGGGACACTTCGAGCCAGGTCGAAGCGTCCGGCTCCCTCCGCGTCGAGAAGCGGCCGCCCCGACCGGCGTCGACCCCGGGACGGCGGGACAGTCAGCTGTGCGCGACGGCGGGACGGTCAGCTGTGCGCGGAGGACCAGGCGACCGCGACCGCGACGTCGGCGACGCTCAGCAGCAGCAGACCCGCCCACAGCCCCTGGGGGATGCGCTCCTTGCGCAGGTTCGCGATCACCAGCACCAGGATCACCAGGCCGATCGCGAACTTCACCGCGACCTTGGCGTGGTCGAGCGGGTCGCCGTCCGCCTCCAGCACGCCGACCAGCAGCATGCCGGCCACGAACGCGGTGCCGATCCCGTCGCGCATCAGCGGGGTCACGACCTTCTCCGGCAGCTGCGCCTGGACCAGCAGGCCGCCCAGCAACGCCGCGAATCCGAGGATGTGGACGACGAGGAGGATCAGGCGGGCGGTCTCCATGGCGCTGATCGTAGGGCGCCCCCCGCCCACTTGTTGCACATTGTTTGCAACAACGACGGGTGCGCTCCTAGGATCGCCGCGTGACTCCGACGACCATCGACCGGCCCGCCCGGCGAGCGCTCACCCGCGGGGAGCGGCACACGCTCGCGCGGACGCTGGGGTTCGTCGTGCTGCTGCACGTCGTCGGCTGGGGCCTGCTGCTGGGCGTGGTGGCGCCGCACGGCTGGATGGTCGGCAACGACGTGCTCGGCGTCGGGCTCGGCTTCACGGCCTACACCCTCGGGATGCGGCACGCCTTCGACGCCGACCACATCGCGGCGATCGACAACACCACCCGCAAGCTGCTCGCCGAGGGCAAGCGGCCGCTCAGCACCGGCTTCTGGTTCAGCCTGGGCCACTCCTCGGTGGTGTTCGTGATGGTCCTCGGGCTGGCCCTCGGCGTCCGGGCGCTGGCGAGCGGGATCGGCAGCCAGGACTCCACGCTGCAGCAGGCGACCGGCGTGTGGGGCACGTCGATCAGCGGCGTCTTCCTGCTCGCGATCGGCTTGCTCAACCTGGCCGCCCTGGTCGGCATCGTGCGGGTCTTCCGCGGCATGCGCCGGGGTCGCTACGACGAGGCGGAGCTGGAGCGCCAGCTCGACAAGCGCGGGTTCCTCAACCGCATCCTCGGCCGGGTCACCCGCGCGGTCAGCAAGCCCTGGCACATGTATCCCACCGGCTTCCTCTTCGGGCTGGGCTTCGACACGGTCTCCGAGATCGGCCTGCTGGTCATCGCCGGTGGCGCGGTCGCCTCGAGCCTGCCGTGGTGGGCGGTGCTGCCGCTGCCGGTGATCTTCGCCGCCGGCATGTCGCTGCTCGACACCCTGGACGGTGCGTTCATGACCGTCGCCTACGGCTGGGCCTTCTCCCGCCCGGTCCGCAAGATCTACTACAACATCACGGTCACCGCGCTCTCGGTCGCCGTCGCGCTGATCATCGGCGGCATCGAGCTGACCGGCCTGATCGCCCAGGAGGCGGGCATCACCAGCGGTCCCGTCGCGGCCGTCGCGGACCTCGACCTCAACCACGTCGGCTACGGCATCGTGGCGCTCTTCGTCGTGACCTGGGCGGTCTCGGTCACGGTGTGGCGGGTCGGCCGGATCGACGAGCGCTGGGGCGCCGGCCTGCGCTGAGGCGCCCTACTGGTGTCCGGCTGGTGCCCGGCGCACCGGCGTCGTACCCGGCGGCGGCTCGCGAGGGGCACTTCTGCCCTTCCGTGCGCCGTGCGCGGCCGCCGAGGATCGGGGACGACGGCCGAGGAGGGAGTCCCCCATGCAGTGGGACCTGGGACCCCAGGGACTGGCAGTGCTCGGCGCCATGTCGCTCGGCTTCGGCGTGGTCGCCGGAGCGGTGGTCGGCGGGGGCCTGACCCACCGGCTGAGGGCGTGCGCCGTCACGACCCTCGCGTGCGTCGTCGTCGGGTTGCTGACGAGCGAGGTGCTGTTCGGCTGGGCCACCGCGGAGGAGCTGCAGCCGAACGTCGACGGGTTGTCCCGTGACGAGGTGCTGCTCTCCAGCGTCCTGACCACCGCCGCGGTGGTCCTGGTGATGCGCCAGCTCGCCCGACGGCGCAAGGAGCGACCGGAGGGGACCGGCGAGGACGGGGCACCACGGGTCGGCCTGCCGCCGCGTTGGTTCATGCTGCTCTTCTGGCACGCCCACCGCGCCCTGCTCCGGGTGACCCACGGCCGGTTGGGGCTGTGGCGGCCCCGGCCGAACCGCTGGGGGGCACTGCGGCTCACCACGACCGGTCGACGCACCGGCCGGCCGCGGCAGGTCGTCGTCGGCTACTTCGAGGACGGCCGCAACCTGGTCACCATGGCCATGAACGGCTGGGGTGCGGCCGAGCCCGCCTGGTGGTTGAACCTGCAGGATCATCCCGACGCGGTCGCCCAAACCCGCGACGGGGCACGCCCGGTGCACGCGCGTCGCGCGCGCGGCGAGGAACGCGACCGGCTGTGGGCGCGCTGGGCCGAGATCGACGACAACCTCGACGCCTACGCCGCGCGCCGCCCGGCGGAGACCGCCGTGGTCGTGCTCGAGCCCCGCGAGACCGCCGCGACCGACATCTGACGTCTGGCATCTGACGTCGTCACGCCGGGTCGGCACCCGTGAGCTCCGCCAGCCGCTCGACCAGGTGCGCCCGCTCGGTGTCGTTGCGACACGCCGCGATCGCCTCCTCGTAGGCGGCGCTGGCCCCGAGGGTGTCCCCACGCCGGGACAGCAGCTCGGCGCGGACGGCGGCGACCCGGTGACTCCCGGGGATCTCGACCGCGGCGAGCGCGGCGAGACCCGCCTCGGGCCCGGACGCCTCGGCGACGGCGACCGCGCGGGCGAGTCGGGCGCTGGGCGAGGGGAACAGGGTGAGCAGCAGGTCGTAGTGCTCGACGATGCGGTCCCACCGGGTCCGCCCGGGCGTGGCGGCGGTGGCGTGCTCCGCGGCGATGCGTGCCTGGACGACGTAGGACGCGGCGAGCGGGCTGAGCGGCCCGGCCAGCACCGGGGAGTCCAGCAGGGCCAGGGCCTGGTCGATCTCGTCGCGCCGCCACCGCCGCCGGTCCTGGTCGGCGAGCAGCACCAGCCGGCCGTCGTCGCCGACCCGCGCGTCGCGGCGCGAGTGCTGCAGCAGGGTCAGCGCCAGCAGGGCCACCGGGGCCGGCGCGTCCGGGCAGAGGCCCACCACGACACGGACCAGCCGGATCGCCTCGCCGGCCAGGTCGGCGCGGACCAGGTCGGGCCCACTGCCCGGGGTGTAGCCGGCGGTGAAGGCCAGGTACGCCGTCTGGGCGACCGACTCCAGCCGCAGCGGGACCACGTCGGCGGCCGGGACCGCGAACGGGATGCCGGCGGCGACGATCTTCTTCTTGGCCCGGGTGATCCGCGCGGCCGCGGTGGGCTCGCTGACGAGGAACAGCCGGGCGATGTCGTGGGTGCTGACCCCCAGCACCAGCCGCAGCGCCAGCGCGCTGGCCGACTCCGGCGCGAGGGCCGGGTGGGTGCACATCAGCACCAGGCGGAGCAGGTCGTCCTCCACCAGGCCCCCGGGGTCCGCCATCGCCGCCTGCCCCTCCTGGCGGTGCTCGGCATCGGTCACCAGCAGCGGCGCCTTGCGCTGGGCCATCGACTCCGCACGGAGCCGGTCGATCACCCGCCGCCGGGCCGCGGTGAGCAGCCACGCGGCCGGGCGGTCGGGCGCCCCGTCCGCCGGCCATCGGCGCAGCGCCGCCGCCACCGCGTCGGCGAGCGCGTCCTCGACCAGGTCGAGTCGGCGGTACTGCGCCAGGAGCAGGGACGTGAGCCGTCCCCACTCCTCGCGCACGACCGTCTCCAGGACGATCTCGGCCGGCTCGGTCACACCGGCCCGGCAGGCGCGATCGTCACGACCGGGCGGATCTCGACGGCGTACGACGCCGGCAGCAGCGCCCCGGCGGCGATCGCGGTGTCGAGGTCGGGCAGCTCGAGGTCGTAGTAGCCACCGACCTGCTCCGCGGACTCGACGAACGGCCCGTCCGTGACGCTCACCGTTCCGCCGACGTGCCGGAGGGTGGTCGCCGTGTCGGCACCCGCCAGCGGCGCCGAGCTGATCCTGCGGCCGTGCGCGTCGACGTACTCCTCGAAGGCGTGGTGCGCCGCGAAGTACTCCTGCCGGGTCGCCTCCGACGCCGACTCCCAGCTGCCCGGCTCGTAGGCGACCAGCACCACGTAGCGCCTCACGAGAGCCGCTCCGCGGGATCTTCGACCCCGATGCTCACCAGGTACTCGGTCATGTCGTGTCCCTCCTGCGTCCTCACTGGGCCAGGCGGCGGAACTCGATGTGCTCGCCGCGGGCGGCGAAGCGCTCGCACGCGGCCCGGAGATCGGCCTCGTCGCTGCTCTCCAGCAGGTAGAACCCCACGATCTGCTCGGCGGACTCGGTGAACGGGCCGTCGGTGACCAGCGCCCCGCCGTGCCCGTCCGGGCGCATGGACGTGGCCTGCGCCGACGGCTCCAGCGGGCTGACCGCGATGATCTCGTGCCCACCGGCCGCCAGGTCCTCGTGGAACCGGCCGTGCGACCTCATGCCCTTCTCGTGCTCGGACTCGGGCAGCTGTGCCCACTCCGCCTCGGGGGCGGGCAGCAGCACAAGGTAGCGACTCATCGAACTCTTCCTCCTGAATGTGGGGCCGCGGGTGCGACCTCACCACGATGACGAACCGGCTCGCCGCGATTCGACAGCGCCGCTCGGACATTCTCCGCGCAATTGCGCGGCGGCGGCACCGAACCGGACGCCATCCGTCCGGGATCGGTGGGAGGCTGCGGGCATGGCTGCGGGCAGGGTTGGGGGCATCGTTGCGGGCATGAGCGGACCGGCGGAAGCATCGGTCACGTGGGCACAGGCGCTGGCCTGGCGGATGGGGCGACAACTGCTCGATCCCGTCGGGTCCAAGTCGGTCGCGGACGTCGTACGTCGCCTCGGTGCGGTGCTCTCGATGGACGAGTCGCTGGCCGAGCTGACCGTCCGCACCCGCCGGACCACCTCGCGGACCGGCGAGCTGGCTGCGGCCCTGGCCGCGGGCGAGGTGGTCCAGGCCTTCGCGTTCCGCGGGTCGATGCACTACCTCTCGCCCGAGGACGGCGGCAGCTACCTCGCCCTCCGAGCGGCCGGCCGGCAGTGGGAGCTGCCGAGCTGGGTGGAGTACTACCGGCTCACGCCCTCGGACTGGCCCGGCTTCCGGGCCGCCGTGCGCGCGGCGCTGGGCGACGGACCGCTGACGATCCCCGAGCTCGGCCGGGCACTCGCGACGCACCGTGCCTACCGACACCTCGAGCCGGTGTTCGAGGAGGGCGCGGGCACGCTGATCAAGCCGCTCTCCTGGCAGGGGGACCTGAGCCTGGGGCCGCGGCGAGACGGGCAGCGCACCGTCCAGCGGCTCGACACCAACCCTCGGTGGCGGGGCGTCCCCGACCTCGAGGCCGCGGGCCCGCGCGCCGTCCTGGCGTACTTCCGGAACTATGGGCCGGCGACGCTCGACCACCTGCTCTACTGGCTCGCCGACGGCCTGAGCGCCGGCCGCAAACGGGTCACGACCTGGTTCTCCGGGCTCGAGGACCAGCTGGCCGCCGTCGACGTCGAGGGCACGGCCGCCCACGTCGCGCGCGAGGACCTCGAGAGCCTCCGGGCCACACCTCCTTCGGAGGTGGTGCGGTTCCTCCCAGGGCACGACCCATGGGTGATGGGCCCCGGCACCAAGGACGTGCACGTCACACCGTCGTCCCGCCGGGACCCGGTCACCCGCAAGGCCAATCCGGTGATCGCCGGCGGGGTGGTGTGCGGCACCTGGTCGCACAAGGGCGACGAGCTCACCGTCGCGTGGCTCGACGAACGACGACCTCCTCGAGGGGCCATCGAACTGGAGGCCGATCGAGTGGCCGCAATCCTCGGCCGGGAGCTGCGGCTGCGTGTGACGTCGTAGCCGGCCGCCGGCATCCGGCTGCGACCCGGCCGGCGACAGCGGCCCGGCCTGGCGAACGGCGGTCAGATCGCCGACAGGGTCGGCCGCTTGGGGGCGACGTCGTCCCCCAGCGAGCGGCCGGTCAGCCGCCGGCCGACCCAGGGAGCGGCGAACTCCCTGGCCCAGGCGAGCTCGGCGAGCGCTCGCTCCCTGCGCGTCGGCGGCGTCAGCTCGGGCAGCGGAAGCGGCTGCAGGCGGTGCTCGATCCCGAGGGCGTCGAGCACATGCATGGCGGCGCGATGGTGGCCCGCCGGTGACAGGTGCACCCGGTCGGAGTCCCAGTAGCGCGGGTCGCGTGCCTCCCGCAGCCGCCAGTTGTCGACGAGCACGACGCCATGCGCGTCGACGGCCTCGCGCAGCAGCTCGTTGAAGATCGCGATCCTGCCTCGGAGCGCCCGGAACGGCCCCGAGGCCGCGGCGCCGTGGGTGAAGAGCACGACCTCGGCCCCGGCCCGTACCGACTCCGCGACCGCCGCATCGATCGCCTCGACGAGCGCATCGATGTCGACCCCGGCGCGGAGGAAGTCGTTGCCGCCTCCCTGGATGCTGATGAGGTCCGGGCCCAACGCCAGCGCCGGAGCGAGCTGCTCGTCGAGGATCTCGGTGATCCGTCGCCCCCGGATCGCGAGGTTCGCGTACCCGAAGTCGTCGCGCCCGGTCGCCAGGACCTCGGCGACGCGGTCGGCCCAGCCGCGCAGCCCGTTGGGTCGGCTCGGCTCCGGGTCTCCCAGGCCTTCGGTCCAGGAGTCGCCGATGGCCACGTATCGGCGGTACGCCGGCGCCCTGGTCGCCGACGGCTCCGCCCCCGTGCTCTCGTCGCGCTGGACGTTGGTCACGGGCGACTCCCTGCCGATGTGCTGCGTCGATGCCAGGCCCGCACCGGAACGGCGCGGGGGTCCGCCTGAGGACGTGCGCGTGCGGCGGGCCTTGGGGGGATCCTATGAGGAGCGCCGGGTCTCGCCGAGACCACCCCGACGGGGTCCGGCGCCGAGGTCGATGCCGATTGCGGGAGGCCCCGGTGGAGATGATCTTCCGCATCGCGCTGGGCACCCTGCTCGTCGCCCACGGTCTGGTGCACCTGCTCTGGCTCGCACCCGACAAGGACGCCGGATGGCCGTTCCACCTGGGTCGCTCCTGGCTGGTGCCCGAGCGGGCGCGCCGGCCGGTGGGGGTCGCGCTCATCGCGCTCGTGGTCGCCGGTTTCGTGCTCGCCGGGCCGGCCATCTGGGGCGTCCCGGTCCTGGTGCCGATGTGGGCCGCGCTGACCATCGCGGGCGCCGTGGCCTCGCTCGCCCTGCTGATCGGCTTCTGGGACCGCCAGCTCGTCTGGGGGGTCGCGATCGACTCCGCGGTCCTCGTGCTCGCGGTGTGGCAACCGGGTTGGATCGAGCGGCCGGGTTGAGCGGTCAGGTTGAACGGCCGGGCCCGGTTCGGTCCAGGATCGCCGGCCTCGGTGTGCCGCCGAATCAGAGCAGGCGGCGGTCCGAGGCCCAGCGGGTGAGCTCGTGGCGCGAGGACAGCTGGAGCTTGCGCAGCACGTTGGACATGTGGGTCTCGACGGTCTTGATGGAGATGAACAGCTCCTTCGCGACCTCCTTGTAGGCGTAGCCGCGGGCGATCAGCCGCATCACCTCCCGCTCCCGCTCGGTGAGCCGGTCGAGGTCCTCGTCGACGGCCGCCACGTCGATGGTGCCGGCGAAGGCGTCCAGCACGAAGCCCGCCAGGCGCGGCGAGAACACCGCGTCGCCGTCGGCGACCCGGCCGATCGCCCGGACCAGCTCGGGCCCGGTGATGGTCTTGGTGACATAGCCGCGGGCGCCGCCCCGGATCGTGCCGATCACGTCCTCGGCGGCGTCGCTGACCGAGAGCGCCAGGAAGCGGGTCCCCGGGACCGAGGTCGCGGTCCGGCGCATGACCTCCGCCCCGCCGCCGCCGGGCAGGTGGACGTCGAGCAGCACGACGTCGGGACGCTGGGCCTCGACCGCCGCCACCGCCTCGTCGACGTCGGCGGCCTCGGCCACCACGTCGACCTGGCCGGCCCCGCTCGCCGCGAGCTCGGCGCGCACGCCGCTGCGGAACATCGCGTGGTCGTCGACGACCACCACGCGCACCGGCACTCCGGGCTGGTTCATCCCTGGTCCTCCTGTCGGGTGCGGGCCGGGCGGGGCAGGTGCAGGCGCACCTCGGTGCCCTCGCCGACCGCGGACCGGATCTCGGCCGCGCCACCGTGGCGGGCCATCCGGTCGATGATGCTGTGGCGTACGCCGAGCCGGTCGTCGGGCACCGCCCCGGGGTCGAACCCGCGGCCGCGGTCGCGCACGAAGACGTCGACCGCGTCGGGTGCGACCTCGGCGTAGACGTCGACGCGCCCGGTGCCCGCGTGCTTGGCGGCGTTGGTGAGCGCCTCCCGGGTCGCCGCGACCAGCGGGCGCAGCGGCTCCTCGAGGTCGCAGTCGCCGACCGCGACCACGTCGACGGAGATGCCGTGGGCGTCCTCGGTCGCGGCCGCCGCCCGGCGCAGGGCGCTCGCCAGCGTGCTCTCGTCGGCGGACTCGCCCGCATAGAGCCACGAGCGCAGGTCGCGCTCCTGGGCGCGGGCCAGCCGGGCGACGGTCGGGCCGTCCTGGGCGTTCTTCTGGATCAGCGCGAGCGTCTGCAGCACCGAGTCGTGCAGGTGGGCGGCGACGTCCGCGCGCTCCTGGGTCCGCACCCGCTCGCCGCGCTCGGCGCTGAGGTCCGAGGCGAGCCGGTAGATCCACGGGCCGACCACGATCGCGATGCCCACCACGCCGAGCAGCGCCGACACGGCGACGTCGCGGGCGACCGCGACCGACCCCCCGCGATAGGCGAACAGGCTGAGCGAGGTGACCACCAGCGCGACGCCGGCGGCGAGCCGGCCGTAGGCGGCCCAGCCGCCGCTGCCGAGGACCACCCGGACCGGGTCGACCCGGCCGGTGGTGTCCCGCCAGCGCTCCCGCTGCGCCTCGTCGGCCTGGCGCCACAGCAGGGCGATGCCGACGACCCCGATGAACACCGGCCAGAAGATCGCGGCCCGCCCGAAGACCGCCTCGAGCGCCAGCACCGCGCCCAGCGCCAGCGCGGCCAGCGCGACCGCCGGGCCCACGTCGCCCAGCCGGCGGCCGCGGGCCGGCCGGCGGCCGCCGCGCGCGGCGCTCTCGAGGCCGGGCGCGTCCGCCTCGAACCGGGAGTCGGCCGGCAGCACCAGCCAGAGCCCGGCGTACAGCGCGACGCCCATCCCGCCGAGCAGCGCGGTCAGCACGAACCCGCCGCGGACCCACAGCACGGGGACGCCCAGGTGGCGGGCCAGGCCGGCGGCGACGCCGCCGATCACCGGCTCCTGCGCGTCGCGCGTGGCGCGGCGGACGCCGGCCGGTCCGGTCGCGGGTGCGCTGCTCATCTCGGCTCCATCGTCACACAGCAGGCGCCCGCTCCCCATGAGGACGAACCCTGAGCCGACCCCGAGACGTCGCCGCAGGCCCCGACCCCGGATCAGGGGCGTCCCCGATGGTGCGCGGGCGTCCGGGGCCGCAGGCTGGTGCCATGACCACCACACCACCCGAGGCGCCGGCCGCAGGACCCACCGGGGAGCCGCCCCGCGACGAGGGCCCCCGGGTCACCGCGGAGGAGGTCCGGGACCTGGGCCGCCTGCGCCGCAGCCGGACCGACCGGAAGGTGGCAGGCGTCGCCGGCGGCCTCGCCCGCCACCTCGACATCGACCCGGTGATCCTGCGGGTCGCCTTCGTGGTGCTGGTGTTCTTCGGCGGCGCCGGCCTGATCCTCTACGGCGCCTGCTGGCTGCTGGTGCCCGAGGAGGGCGCGGCCGCCGCTCCCCTGCACCTCGACGACCGCAGCCGCACGGTGGCGCTGGTCATCGCGGGCCTGGTCGCGGTGGCGGCACTGGTGGGCAACTCCTTCGGCCGCTTCGGCTTCCCGTGGCCCCTGGCCGTGGTGGCGCTGGTCGCGGTGCTGTTCCTGACTCGGCGCGACGCCAGGCGCGCGGGCGCGCCGGCTCCCCCGCCGCCGCCCGACGCGCCGGCGTTCGGCACTCCGGCCGGAGCGGCCTGGACGCCACCCCCGGCTCGGCCGCCGCGCCGCCGCGGCCCGGTGCTGTTCTGGTTCACGCTGGCGCTGATCGTCCTCGCCGAGGGCGCGCTCGGCACCGTCGACCTCGCCGGCGTCCACGTCGCCGGCTCGGCGTACCCCGCCCTGGCCCTCGGTCTGACCGCGGCGATGCTGCTGCTCGGCGCGTTCTGGGGGCGGGCCGGCGGCCTGATCCTCCTCGGGCTGGTCTCGGCCGTGGGCCTGGGCCTGACCAGCGGCGCCGAGCACTGGAGCGGCACCACGGTGCGGGCGCACCCGGGCACGGCGGCCGCCGTGCACGACAGCTACGCCGTCGACGCCGGCGAGGTCGTCCTGGACCTGACCGGCGTCTCGGACCTCGACGCCCTCGACGGCCGCACGGTGCGGGTCCGCGGCGACGTCGGTCACCTGGAGGTGATCGTGCCCGACGGTCTCGCCGTCCGCGCCCACGCCGAGGTGCACGGCCCCGGCGACATCCGGCTGTTCGGCGGCGACGACGGCGGCGTCGACATCTCGCGGACCGCCCGTGTGCCCGCCGGCACCGGCGCCCCCCACCTGACCATCGACGCCGACCTCTCCGTGGGCCAGATCGAGGTGCACCAGCGATGACCGACACGACGACGTACGACGACCAGCGACCCTCGGGCCGCCACCCCGTGAACGTGGGCCAGCTCGTGATGGGCCTGGCGTTCCTCGGCCTGGTCGCGGTCTGGGCGCTGGTCGAGACCGGCGTGGCCCAGGGCCACGACGTGCGCTGGCTGCTGCCGGTGCCGTGGGTGGTCGCCGGCGCCACCGGCCTGGTCGCGGCGACCCGGAGCAACCGCAACCGCCGGGCCAGCCACGAGACCGGCTGGGTCCGGCCCACCACCGACACCACCACCGAGGAGACCCGATGAGCAACGCCCACCCCACCCCCCACCCGCGCCGGCTGGCGCGCTCCCGCGAGGACCGGATGGTCGCCGGGGTCTGCGCCGGCGTGGCCGACCACCTCGGCGTCGACGTCACCCTGGTCCGGGTGCTGACCGTGGTCGCGACGGTCCTCGGCTTCGGCAGCGTGCTGGTCGCCTACCTGGCCGCGTGGGTGCTGATGCCGGAGGCCTGAGCCACCCACCGGTCCCGGGCCGCGAGCACCCGGTCGGGGTGGTCGGTGATCAGCCCGTCGACTCCGAGCGCGAGCAGGTGTCCGGCCTCGCCGGCCAGGTCACCGGCTCGGTGGGCCCCGGCGGGCGTGCGGAAGGCGGGCGCGAGGAACCGGTTCTCCGCGGCCAGCGTCCAGGCCCGGACCGTCAGCCAGTGCCGGTGCGCGTCGCGGACGACCTGGTCGCCGCGGCCGCCCAGCAGCAGGTGCTTGGCCGCCCCGATCCCGTCGGCGTAGTCCGCCACCGCGGCCAGCGCCTCGCGCGTGACCTGCTCGGGCCGGTCGAGCAGGCGCACGAGCGGCACGCGCGTGACGTCGGCCAGCCGGCGCAGCGGCTCCTCCTCCAGCGCCATCACGCTGACGCGGGACCGGGCGTGGTCGAGCCCGTGCCGCCGCAGGGCGTCGAGGACCAGCTCCTCCGGGGCGAGCCCGGCCCGGCGGAGGTGCCCGACGTGCTTGAGCTCCAGCAGCAGCCCGGCGTCGCGACCGGTGGCGGCCCGCCAGTCCGAGACCAGCGCCACGACGTCGGCCAGGGTGGCGACCGGGAAGCGCCCGTCGTAGGCCGCGCTGCCGGGGCGCAGCAGGATCATCCGCTCACGCGCCCGGAGCGTGCGCACCTCGGCCAGCGTGAGGTCCTCGACGAACCAGCCCGCGACCCGCGCCCCGTCCACCTCCCGGACCCGGCGCAGGTGCGCCAGGTCGGGCCGGTCGGCGACATCGGTCGTGAGGCTCAGCTCGAGGTCGTGGCGGACCACCAGGTGGCCGTCCCGGGTCGGCACCAGGTCGAGCTCGAGGTCGTCGACACCCGAGGCCAGCGCGAGCCGGAAGGCCTCCAGCGTGTGCTCGGGACGGTAGCCGCTCGCGCCCCGGTGCCCGGCGACCGACGGCGTGACGACCAGCGAGGAGGGCCGGGCGATGGGCGCGGCTCCGGGTCCGGGGACGGTCGGCGACAGCGGGATCGTGGTCACGGGCCCCAGCAGACCGGGCCGAGGTGTCACCGGCACGGTCACCACGTGAACCCCGGGTGACCGTCCGTCGACGACCGCGTCAGGATGGGGCGATGAGCCTGCCCACCCTCGGCGCCCTGACGTCGCTGCCCGCCACCGACCACCCGCAGCTGCTGGCGCCCCCGGTCGCCCGGTTCCTCGGCGAGTGGAAGCACGCCGCCGACGTGGCCGTGGTCGAGATCGACCCCGAGCTGGCCGACACGGCGGCGATGACCGAGGCCTACCAGGTCTCGCTGCTGGCGAGCGCGAACTGCGTGGTGGTCGCCGGCCGCCGCGGCGGCGAGGAGCGCACCGCGGCCTGCGTGGTCCGCGCCGACACCCGGGCGGACGTCAACAACCTGGTCAAGCGGTCACTCGACGTGCGCAAGGCGTCCTTCCTGGCCATGGAGCGGGCGGTCGAGGAGTCCGGGATGGAGTACGGCGGCATCACCCCGCTCGGCCTCCCGGAGGGCTGGCGGCTGCTCGTCGACGCGCGGGTCGCCGCCATCGACGTGGCGATCGTCGGCTCCGGCGTACGCCGCTCCAAGCTGCTGCTCCCCGGTCGGCTGCTCGCGGAGGTCCCCGGCGCCGAGGTCGTCGACGGGCTTGGCCTCGCCGCCTCCTGAGCCCGGCCGGGCTCGGGCGCCGCGAGCCGCGCGGCCAGGGGGCGCGGCGCTGCCATACTGGCGCCCGTGACGCAGGACGACGACTCCCCCGAGGCCCGCTCGGGACGCAACGAGACCGAGGAGGAGCGCCTCGACCGGAAGTGGGACGACCTGCTCCAAGAGCTGCGGGTCATGCAGACCAGCGCCCAGCTGACCGCGGGCTTCCTGCTGACGCTGCCGTTCCAGTCGGGGTTCGCCAAGCTCGACGACTTCCAGCGCGGCCTCTACCTGGCGCTGGTGCTGCTCGCCGCCCTCACAACCGCGATGGTGATGACGCCGGTCGCGGTGCACCGGCGGCTCTCCGGTGCGCACATCAAGGAGCGGGTCGTCGACAGCGGGCACCGCATCGTGCAGGCGGTGATCGGCATGCTCTCGCTGATGATCCTCGGGATCGTCACGCTGGTCTTCGACGTCGTGATCGACCGCACCATCTCGGTGCTGGTCGCCGCGTGCGTCGGGGTGATCCTCCTGCTGCTGCTGGTCGTGCTGCCCCGCCGGCTGATGCGCGCCTACAGCTGAGCACGCGTCCCCCTCCATCCCCGGGCGATCGCGCCCCCGGACCCCGTCGTACGACGGGAAAACCGGTGGCCCGGGAGGGCTGCGATCCGTAGCGTGGCCAGGTGCGCCCGCTCCCCCTCGACCACCCCGGGACGCCGGACCACCGCTCCCCGGGACGCCTCCTGTGGTGGATGGCCCGGCAGCAGTGGCGCACCCTGGTCGTGGGCATGGTCTTCGGCATCGTCTGGATGAGCGCGCAGGCGGTGATGCCGGCCGTGATCGGCCGCGCGATCGACCGCGGCGTGGCCGCCCGCGACGGCCGGGAGCTCCTGCTGTGGTCCGGGGTGCTGCTCGCGGTCGGCCTGCTGCAGGCGGCGAGCGGGATCATGCGGCACCGGTTCGCGGTGACGAACTGGCTCACCGCGGCCTACACCACCGTCCAGCTGGTGACCCGGCAGGCGGTGCGTCTCGGCGGCACCCTGCCCCGCAAGGTCTCCACCGGCGAGGTGATCGCGATCGGCACCAGCGACCTGTCCCACCTCGGGCAGGTCATGGACGTCTCGGCCCGGTTCGCGGGCGCGATCGTGTCGTTCCTGCTGGTCGCGGTGATCCTGCTGCACACCTCGGTCACCCTCGGCCTGGTGGTGCTGCTCGGCGTACCGGCGCTGATGCTGCTCGTCGGCCCGCTGCTGCGCCCCCTGCAGGAGCGCACCGCCCGGCACCGCGGCCTGATGGGCGAGCTGTCCAACACCGCCAGCGACATCGTCGCCGGGCTCCGGGTGCTGCGCGGGATCGGCGGCGAGCAGGTCTTCCACGACCGCTACCGCCGCGAGTCGCAGGCGACCCGGCGCGCCGGCGTGGAGGTGGCCCGGGTGCAGTCCCTGCTCGACGCGCTGCAGGTCTTCCTGCCGGGGGTCTTCGTGGTCGTGGTGGTCTGGCTGGGCGCGCGGTACGCCGTCGAGGGCCGGATCAGTCCCGGCGAGCTGGTGGCGTTCTACGGCTACTCGGCGTTCCTGATGATCCCGCTGCGCACCGCGACGGAGTACGCCAACAAGCTGATCCGCGGCCGGGTCTCGGCC
Organism: Nocardioides panaciterrulae; assembly: GCF_013409645.1. Taxonomy (NCBI): domain Bacteria; kingdom Bacillati; phylum Actinomycetota; class Actinomycetes; order Propionibacteriales; family Nocardioidaceae; genus Nocardioides; species Nocardioides panaciterrulae. The sequence continues at coordinate 921,252 of NZ_JACCBG010000001.1, read as the reverse complement.
CGCCGCGTGTGCCACGTGCTCGCGCTCGACCCCGACCACGCCGACCCGGCGGTCCCCGCGCCGTCGCCGCCCCTCGGCTCGGACCTGCACGACGTGCGGTCCGGGCTGCACGTCGGCGCCGGCCGGCTGGTCGCGATCGTCTCCGAGCAGCCCGACGAGTCCGCGCTGCTCGCCGACCGGCTGGGCCTGTGCGCGGCCGAGGTCGACGACGACGTCCGGCTCGGCGGGGTGCCGCTGACCGCGCTGCGGCACGCCGAGGTCCGCGCCCGGATCCTGGTCTCCGACACCGGCGCGACGTGGTTCTCCGGCCGCCTCGGGGACCGGCTCGACCTCACCGGCGCCGGCGACGTCGCCGCCGCGCTGGACACCGCCTCGGCCGCCGACGTGCTCGAGGCGCTGCCCGAGGGCCTGGACACGCACGTCGCCGAGCGCGGGCGCACCTTCTCCGGCGGCCAGCGCCAGCGGCTGGTGCTGGCCCGCGCCCTGGCGGCCGACCCCGAGGTGCTGGTGCTGGTCGAGCCCACCTCGGCGGTCGACGCGCACACCGAGGCCCGGATCGCCGCGCGGCTGCGCCGGCACCGCACCGGCCGGACCACCGTCGTGACCACGACCAGCCCGCTGGTGCTCGACGCCGTCGACGAGGTGGCGTTCCTGCGCGCCGGACGGGTGGTCGCGGTGGGCCGGCACGGCGACCTGCTCGACCAGGACCCGGCGTACCGCGCCGTGGTCACCCGGGAGAACGCACCCGACCCGGGCCGACCCGCGACCGGCCTTCCCGAGGAGGTGCACCGGTGAGCGCGCCCGACACCCGGCTGCCGGTGGCCGACACCCCCGCGGTGCGCAGGTACGCCGCCTCGATCGCGCGCCGCCACCCGCGGCTGCTGTGGACCGCGGTGGCGCTGCACGTGCTGGCCGCGCTCGCGGGGCTGGCCGCGCCGCGGCTGCTCGGCGACCTGGTGCAGTCGGTCGACGAGGGCACCACGGTCGGCCACGTGGACCGGGTGGTGCTGCTCCTGGCCGCGTTCCTGGTCGTGCAGACCGTGCTCACCCGCTACGCGCGCTACGTCAGCCAGGCGCTGGGCGAGCAGGTGCTCGCCGAGCTGCGCGAGGACTTCGTCGGCAACACCCTCGCGCTGCCCCTGGGGGTGGTGGAGTCCGCGGGCTCCGGTGACCTGCTGACCCGGACCGGCCGCGACGTGGACCAGCTCGGCTGGTCGGTGCGGATGGCGCTGCCGGAGTGGACCATCGCGGTGATCACCGCGGTCGTCACGTTCGTCGCCGCGGTCGGGGTCGGCTGGTGGGTGGCGCTCCCGTGCCTGCTCGGCGTGCCGCCGCTGGTGGCCGGGCTGCGGTGGTACCTCGCCCGCGCCAAGGCCGGCTACCTGCGCGAGAGCGCGTCGTACTCGCGGATCAACGCGACGCTCACCGAGACCGTCGAGGGCGCGCGCACCGTCGAGGCGCTCGGCACCGCCGGCGAGCGGATCCGCACCATGGACGACGACATCGGCGAGTCCTACCGCGCCGAGCGCTACACGCTGCACCTGCGCACGGTCTTCTTCCCGAGCATGGAGATCTCCTACCTGCTGCCGACGGTCGCCACCCTGCTGTTCGGCGGCTGGCTCTACACCCGCGGGCAGGTCTCGCTCGGCGACGTCACCGCTGCGACGCTCTACGTGCAGATGCTCATCGACCCCGTCGACCGGGTGGTCTCGATCCTCGACGAGCTCCAGCTCGGCGCCGCCTCGCTGGCGCGGCTGCTCGGCGTCGCGCAGGTGCCCGAGGACCGGGTGGCGACCGGTGCAACGCCGACCGGCGAGCAGCTGCGGGCCGAGGACGTGCGGTTCTCCTACGTCGAAGGCCGCGACGTGCTGCACGGCGTCGACCTCGAGGTCGGCGTGGGTGAGCGGATCGCGATGGTCGGTCCCTCCGGCGCCGGCAAGTCGACCCTGGGCCGGCTGCTGGCCGGCATCCACCCGCCGCGGACCGGCGCGGTGACCGTCGGCGGGGTCGGGCTGACCGAGCTGCCGCTGGACGACCTGCGCGGCCACGTGGCGCTGGTGACCCAGGAGCACCACGTCTTCGTCGGCACACTGCGCGAGAACCTCGTGCTCGCCCGGCCCGGCGCCTCCGACGCGACCGTGCGCGAGGCGCTGGACGCCGTCGACGCCCTCGACTGGGCCGACGCGCTACCCGAGGGGCTGGACACCCTGGTCGGCTCCGGCGGCCGGGCGCTCACCGCCGCCCAGGCCCAGCAGGTCGCGCTGGCGCGGCTGGTGCTCGCCGATCCGCACACGCTGGTGCTCGACGAGGCCACCTCGCTGATCGACCCGCGCGCCGCCCGGCACCTCGAACGGTCGCTGGCCGCGGTGCTCGAGGGCCGCACGGTGATCGCGATCGCCCACCGGCTGTTCTCCGCCCACGACGCCGACCGGGTCGCGGTGGTCGAGGACGGCCGAATCGCCGAGCTCGGCTCCCACGACGAGCTGGTCGCCGCCGGCGGCTCCTACGCCGCGCTGTGGGACTCCTGGCACGGCCGCGCCTGACGCGAGTCGGCGCTCGTTGACACCCCCAGCCCCGCCGAGTCGGCGCTCGTTGACACCCTCAGCCGCCGAGTCGGCGCTCGTTGACACCCCCAGCCCCGCCGAGTCGGCGCTCGTTGACACCCCCACCCGCCGAGTCGGCGCTCATTGACACCCCCAGACCCGTCGAGTCGGCGCTCGTTGACACCCCCAGACCCAGACCCGTCGAGTCGGCGCTCGTTGACACCCCCGGACCGTCGTACGGCGTCAACATGCGCCGACTCGGCGTACCCACGCGTCAACCAGCGCCGACTCGACGCACCCACGCGTCAACCAGCGCCGACTCGGCGTACCCACGGCGTCAACATGCGCCGACTCGGCGTACCCACCGCGTCAACCTGCGCCGACTCGGCGTCCTTGTGTCCGTGACAGTGGTTCTGTCAGGGTTGGCGGCATGAAGCTCTCGATGCCGCTGGTGTACGCCGGGAACCCGCGCCAGGCCGCCGACCAGGTCGCCGGGCTGGAGAAGGCGGGGCTGGACACGGTCTGGGTGGCCGAGCCGTACGGCTTCGACTCCCCCACGCTGATGGGCTACCTGGCCGCGAAGACCGAGCGGGTCGAGATCGGCGCCGGCATCCTCAACGTCTACTCCCGCACCCCCGGCGCGCTGCTGCAGACCGCCGCCGGGCTCGACAACGTCTCCGGCGGCCGGGCGGTGATCGGCCTGGGCGCCTCGGGGCCGCAGGTGATCGAGGGCTTCCACGGGGCGCCCTACGACAAGCCGCTGGGCCGCACCCGCGAGGTGATCCGGATCATCCGGATGGGCCTGCGCCGCGAGTCGCTGCGCAGCGACGGCATCTTCACGATCCCGCTGCCGGCCGACCAGGGGCTCGGCCTCGGCAAGCCGCTGAAGCTGCTCAACAAGCCCGAGCGCCCCGCCGTCCCGCTCTGGGTGGCCGCGCTCGGCGACAAGAACGTCGCGATGACCGCCGAGATCGCCGACGGCTGGCTGCCGTTCCTCTTCCATCCCGAGAAGGCCAAGGACGTGTGGGGCGCGTCGCTGGAGAAGGGGCTCGCGAAGCGCGACCCCGCGCTCGGTCCGCTCGAGACCAGCGCCGGTGGCATGGTCGCGATCGGCGAAGGCCCCGAGACCAAGGCGCTGCTGGACCTCATGCGCCCGATGTACGCGCTCTACGTCGGCGGCATGGGCGCCCGGGGCAAGAACTTCTACAACGACCTGGCCTGCCAGTACGGCTACGAGCAGGAGGCCAAGGAGATCCAGGACCTCTACCTCGACGGCCACAAGCGCGACGCGGAGGCGAAGGTGCCGCTGGAGTGGCTCGAGGCCGGCAACCTGGTCGGCCCCGCGTCGTACGTCCGCGAGCGGATCGCCGCCTTCCGCGAGGCCGGCGTGACCAGCCTGCAGGTCTCCCCCGCCACCGAGGACCCCGCGGCGACCATCGCCCAGGTCAAGGAATGGGTCTCCTGAGCAGGCTCCACCACCCCCGCAGGTACGACGTCCTGCGGGAGATCCGCACGCTGGACCCCGAGCACGACACCGACCGGATCGTGTGGCTGACCAGCCGGCTCGAGTTCCCGTGGGACTACACCCAGGGCACCGGCATCGCGTTCCTGCGCGACTACGGCGTCCCGTCGATCTCCCGGCTGCTGCAGCGCACCGCGCAGTTCGAGCGCGACGGCGTGAAGCGCTACGACGACACGCTGCTCTTCGCCGAGGAGGCCTCGGTCGAGGGCATCGACTCGGCCCGCTCCCACGCGGCGCTGCGCCGGCTGAACCGGATCCACGGGCACTACGACATCCCGAACGACGAGTTCCGCTACGTGCTGGCGACCACGATCGTCGGCCCGGTCCGGTGGATCGAGCAGTTCGGCTGGCGGCGGCTGGACCCCGTCGAGCTCGCGGCACTGGCCCGGTTCACCACCCGGTTCGGGCAGCTGATGGGGATCCGGGACCTGCCGGACACCTACGCCGGCTACCTCGACCTGCTCGCCTCCTACGAGCGGGAGCGGTTCGCCTACGACCCGGCCAACCGGCACGTCACCGAGGCCACGCTGCGGATCGCCCGGGCGACCGCGCCGGGGCCGCTCAGGCCCGTCGTACGGCGGGTCACGGTCGCACTGATGGACGAGCCGCTGCGCACCGCGCTGGGACTGCCCGGCCAGCCCCGCTGGCTCGAGGCGGCGTGCGCGCGGGGCTGCGCGCCCGGGCGCGGCTGCTGCGCCTGGCCCCGCCGCGGCGGACGGCGTACCACCACCGGCCCTCCACCTACCCGCAGGGCTACCGGCTCGGCGACCTCGGCCCCGCCTCGATGCTGGCGGACCTCAACCGGACCCGGTGACGCAGCTCCCCCGGGCCGGGCCTCACTCGACCCGCAGCACGAAGCCACCGCTGCCGAGGTCGAAGCCCCCGCCGACCGGGTCCGCACCCGGCGGGACCAGGTCGGTCGGCCCGGGCAGGACCCGCAGCTCGACGTCGTAGCGGTGCCCGCGCTCCAACCCCAGCGACCTGCCCTTGAGGTTGGCGTGCAGCTCGTGCGCGCGCTCGTCGTAGCGGGTCACGTCGGTGTCGGCGCGCCACGCTCCGGTGCCGCCGACCTCGCGCCACCGCACCTGGACGCGGCCGGCGCGCACCAGCGCGGCGGCCGCGGCGTCGGAGAGCCGCGACCCGTCCGCGAGCCGGAGCGTGGTCCTGACCGGCAGCGTCGCGTCGAGCTTCCGGGTCGTCGGTCCGTCGCCCGCGATGGGGTCGTCGAACGGCGCGACGTCGTACTGTCCGGCCATCGCCACCACCGCGTCGGTGGCGCCGTCCGCCGACACGGTGGCGGGGAAGGTGCCGACGGCGGGGCCGGCCGTGGCGGCCGGCGCGGTCGCGACGCCCTCCTCGTCGGTGAGGACGCTCGCCCGGGTGGCGCCGCCGGGGAACGTGGCCCCCGGGGTCCCCGGGCCCGGGGCGGGCAGCGTGAAGGTCACCGGTACGCCGGCCACCGGGCCACGCGCGTCGGTCAGCGTGGCGGTGAGCGGGTGCTCGGCCGGGTACGCCGTGCCGGCGGGCGTCGTCAGGTACGCCGGGCCGGTGTCGATCCCGACCCCGGCGAGGACCACCTCGGTGCTCGCCGAGGACGTCACGGCGCCGGCGTCGTCGACGAGGTCGGCCCGCACCTGCAGCCGGCCGGACGGCGGCTGCTGGTCCGGCGGCAGCGCCAGCTCGACGCTGCCGTCGGCGGCCGTGGCCGCGGCGTACTCGAACAGCCCGGTGCCGGCGCGGGAGACGGTGAAGCGGACGGTGCGGTCGGCGACGCCCTGGCCGGCGGCGTCGGTGACCACGCCGGTCACGCCGAGCGGCGAGCCGACGCCCGGGTCACCGGTGCGCAGCGCGACCGTGGCGTCGTCCGCCCGGGCCGCCGTCACCCGGTAGCCGTCGCCGTCGGCCGTGTCCAGGCCCACGGCGCCGACGCCGTTGGCGGCCTGGACGAGGAACCGGATCCCCTGCCACGACTGACCGGACGGGAGCGGCAGCGTCCCGGACCAGTGCGTCGAGTCGGCCGGGTCCTGCACCAGGTCGACCGAGCGCCACTGCCCGTGGTCGGAGTCGTCGCCGCTGCCGGTCCAGGTCACCCACACCTCCTGCACGCCCGCGGAGGGGTCGCCGGTGACCGTCGCGGAGAACGTGACGACCCCGCCGTCGACGGTCCCGTGCACGCCGCCGATGGCCGGGGCCGCGGCGAGCGAGGGCCGGTTCCGGCCGTACGACGTGGTCGCGGCGTCGCTGTAGAACAGCCGCAGGTCGAGCCCGGAGTAGTCCCGCTCGGTGTCGGTGAGGGCCCCGCCGGGATCGCTGCGGTACTGCGCCGGGCTGAGGATCAGCGAGGTGCGGCCGCTCGCCCCGAGCGCACCGAAGTAGTTGGGGGCGGCCAGCCGTTGGGGGAAGAACGCGTCGGACTCGAAGGTCGTGTTGGGCGTCGAGCCCTCGATCGCCGGCGCTCCGGTCAGTGGCAGCACCCCCGTGGTGTCGGTGTAGTCGCCACCGCGGAACCCGACCCCGCGCAGCACCTGGCCCGCGACGGTGACGTCCTCGACCTGCTTGGGCAGCGCGGGAGCGCCCGGCTGCACGCTGACCCCATCGGCGCCGTTGCGCCAGGTGAGCTGTCCGGGCAGGCCCGGGCCCGCTCCGGACGGCTTGGCGCCGGGGTCGGTGCGGGTCGAGACCTGGAGGTCGTCGACGCCCAGGCCGAGCGTCCGGCCCGGGCCACCGGTGACCGGGTCGGGCGAGACGTGGGAGGCGTCGGTGCCGAGCGGGCTGCGCCCCGGTGCGTCGAAGCCGGTCATCGGCAGGCCGTAGAGCGTCGCCTCGAGCATCGCCTTCTGGTCGATCCCCGTCACCGTGCCGAGGCTGGCCAGGTAGTCCTGCTTGGCCAGCGCGAGGGCCGAGCCGACGGCGACCGGCGCGGCGGTGCCGGCGGCCGGTCCCTCGTGCAGGCGCCGGGCCAGGTCGAGGTAGACCCGCTCGCTGTACTCGAGGAAGTCGGAGTCGCCGTACTGGTAGCCGGTGCCGCCCACGAGGACGGTGTGCTGCTGGGCCATCCGCTCGGTCCAGTCGTAGGTGTTGGTCCGGTCCGGCACGGCCGCCCCGTCGACGATGTTGTAGCCGGAGTGGCAGCCGGCGCTGAGCACGACCGTGTCGGCCAGCTTCTCGGCGCGGACGCCGCCGTCGGCGGTCGGGTCGAGCAGCGACGCGTCGAAGGTGGTCTCGAAGTCAGCCGCGAGGGTGTCGTTCGCGCTGAAGTGGCCGGCCAGGTAGACCAGGTCGTGGTGCTGGTCGAGCAGCGCGTGCTCGAGGTCGGTGCCGGTCCACGACGTGCTGCGCGGGGCACCGGACTCGGCGATCAGCTGGTCGTTCGTGCCACCCGGCAGCGCCGCCCGGAACTCGTCGCCGACCCGGTGGGCGGCGTCGGCGAGGAAGTCGTAGCCGGTGACCAGCGAGGCCGTGGGAGCGGGCAGCTTCCCGCCTGACAGGCCCAGGTAGTGCTGGACCGTCGACTCGATCTCGTCGGGGGTCTTGACCAGGCGGCCGACCGCGAGGTCGGGCACCGGCAGCGTGACCCCGCCGATGGTCACCTCGGTGTCGGTGCCGTAGGCGTCCTGGCTCAGGACCTGGTCCTGGACCAGGCTCTGCCCGGCGGTCGAGTTGTCCTGCAGCGGCGGCTCGAACAGGCTCTCCTCGCCCAGCCCGGAGACGTCGGGGTAGCGGAAGAACGGGATCACGTCGTCCCCGCCCGCGATCACGACGTAGCGGCTGCCGGCGTTGCGGTAGGAGTCGACGACGTCCTTGATCGCCGAGGCGACCAGGTCGACCGCGTAGGGGCAGTCGACGTGGGCGGCCGCCTGGGTCTGCAGCGCCTGGACCCGCGCGGAGTCCGCCACGTCGACCACGACGCCGTCCGTGGCACCGGCCAGGCTGCCGAGGGAGTCCAGGAACGCGGCCGTGTCGGTGCCGTCGGTCAGGCCCAGGCGCGTGGTGTCGGTGACGATCACCGTGCGGGCGTCGTCCCGGGTCGGCGCCAGGGTGGGGGTCGTGGCGTGGTCCTGCAGGCCGGCGCAGTCCTCGCCGCCGCTCACCGTGCGGCCGAGGTGGAAGGCGTGGTCGGGGTCGGCCACCCGGTCGGTGTGGCCCTGCACGCGGACGTAGAAGTAGCCGTCGGTGTTGCCGGTGCCGGCCGACACGGTCTCCTCGCCGGTGCCGGTGTTGGCGGAGACCGCGAGCAGCGCCTGGTCCTGGGCCGCTGAGAACGCGTCGCGGAACGCGGCGTCGGAGTCCAGCGACGGCACGAACGAGTCGGGCGCGTAGATGCGGGGCGCGTAGATCCGGGGCGCGTAGATCCGGGGCGCGTAGATCCGCGGGGCGTAGATCCGCGGGGCATAGATCCGGGGCGCGTAGATGCGCGGCGCGAACGTGGTCGAGGGCAGCTCGGAGGCGTTGGTGGGCACCGTGGTGACCGCGTCCGGGTACGACGGCACCTGGCTCCCCGGCCCGGGCGCGCCCGCGGCCGAGGTCGCCGCGAGCCTGGTGACGTCGTCGCCGCCGGTGAGCGACTGGAACGCCGCGCCGATGTCCCCGTAGAGCGCGACGTCGTAGTCGGCCGGCAGGTGGCCCAGGTCCACGCTGACGTGCTGGCCGGGGACGACCGGGAACCGGAACCAGCGGGCCTCACCGGGCTCGGCCAGGGTGCCGTCCACGCCCCCCTCGGGCAGGTCGGCCGCGCCCAGCCACTGCCGGTTGTCGGTGCCGATGGTGGCGTCGACGTACGGCTTGGTGCTCAGCGTGAACGTGCCGCGCAGGAAGTTGTTGAGGTCGCCGTTGGAGCCGGAGAGCCGGAAGCCGTAGGTGTCGCCGGCGCTGACGTGGAAGGTGGCCGCCCCGCCGTAGAGGAAGCCGTTGGACGGGCTCGAGCAGCAGCTCGTGGGGCCGGCGCTCACCAGCGTGCCCACCATCTGGCCGTTGACGACCATCTGGAGCCCCGCGGTGACCTGGAACCAGGCGTGCAGCCCCTGCCAGGTCCACGGCACGGTCACGGGCCCGTCGGCGCTGGCGGGGGTGGCGGTCGTGGTGAACTCCCACGACCGCGGGGACTGGCCGGCCGTTTCGAGGTCGTAGGTCATCGAGGCGGCCGCGCGGGACCCGTCCGAGACGGTGGTGACGGTGCCGGGGCCGCTGGCCGTCCAGCCCGCGTCGACCGGCCCGGCGAGCGCCGGGGGCGCGAGGAGGACCAGCAGGCCCGCCAGCATGGCGAGCACCGGCGCCAACGCCGGGAGAGCTGCGCCGCGCCCGAGTCCACGGAAGCCCCGACCGGCGCACGATGACGGATGAGAAGACGTGTGCATGCGCAACCTCGTGGTCCGCGCCGCCGAAGGGCCCTGCTCACCGGTCGACAGCCTTCGCAGGCTAGCGGCGCCGCCCGGGGCTGTCAGGGGTTCCGGCCGACATTTGTCCTGGCGCACTCTTCGGCGGTCAGCGCTCCCGCGCCGGCCCGGCGCCGCCCGGAGCCGCCGCCAGCACCCGATCGGCCAGCCGGACCACGTCCGCGAGGCCGGCGCCCCGCCCCTCGGCCTCGGCCCGGTCGAGCACCTCGCCGGGTGTCCGGGCCTGTGCCGGCGCCAGCGCGGCCTCGAGCGCGGCCCGGGTGGGCGGGAACCGCGGGGCACCGATCTCCTCGCGCAGGCGCCCGGCGGCGGCGAGCAGCGCCACCGCGTCGGCGTCCCGGTCCGCGCCCTGGGCCAGCAGCCACAGCGCGACGTCCTCGAACAGGTGGGCCAGGGACCACCGGTCGTCGTGCTCGGCGTAGGCCCGCAGCACCGGCGCGAAGTGGCTGCCCGCCTCGACCAGGTCGCCGAGGTCGCGCGCGGTGTTGCCGAGGTTGTGCCGGCCCACCGCCACCACCCACGGGTCCCCCACCTCCTCCGCGAGGGCCTGGGCCTCGAGGAACCGTTCGCGGGCCTGCGCCAGGTCCCCGCGGGCGGTGGCCAGCATGCCCATGTCGGTCAGCGACACGCTGACCGCGCGCCGGTCGTCGAGGGCCCGCCGGCGCGCCAGGCCCTCCTGTCCCAGCCGCTCGGCCGCCTCCAGGTCGCCCTCGTCCTCGGCGACCAGCGCCAGGTTGGTCAGCAGCGCCGCCACCCCGGCCTCGTCCCCCAGCCGCTCGCGCAGCACGAGCGAGGCTTCGTACGCCGCCCGCGCGCGGTCGGGACGCCCCTGCTGCGACTCCAGGGTCCCCCGCAGGTGCAGCACCCGGGCCCGGCCCGCGTCGTCGCCGGCGGCGGTGAACGCCGAGTCCGCGGCGGTGAGCTCGGCCTCCGCCTCGGCGTACCGGCCCTGCTTGCGGGCGAGCTCGGCGCGCGCGGTCCGCGCCCGGGCCGCCCCGGCCCGGTCGCCGACCTGCTCGGCCGCGTCGCGGGCCAGCGCGACCCGGGTCTCGGCCCCGGCCCAGTCGCCGGTCACCTCCAGCGACTCCGCGAGCTCCAGCAGCACCTGGCCGCGCTCGTCGGGCCCCACCAGCGGCAGCACCTGCTCCAGGTGGGCGATCGCGGCCTCGTTGGCATAGACGGCCCGCGCGGCGGCGGCCGCGGCCAGCAGGTAGTGGCGCTTCTTCGGCAGGTCGTCGCTGAGCGCGTAGTGATGGGCGAGCAGGGACAGGTGCCGGCGGGGGCCGTCGGGCTCGCCCTCCAGCGCGTCCGCGACCCGCCCGTGCAGCACGGTCCTGATGCTCAGCGGCAGGCTGTCGTAGGCCACGTCCCGGGTGACCGCGTGCCCGAAGGCGAAGGCCCGGACGTCGGGGTCCTCGAGGTCGATCAGCCGAGTGGCCGCGACCGCCAGCAGGTCGCCGTCGACGCGGTCCTCGGTGCCGAGCTCGGGGTAGGCGGCACCGACCAGGGCGGTGCGGAAGGTCCGGCCGATCACGCTGGCGACCTTCACGGCGCGCCGGGCGCCCTCGGGCTGCGCGTCGATCCGGCTCAGCACCAGGGTGTGCAGGCTGGGCGGCAGCTCGAGCGCCTCCACGTCGAGGGCGCCGTCCGCGTCCGCCGCGCGGGCCAGGACGTAGTCGACCAGCTGCTCCAGGTAGAACGGGTTGCCCTCGGCCCGCCCGACGACCCTGTCGACCAGCTCGGGCTCGGCGTCGCGGCCGGTCAGGGCCCGGTGCCGCTCCGCCACCAGCGACGCCGAGGCGGCCGCGTCCAGCGACGCCAGCACCAGGGCGGCGACGTGCTCGGCGCGCTCGAGCGGCAGCCCGGCCAGCAGGGCGTCGTCGGGCCGGCTCGCGACCACCAGCAGCACCGGCAGCCGGGCGGCGGCCCGCCCCAGCGAGTCGAGGAGCTCGCGCGAGAGGGGGTCGAGCCAGTGCGCGTCCTCGAGGACGAGCAGCAGCGGGCCGGTCGACGCCCGGGCCGCGAGCAGCCGCCCGAGCAGGTCCGCCAGCGAGGTCTTGCGGAGCTCCTCGCCGAACGCCGCGGTCAGCTCGCTGTCCGGGAGCGACAGGCCCAGGACCGGGCCCAGGAGCGGTGCCCGCGCGACCAGGCCGGGGTCGAGTCGCGCGACGGCGGTGGCCACCGCGCCCGGGTCGGTCCCGTCCGGGTCGGTCCCGCCCGGGTCGGTCCCGCCCGGGTCGGTCCCGTCGGGCTCCAGGCCGAGCAGGTCCTGCCAGAGGCCGCGCCACCCGGCGTACGACGTCTGCGTGGCGAGCGGCGACGCCTCGCCGACCGCGACGGTCACGCCGGCCGCCCCCAGCGCGACCGTGAGCTCGGCGACCAACCGGGACTTGCCGGTGCCGGCCTCCCCCTGCACCACCACGACCTGCCCGCGGCCCGAAGCGGCCGCCCGCCACCGGTCCCGGAGCCGGCCCAGCTCGTCGTCGCGGCCGATCATCGGCCCCAGGGCGCCGGCCCGGCCGACCGACCGCCGGTGCCGGGTCCGGCCGAGCAGGGCCCGGACGCGGACCTGCTGCTCGCGGCCCTTGACCGCGATCGGGGCCAGCTCCTCCCAGGCGAAGCGCTCCCCGGTCGCCTCGGCGACCTCGGCGTGCACCCAGACCCGGCCGGCCGGCGCGCGGCCCATCAGCCGGGCGGCGAGGTTGACCGCGTCGCCGAGGCAGCAGAAGGTGCGCCGCTCGATGTGCCCGTAGGTCCCGCTGCGCAGCCGCCCGGTCGCGACCCCGACCCGGACGTCGGTGACCGGCAGCGCCGCGGCCACCTCGAGCAGGGCGAGGGCGCCCTCGCAGGCGCGCACCGCGTCGTCCTCGTGCGCGACGGGGGCGCCGAAGACCGCGTAGAGGTAGGCGCCCTTGTCGCCGATGGTCAGCTGCAGGACGCAGCCGCCCAGCGCGTCCAGCGCCCGCTGCGCGCCCGTCACGAGCGCGTCGAGGGTCGCCGGGGCGCCGGGGTCGCCCTCGAAGTCCAGCCCGCCGAAGTGCACGAAGACCGGCACCGCGGGTCGCAGGTCGGCGAGGAACTCACCCCGGCCGGCCACCATCCGCTCCCAGACCGGCGGGAGCAGCCACCGGCGCGCGGTCTCGACGGGCAGCCGCGGCCACTCCGGGGGGCTCGCGGGAGCGGGGGGCGGGTCGGTCAGCCCGGCGACGACCCCGACCGGCCCCTCCGTGCCCGCGCGCTGCTCGCGGAGCACCACGCGCCCGGACAGCGCGTCGAGCGCGCCTGCGTCGAGGACCACCTCACCGCTGCGCGACGCCTGCTCGGCGGCCGCCAGGGAGTCCATCAGCCGTCCGGCCAGCACGTCGATCAGCTGCACCCGCGGATCGCCGACGACGAACCGGTGCACCTCCCCGACGGCGACGGCGACCTTGACCCCCAGCCGGGTCACCACCCCCGCGGGCGTGGTGACGGTCCCGATCCGGGACATCACCTCCTGCATCTGCAGGGCGCAGGCGGTGGCCCGGCTGCCGTCGTCACCGTCCAGCCAGGCCGTGACCGCGTCGCCGCTGAAGTAGACGATCGCCCCCCGCCACCGGTGCAGGTGCTCCACCAGCTCGCCGAAGAGCCGGTGCAGGGTGGCCGCGAGCTCCTCCGCGCCCCGGCGGCCGCCGAGCTCGCGGGCCAGCGCCTCGGTGAGGGGGGTGAAGCCGGAGATGTCCACGAACACCGCGGCGCCGTGCGCCCGCCGCGGCAGGTCCTCTCCGCGGGCGAGCGCCCGCCGGCGGTCACCGGGGAGGTAGGCCTGCGGATTGTCCCCGGGCAGCAGCTGCGACATCGGCGCCCTCCTGACGCGGTGGTCCCGCGCCATCCTGCCACCGCGGACGCGACCCGGTGGGGGACTTCGGGAGGGACGTCCGGGGCTCCTTGAACTGTGACAGCGCTACTGTCACAGTGGTCCGGTCACGTGCCGCCGACCCCGTGAGGACCCCCATGAGCGCTGCCTTCTACGAGCAGGAGCACGACGACTTCCGCGGCGTGGTCCGCTCCTTCCTCGAGCGCGAGGTGGTGCCCTTCCACGCCCAGTGGGAGAAGGACGGCCAGGTCGACCGCGAGGTCTGGCGCAAGGCGGGCACGGCCGGCCTGCTCTGCATGGACGTCGAGGAGGAGTACGGCGGGCTCGGGATCAGGGACTTCCGCTACAACATGGTGGTCGCCGAGGAGATCAGCAAGGTCGGTGCCTCCGGGCTCGGCTTCCCGGTGCACACCGACATCATCGTCCCGTACCTCAGCAGCCTCGGGACCGAGGAGCAGAAGCGGCGCTGGCTGCCCGGGCTGGTCAGCGGCGAGCTGATCTCGGCGATCGCGATGACCGAGCCGGGCGCGGGCAGCGACCTGCAGGGCATCCGCACCACCGCGGTGGACAAGGGCGACCACTACCTGCTGAACGGCTCGAAGACCTTCATCAGCAACGGGATCCTGTCCGACGTCGTGATCGTGGTCTGCCGCACCGACGCGGACGCCGGCCACCTGGGCATCAGCCTGCTGGTCGTGGAGCGCGGCATGGCCGGCTTCGAGCGCGGCCGCAACCTGGAGAAGATGGGCCTGAAGGCACAGGACACCGCCGAGCTGTTCTTCGACGACGTCGAGGTGCCGAAGGCCAACCTGCTCGGCGAGGAGGGCTCCGGCTTCGTCGCCCTGATGCAGAACCTGCCGCAGGAGCGGATCTCGATCGCCGCGATCGCGGTCGCGGCCTGCGAGCGGGTCCTCGAGCTGTGCCTGGACTACGCCCGCGAGCGCGAGGCCTTCGGCCGTCCGATCGGCAAGTTCCAGCACAACCGGTTCCTGCTCGCCGAGATGGCCACCGAGGTCCGGATCGCGCGGGTCTTCGTGGAGGACTGCGTGCGCAAGCTCAACGCCGGCGAGGTCGACACCTCCCTGGCGTCGATGGCCAAGTGGTGGACCACCGAGCTGCAGAAGAAGGTCGTCGACCAGGGCGTGCAGCTGCACGGCGGCTACGGCTACATGATGGAGTACCCGATCGCGAAGGCCTACCTCGACAGCCGGATCCAGACGATCTACGGCGGCACCACCGAGATCCAGAAGGAGATCATCGGGCGCAGCCTGGGGATCTGAGCCCGGCCGGGTCAACCGCCGGCGTACTCCTCGCGGAGCCGGCCCTTGACCATCTTCCCGGTCGGCGTGCGCGGCAGCCCGTCCCGGAAGAGGATCTCCCCCGGGACCTTGAAGTGCGCGATCCGCTCCCGGGCGTACGCCGTGAGCTCCGCCGCCAGCGCCGCGCCCGGCTCGGCGCCGGGGGCGGGCTGCACGAACGCGACGACCCGCTCCCCCATCTCCTCGTCGGGCACCCCGATCACCGCGATGTCGGCGACCGCGGGGTGCAGCGAGAACAGGTCCTCGACCTCCTGGGGGTAGATGTTGACGCCGCCGCTGATGATCATGAACGCCTTGCGGTCGGTGAGGAAGAGGAAGCCCTCGTCGTCGACGTACCCGAGGTCGCCCACCGTGGTCCACGTCGGGTGCTCGGGGTGCTGCGCGCTCGCGGTCTTCGCCGGGTCGTTGTGGTAGGCGAAGGGCACCTCGTCGCGCTCGAACCAGATCGTGCCGACCTCGCCCGCCCCCAGCTCGCCGCCGTCCGGGCCGCAGACGTGCACGACCCCGAGCAGCGCCCGGCCCACCGACCCCGGGTGCGCCAGCCAGGTCTCGCTGTCGATCATCGTGGCGCCGTTGGCCTCGGTGGAGGCGTAGTACTCGTGCACGATCGGCCCGAGCCAGTCGATCATCCGCCGCTTCACCTGGACCGGGCACGGCGCGGCCGCGTGGATCACGCAGCGCAGCGAGGACACGTCGTACGCCGTGCGCACCTCCTCGGGCAGCTTGAGCAGCCGGACGAACATCGTCGGCACCATCTGCGTGTGTGTGACCCGGTGCTGCTCGATCGCGCGCAGGGCGGCCTCCGCGTCGAAGCGCTCCATCATCACCAGCGTGCCGCCGGTGGCGTGCACGACGCCACCGAAGCGCAGCGGCGCGGCGTGGTAGACCGGCGCCGGGGAGAGGTAGACGGTGTCCCGGTCGAAGCCGTAGAGGGTGCCGAAGATCCGCACGTAGACGTAGCCCGGCTCGTCGACCTGCATCCGCGGCAGGCTGACCTTGACGCCCTTGGGCCGCCCGGTGGTGCCCGAGGAGTAGAGGAAGTCGTCGCCGTGCGGCTGGTCGGCGAGCGGCTGGTCGCCGGCGGCGGCGAGCGCGGCCTCGTAGTCGTCGTACGCCGCGACCGGGCCGCCGAAGGCCAGCCGCTCCGGCACGTCCACGTCGAGGGCGCCCACCAGCTCCGCCGTGGCCGCCGAGACGACCAGCGCCCGGGCACCGCAGTCGTGGACGATGTAGGACGTCTCCTCCGCCGAGAGGTGGTGGTTGACCGCGGTGATGTAGAGGCCCGAGCGCAGGCAGGCCCAGTAGACCTCGTACGCCTCGGGCGTGTTGTCGCTGACCAGCGCGACCACGTCGCCGGGGCCGAGCCCCCGCGCCCGCAGGTGCCGGGCCAGGCGCAGGCTGCGGCCGTCGAGCTCGGCGTACGTCAGCGTCCGTCCCGAGCCGGCCATCACCAGCGCCGGCCGGTCCGGGGTGATCGCGGCCCACGTCCCGGGGTACATGCCCCGAGAGTAGGGGACGCCGCGCCCGGGCGAGGCAGGTCGTGGTCGCCCGACGTGACCCCCTCGGGCGATGAATTCGCGCGCGGAATGGGGTCTGATCGGGGGAAACCCCGATGCCGGGTGTCCCCCGTCTCTGCTGGAGTAGTCCCATGCACCGTCAGATCGCCGGCAAGCTGACCGGCCGCGTCACCAAGTGGATCGTGCTCGTCGCGTGGCTCGTCATCCTGGTCGCGGTCAGCGGGTTCGCCGCCAAGCTCACCGACGTCCAGAACAACGAGTCCTCGTCCTGGCTGCCCGCCAGCGCCGAGTCCACGCGCGCGCTGGACAAGCTCGGCGCCTTCCAGGACCCCGAGGCCATCCCGACCGTCGTCGTCTACGGGCGCGCGGCCGGGCTGACCCCGGCCGACCTGGCCGCCGCGAAGCAGCAGGTCGCGGAGTTCCAGGACATGAAGGGGGTCGAGGGCAAGGTCGTCGGCCCGATCGTCTCGAAGGACGGGAAGGCCGCCCAGACGCTGGTCACGTTCAACTTCGGCAAGAACGGCTGGAACCAGATGCCGGACACCGCCGCCGCGCTGCGCGACATCGCGACGATCCCGGGCGTCGCCGTGCACATCGCCGGGCAGGGTGGTCAGGCCGCGGACTCCGCCAAGGCCTTCGAGGGCCTCGACAGCACCCTGCTGTTCGCCGCCGGCGGGGTCGTGATCCTCATCCTGCTCCTGACCTACCGGAGCCCGGTGCTGTGGATCCTGCCGGTGTTCTCCGCCGTCGTCGCGCTGTTCACGGCCCAAGCGGTCATCTACTTCCTGGCGAAGTACGCCGACCTCACCGTCAACGGCCAGAGCCAGGGCATCCTCACCGTGCTGGTCTTCGGCGCCGGCACGGACTACGCGCTGCTGCTCGTCGCCCGCTACCGCGAGGAGTTGCGCCGCCACGAGGACCGGCACGAGGCGATGGCGTTCGCACTGCACCGTGCGGCCCCCGCGATCGTCGCGAGCGCGGCCACGGTGATCCTCGGCATGCTCTGCCTGCTGTTCGCCGAGATGAACTCCACCGCCGGCCTGGGCCCGGTGGCCGCGATCGGCATCGCCGTCGCCCTGCTGGTCATGATCACGCTGCTGCCGGCGCTGCTCGTGATCACCGGCCGCTGGGTGTTCTGGCCCCAGCGCCCGCGGTTCGGCTCGGTCGAGCCGACGGCCTCGGGCCTGTGGGCCAAGGTGGGCCGGCGGATCGCCGTGCGCCCCCGCGCCGTGTGGGTCGGCACCGCCGCGGCGCTCGCCGTCTCCTGCCTCGGCATCCTCAGCCTCAACGCCAGCGGCCTCACGACCGAGGACTCCTACACCAAGGACTTCGACTCGATCGTCGGCCAGCGGGTGCTCACCGCCCACGGGCTGGTCGACCAGTCGAGCCCGATGATGGTCGTCGCGAACGCCGACCGGGGGGAGGCGGTGAGCCGGTCCCTGGCGGCGGTGAGCGGGCTGACCGACGTCACGCCGCCCACGGTCAAGGACGGGGTCGCCTACGTGCAGGCCACGATCACCAGCGACGCCCTCTCGCAGAGCGCGTTCGACACCGTGGCGGCCGCGCGTGACGCCGTGCACGCCGTGCCCGGCGCGGACGCCCTGGTCGGCGGCTACTCCGCGATCTCGCTCGACGTCGAGAACGCCTCGAGCCGCGACAACACCGTGATCATCCCGATCGTGCTCGTCGTGGTGCTGCTCATCTTGATGGTGCTCCTGAGGGCGGTCCTCTCACCGCTGCTGCTCATCGGCACCGTCGTGCTGTCGTTCGGCGCCGCGCTCGGGCTCTCCTCGCTGCTGTTCAAGTACGTCTTCGGCTTCGCCGGTGCCGACGCGTCGCTCCCGCTGTTCGTGTTCGTGTTCCTCGTCGCCCTCGGCATCGACTACAACATCTTCTTGATGACCCGGGTGCGCGAGGAGACCCAGACCCGCGGCACGCGCCAGGGCTCGCTGGTCGCGCTGTCGGCCACCGGCGGTGTGATCACCTCCGCCGGGCTGGTGCTGGCCTCGACGTTCCTGGTGCTCGGCACGCTGCCGCTGGTGGCCTTCGTGGAGATCGGGGTCGCGGTGGCGCTGGGCGTCATCCTCGACACGATGGTCGTCCGCTCGGTGCTGGTCACCGCGCTCAACCTCGACCTGGGCAGCCGGATCTGGTGGCCGAGCAGCCTCGACCGCGGCGAGCACCGGATCGCCCCGCCCGACGCGGAGCCCCGGCCGGAGCCGGTGGCGACCCGCTGAGCCGCCGTCCCGACCGGACCGCACAGGTCTTGCGTCGAGGCAGGTTTGGGGAGATCCTCATCCGTCCCGGCTGGAACAGTAGACTCACCGGGGATCACGGGGCGGCCTGCGGGCGGCATGACGAGGGCGGCTATGGCGGGTTTTCCGAAGGCGGGCGACGAGTACGGCGGCCGCTACCGCATCCTGCGCCAGATCGGCCACGGCGGGATGGGCATCGTCTATGAGGCCCTCGACACCGTGCTCAACCGCTCGGTGGCGCTGAAGATCGTGCTGCCCTCGCTGCCGGACCGCGAGGACTACCAGGCGAGGTTCGCCCGCGAGGCCAACGTGCTGGCCCGGATCCGATCCCGCAACATCGTCGGGATCCACGAGTACGGCGAGCACGAGGACACCGTCTTCTTCGTGACCGAGTACTTCCCCGACGGTGACCTGCAGACCTGGATCGGCACCCACGGGCCGCTGGAGCGGCGGGTGGCGCTGGCCCTGGTCGCCCAGGTGTGCGAGGCGCTGGCCGACGCCCACGCGGCCGGCGTGATCCACCGCGACGTCAAGCCCGGCAACGTGCTGCTGTGGAGCCGGCCCGAGGGGCTGATCCCCTACCTGTGCGACTTCGGCATCGCCCTCGACGGCGGCAGCGACGGCCGGGGCAGCCTGACCCGCACCGGCACGCTGGTCGGCAGCCCGGCGTACATGGCTCCGGAGCGGCACTTCGGCCACGCCGCCGACGAGCGCGGCGACATCTACTCCGTCGGCTGCCTGCTGTGGGCGATCCTCACCGGCGACGCGCCGTACTCCGGCACGGACTTCCAGATGATGAACTCCCACATCAACTCGCCGGTGCCGCAGCTGGCCACCGGTCACCCGGTCGACGACCGGATCGACGAGGTGCTGGCCGAGGCGATGAACAAGGACCCGGAGCGCCGTACGCCGTCCGCGTCCGCGCTGCGGTCCTCGCTGCTGGCGGTGGTCCGGGAGCTCGACGCGGCCGCGGCCCCGCCGCACTCGTCCCCGGCGGGGGCCGTCGAGCCGCCGGTCCCGATCGAGCCCGCCACCGACCCCGCGCCCGTCCGGCACACGGTGATCCGCAGCCTGTCCGCGTCCGCCGACGTGCTGCCGACCGGTGAGCAGCCGGCCGGGTCCGGGCCGGGCGGATCCGGGCCGGGCGGATCCGGGCCGGGCGGATCCGGGCCGGACGGGACCGAGCCGGACGGGACCGCGGTGCCGCCCCACTCCTGGCGGCCCTCGTCCCCCCCGACCCACACGCAGCCGCGCGGCCGGCGTCGCTGGTTGCCGGCCACCGTGCTCGCCGCCGCCGCGGTGGTGGCGGTCGCCGTCACGGCCGTGGCCGTCGGTGCCGGCGGCGGGGACGACCGGGCGCCCGCGGCCACGCCCACCCGGAGCTCGGTCGGGGCCACCGGGTCACCGAGCCCGACGTCGACGCCCACCGAGACGGTCGAGACGATCAGGCCGCTGGCCGACCCCGGCCCGCCGCGGGTGCACGCGCACGCCGGCTACCGCTCGGTGCGCTTCACGATCGACCCGCCGCGCAAGCAGCGCCACGGCATCGAGCGCACGATGCAGGTGGACGCCGGCCACGGCTGGCGGACCGCCCGTCGGGTCGTCTCCGTCCCGACCCGCGAGGGCGGCGCGCGCGCCTGCGTGCGGGTGCGCACGCTCGACGTCGACGGTTCCCTCCAGCAGGCCACCAGCAAGCCGGTGCGCAGCTGCGGCACGGCGCAGCCCCGGGCCGTACGGTTCGTCCGGACCGCCGACGCCTGCACCAACGGCGCCAACTGCCACTGGTACGACGTCTACGCCGTCGGCTTCACCCCCGGGACCGCGCCGACGGCGTACGTCTACAACAGCGCCGGCCAGCCCTGGTGCGACTGCACCTTCCACCGCATCCGGATCGGCAAGGACGGCCGCGGGGCCCAGGTGCACGAGTGGCAGGTGCCCGAGGGCTACCGCACCAACGTCACCCTCGACATCGACGGCGTGAGGCAGACCGTCTACCTGCCCTGACCGCAGGGACCACCCGGGGTTGTCAGGGCGTTCCCCCGCTTGATGGGCGTTGCAACGGCCCCCCACCGAGGGAATCCCCGGCTGGCCGGGGACTCCTGCAGCCACCACGACCGAGGCCCCCCGCGGACTGATCCGGCGGGAGGCCTCGGTGCCATGGGCGAGGGCGGCTGGGTCAGCCGCGCCCGCTGGAGGAGCGCATCCGGCGGGAGACCGAGTCGATGGCGACGGCGAGCAGCAGCACCGCGCCGGTGACCATGAACCGCACCGAGGAGTCCACCCCGACCAGGTTCAGGCCGGTCTGGATCGCCTGCAGCACCACGATGCCGAGCAGGGCGGAGTACGCCGTGCCGCGGCCGCCGAAGAGGCTGGTGCCACCGATCACGGCCGCCGCGATCGCGGTCAGGTTGGTGTCCGTCGTACCACTGGCCTGGGAGACCGACGTCTGGTAGCCGGCGGCGAGCAGACCACCGACCGCCGCGAACACCGAGGTCAGCGCGAACACCGAGAAGTAGATCCGGTTGACGTTGATGCCCGACCGACGAGCCGCCTCGACGTTGCCGCCGACCGCATAGAGGTGCCGGCCCCAGCGGGTCCGCCGCAGCAGGAAGTCCATGGCGACCACCAGCAGCACGAAGAACAGCCAGAGGTAGCTCCAGCCGCGGTCGATGTTGACGTAGTAGGTCAGGAAGCCCAGGCCCACGGCCAGCAGCGCCGCCTTGAGGGCGATCATCGGCATCCACGTGGTGCTCAGCCCGGCCCGGCGGCGCGAGGCGGCGCCCCACAGCTGCGCGGCCAGGTAGAGCGCCACGATGACCGCGACCAGGACGTACGACGCCGCGTCTCCGACGAACTTGAACCGGGTCCACTGCACGAGGAACGAGTCCGAGGGGAGGTTGATCGTGCCGTTCTTGCCGAGCACGTAGAGCAGCATCCCCTGGAAGCTGAGCAGCCCGGCGAGGGAGAACACGAACGACGGGACCCCGAGTCGCGTGTACAGGAACGCGTAGAACGCACCGATGACCAGGCCGACGAGCAGCGCGGCGACGATCCCGAAGAACACCGAGTGGCCCTTGTCCACGGTGAGCACCGCCATCGACGCCGCGGCCAGGCCGCTCACCGAGCCGACCGACAGGTCGATCTCGCCCAGCAGCAGGCTCAGCACGATGCCCAGCGCGATGATGCCGATCGGGGCCGCGAACTGGCTGATCGAGACCAGGTTCCGCGAGGACAGGAAGACCGGCTCGGCGGAGTAGAAGCCGATGCTGATCACGATCAGGCCCAGGATCACCGGCAGGCTGCCGAGGTCACCGCCGCGCAGGCGGTTCAAGAACAGCTTCGCGTAGCCGGCCGCCCCCTCGGTGCGGATCAGTCGCTCGTCGCTCAGGTCGGCGGCGACGGCGGGTGCGGTTGCGGTTGCGGTTGCGGTTGCCTCCTCAGCCATGCTGCTCCCCTCCCTGGCGCCGCTCGGCGCGCGCGGCGACGACGTTGTCGGAGGCGCCGGTGATCGCGGCCACCAGCTCCTCGGTCGTGGCCTCTTCGACCTTGAACTCCGCGGCGTTGCGGCCCAGCCGCAGTACGACGATCCGGTCGGCGACCGCCTGCACGTCGGCCATGTTGTGGCTGACCAGGATCACGCCCAGGCCGGTCTCGCGCAGCCGCTCCACGAGGTTGAGGACCTCGGCCGTCTGCGCCACGCCGAGGGCCGCGGTGGGCTCGTCGAGCATGACGATCTTGGGCTTGCCGACCAGGCTGCGGGCGATCGCGACGGTCTGTCGCTGGCCGCCGGAGAGGGCGGCGATCGGGATCCGGACCGACGGGATCTTGGCGGACAGGGTGCGCAGCAGCCGCCACGCCTCCTGCTCCATCTCGACCTCGTTGAGCACGCTGCCGTGGTGCTTCTCCTGGCCGAGGAACAGGTTCGCGACCACGTCGAGGTTGTCGCAGAGCGCGAGGTCCTGGAAGACCGTCGCGATCCCGAGCTCCTGGGCCTCGGAGGGACCACCCACGGACACCTTCCGGCCGGCGAAGATGATGTCGCCGCCGTCGGGCTGGTAGACGCCCGAGATGATCTTGACGAGGGTGGACTTGCCGGCACCGTTGTCGCCGACGAGGGCGACCACCTCACCGGCGCCCACCTGGAGGTGGACGTCGGTGAGGGCCTGGACGGCGCCGAATCGCTTCGTGACGCCGGCCAGGGACAAGACCACGTCCCCGGCCGGCGACTGCGTCGTGGAGGTCGACATCAGCTGAGGCCAGCCGCCTTGCAGGCGTCGGCGTACTGGGCGGTGCAGATGTCGGACACCTGGTAGAAGTTGTCCTTGACGACCGTGTCGGCCACGTTGTCCTTGGTGACGACGATCGGCTTGAAGATGAACGACTTCACGCCGTTGTAGTCGGTCTGGTCGATGCCGGTCTCGGAGCTGGTGCCCACGTCCTCGCCCTTGGCCAGCTTGACGGCGACCTCGGCCGCGGTGTTCGCCTCGATCGGGATCGGCTTGTAGATCGTCATGGCCTGCTCACCCGCGAGGATCCGCTGGATGGCGGCGAGCTCGGCGTCCTGCCCGGTGATCGGCGGGAGGGCGTCGGGCTTCACACCGGCGCCGGTCAGGGCCGCGACCACGCCACCGGCCTGGCCGTCGTTGGCGGCGTACACGCCCTGGATCTGCGAGGGCTGGTACTTGCTCAGCTGGTCGGTGACGAACTGCTGGGCGTTCTCGGGGCTCCAGTCGGGGTTGTCGTACTCCTCGAGGATCTTGATGTTGCTGCTGTCGAGGACGCTGTGGGCGCCCTTCTTGAACTGGGCCGCGTTCGGGTCGCTCGGGGCGCCGTTGAGCATCAGGATGTTGCCCTTGTTGCCCATCGCCTTGACCAGCGCGTCGGCCTGCATCTTGCCGACGGTCTCGTTGTCGAAGGACATGTAGTAGTCGGCGCCGTCGATGAACCGGTCGTAGGCGATGACCTTGGCGTCCGCGCTGTGCGCGGTCTGGACCATGCCCCCGGCGCCGGCACCGTTGACCGGGTCGAGCACGACGACGCTGGCGCCGGCGTTGATGGCGGTGTCGACCTGCTGGGTCTGCTTCGCCTCGTCCTGGTCGGCGTTGTAGTAGTTGACCTTGCAGTCCGGGCAGAGCTCCTTGACCTTGGCCTCGAACAGCGGCTTGTCGAAGGTCTCGTAGCGGGTGGTCTTGGACTCCGGCAGCAGCAGGGCGATGGTCGCCGCCTTGCTGCTGGCGCCGGAACCGTTGCCGGACGCCGCGTCGTTGGCGCCGCAGGCGGCCAGGGCGGCGGACCCGACGATGACCGCAGCGCCGAAGGCTGCGATTCGGTGCAGAGGTGTGGACACGTATCTCTCCTCGACAAGGGGCGGCCCGGTGGCAACGCCCGAATGGACTGAGATGAGTGTCGACGGTCACACGTTTGTCGTCAAGACGTGAACACTAAATCGATATCTTCTCTCCCAACTCGCGAGTAATCGCCACATCTTGATCTTTAACGTGACCTGAGGCACAGTTCCCCCGTGCCTCACCACCGCCATGACCCCGCCCCGGGGTCCACCGCCTCGCTGCGGACCGCCAACCAGCAGCGGGTGCTGGACGTGCTGCGCGGCGGCTCGACGGGCGAGTCGAGCGAGGAGACCTGCACGTTCACGCAGGCCGAGCTCGCCCGCACGACCGGGCTGGCGCCGGCGACGGTGTCCAACATCGTCCGCGAGCTCGCCACCGTCGGCCTGGTCCAGACCGACCGGGGCAGCGGCCGCCGCGGTTCGTCGGTCCGGCTGGCCCGCGGCGCGGGCCTGGTGGCTGGTGTCGACTTCGGGCACAGCCACGTGGCGGTCGCGGTCGGCGACCTCACCGGCGCGGTGCTCGTCGAGGAGCGGCGCGGCTTCGAGTCCGCCCGGCACGACCACGGCGAGGCGCTGCGCCTGGCCCGGTCGATGATGCTGGCGATGTCCGCGGGCCAGGGCACGATCCGTCACGTCGGCATGGGCCTGCCGGCCCCGGTGACCAACGACGTCGTCCGATCCTCGGCGATCTTCCCCGGCTGGGAGGGCGTGGACGCCCGCGCCGTCGCGGAGTCGGTCCTCGGCCTCCCCGTCCACGTGGAGAACGACGCGAACCTCGGCGCGCTCGCCGAGCACCGTCAGGGGGTGGGCCGCGGCCACGACAGCTCGGTGTTCGTGAAGATCTCCTCGGGTGTGGGTGCCGGCATCATCATCGACAACCAGCTCTTCCACGGCTCGGGCGGCACCGCCGGCGAGATCGGGCACCTGACCCTCGACGCCCAGGGGCCGCTGTGCCGGTGCGGGAGCCGCGGCTGCCTGGAGGCCTACACCTCCTCCAGCACCGTGGTCTCGATGGTCGCGGCCCAGCTGCCCGGCGCCACGCTCGATGGGGTCGTCCGCGCGGCCCAGCAGGGCAGCCTGGGCGCCCGGCGCGCCCTGGAGGACGCCGGCCTGCACCTGGGCTGGGGCCTGGCCAGCATCGTGAACCTGTTGAACCCCGCCATCGTGGTGGTCGGCGGCGACATGGCCCGGGCCGGCGACCTGCTGCTGGAGTCGGCGCGCACCGGCCTGCGCCGTCACGCGCTGGACTCGGTGGCGCTCACCCCGGTCCTGGCCAGCGAGCTGGGCGAGCGGGCCAGCCTCGTCGGCGCCCTGCTGCTCGCCGCCGAGCTGACCGAGCTGGTGGTCGACCAGGCGTGAGCGGGACCCCGGCCCGGGGACAACCGGTGATTGAACCGCCCCCGATCGGGTAAGTCTCCAGCAGGGAGCGGATCGTCCGGGGGACCGGACGCTGAGCGCTGCCCCATGCACCAGTGCCGGCGCCGCCGGCACGTCACCCCTGAACGGAGACTCCCATGGCCTTCCTGCTGTGGATCCTCGCCGTGATCCTCGTGATCGCCGGCATCATCCAGTTGTTCAAGCGAAACATCCTGTGGGGCGTCGTCCTCATCATCGTCGGTTTCGCCGTCGGCCCGGGTGGGTACAGCATCTTCCACAATTGATGGTGGTGCGGCGCGGGGCAGAGGAGTCATCCTCTGCCCCGCGTCTTCATTTCCGGCCTCCCCGAGTCGGCGCACGTTGACACCCCCGGCGCCCGCGAGTCGGCGCTCGTTGACACGCCCACACGCCCGAGTCGGCGTTCGTTGACGGGCTGAGCGTCAAGCAGCGCCGACTCGACGTACCCCGGGCGTCAAGCAGCGCCGACTCGGCGTACCCCCGGCGTCAAGCAGCGCCGACTCGACGTACCCCGGACGTCAAGCAGCGCCGACTCGGCATGTCCGGGGGGTCACTCCCACTCGATGGTGCCCGGGGGCTTGGAGGTGATGTCGACGGTGACCCGGTTGACCTCGGCCACCTCGTTGGTGATCCGGGTCGAGATCCGCTCGAGGACGTCGTACGGCAGCCGCGCCCAGTCGGCGGTCATGGCGTCCTCGGAGGTCACCGGACGCAGCACGACCGGGTGACCGTAGGTGCGACTGTCGCCCTGGACCCCCACGGAGCGGACGTCGGCGAGCAGCACCACCGGGAACTGCCAGATGTCGCGGTCCAGGCCCGCGTGAGTGAGCTCCTCGCGGGCGATCGCGTCGGCCTCTCGCAGCAGGTCGAGCCGCTCCCGGGTGACCTCGCCGATGATCCGGATGCCGAGCCCGGGGCCGGGGAAGGGGTGCCGCCAGACGATCTCGGCGGGCAGGCCGAGCTGCTCCCCCACCAGCCGGACCTCGTCCTTGAACAGCGTGCGCAACGGCTCCACGAGCTCGAACTCGAGGTCGTCGGGCAGGCCGCCCACGTTGTGGTGGGACTTGATGTTCGAGGTGCCCGCGCCGCCCCCGGACTCGACCACGTCGGGGTAGAGCGTGCCCTGGACGAGGAACGCGACCTTCGCGCCCGCCTCCGTCTGAGCGGTTCGGGCCAGTACGTCGGCCTCGGCGGCCTCGAAGACCCGGATGAACTCGCGGCCGATGATCTTCCGCTTCTGCTCGGGGTCGGACACCCCGGCCAGGGCGTCGAGGAACCGCTTCTCGGCGTCGACGACGTGCAGGTCGACGCCGGTGGCGGCGACGAAGTCGCGCTCGACCTGCTCGGCCTCCCCCTTGCGCAGCAGCCCGTGGTCGACGAAGACACAGGTCAGCCGGTCGCCGATCGCGCGCTGCACCAGGGCGGCGGCGACCGCGGAGTCGACCCCGCCGGAGAGCCCGCAGATGGCGCGACCGCGGTCGCCGATCTGCTCGCGGATCCGCTCGATCTGCTCCTCGACGATGTTCACCATCGTCCAGGTGGGCCGGCAGCCGGCGATCTGGTGCAGGAAGTGCTCGAGGACCTTCTGGCCGTGCTCGGTGTGCAGCACCTCGGGGTGCCACTGCACGCCGGCGAGCCCACGCGCGACGTCCTCGAACGCCGCGACCGGCGTCACGGCCGTCGACGCCAGCACCGTGAAGCCGTCGGGGGCGGCGACGACGGAGTCGCCGTGGGACATCCACACGGTGTGCGCGGCCGGGAGGTCGGCCAGCAGCGTGCCGGACTCGGTCACGCTCACGGCGGTGCGGCCGTACTCGCGGGCACCGGTGTGGGCCACCTCGCCGCCGAGCCCGCGCGCCATCAGCTGGAACCCGTAGCACATGCCGAAGACCGGGGTGCCGGCCGTGAACAGCGCGGGGTCGATCGACGGCGCGCCCTCGGCGTACACGCTCGAGGGGCCGCCGGACAGGATGATCGCCTTCGGGCGGCGCGCCAGCATCTCGTCCACCGGCATCGTGTGCGGGACGATCTCGGAGTAGACGCGTGCCTCGCGCACCCGCCGGGCGATCAGCTGGGCGTACTGCGCCCCGAAGTCGACCACCAGGACCAGGTCGTGGTCCGTCACCTGAGTCATGAGATCCCTTCGCGGGGTGGAGAGCGCCGGCGGACCTCAGCGTACCGAGACCGGAGGTGCCGCCGCGAAACGCGGCTGCCGCGCCGCCGACCGGGCGGCGGTGCGGAAAATGCGACCAGGGCCCGACCGGGGAGGGAGGATGGTCGAGCCCTGGTTCGTCCACGCATCTGCTGCACAGTGCCTGGACCGCGGGATCCGGCGCTTGGGAGGGAGCATGACTGCCGGATCCGCTGGCTCAACGAGGTGGGGTACGCCGGGTTACGGGATTTCCTGAAGAGTTTTCCCGGGACCCATGGGGGTCGCCCGGGAGGCCCGGAACAGCAGCACCAGGAAGCAGACCAGCACGACCAGGGCCGCGACCCCCGCCAGAACGGCGAGCACGGTGAGGTCGGGCTCCTGGATCGCCAGCGCGACGAGCACGGCCGAGGCGACGGTCAGCCCGAGGTCCCACCACCGGATGGCGTCGGCGCCGCGCCGGTGCCCCGGCGCGAGGACCATCACCGCGGTGCAGGTCGCGAACACCAGGACGGTCTCGGCGATCGAGAAGGCCCACGTCAGCAGCGTCCCCTGCGCGCCGAGCCAGTCCGGGAGCGAGGCGACCAGGCCCACGCCGGACGCCCACGCGGCCACCACGAACCCGCGGTGCAGCGGGGCCAGGCGCAGGGTCCCCACCAGCAGCACGGCCCAGCCGATCGGGTCGGGCACCAGGTCGAGGCCCTGCACCCGCAGGTCGACGACCACCAGCAGCAGGCCCCAGGCCATGGTCCGCAACGGCGCCAGCGCGGGCACGAAACCCGAGAACGACTCCCCCATGGCCGACATCATTCACCAAGGCGGCCGCGCCGCTCGTACGACGGGCCGCGGTCGTCAGCCGATCTCGACGATGGGCAGCCGCAGCGCCGCCGGCGCGTGCGGGGGCACCGCGGGCCGGGCCGGCGTGACCGGCGCGAGCCGGCGGTAGTCCGACCCGACGGGCGGGCGCGGGTCCGCCTCGCCCTTGTTGGGCCAGAACGACATGGCGCGCTCGGCCTGGGCGGTGATCGTCAGCGACGGGTTGACCCCCAGGTTGGCGGTGACCGCCGACCCGTCGGCCACGTGCAGGCCGGGGTGCCCGAAGACGCGCTGGTAGGGGTCGATGACGCCGTCCTCCGGGCCCGCACCGATCGGGCAGCCGCCGATGAAGTGCGCGGTCAGCGGCCGGTTGAAGGGCTCGCCGATCGAGCCGCCCGGGGTGCCGCCCATGATCCGCGCCATCAATCGGACCGCGACGTTGCCCGCGGGGATCCAGGTCGGGTTCGGGACGCCGTGTCCCTGCTTCGAGGTGAGGTAGCGCCGGCGGGTGCCGGGGATCGGCTTGGTGTAGGTCGTGATCGAGTTGTCCAGGCTCTGCATCACCAGCGCGATGATCGTGCGCTCCGACCAGTGCTTGAGGTCGTAGAGGTCCCCGACGCGACGCCGCTGGGACCACATCTCGCGCAGCCAAGTCCGCCAGCGCGGCTGGGCGCCGTCACCGTCGGTGAGCACGGTCTGCATCAGCGACATGAAGTTGCTGCCCTTGCCGTAGCGCACCGGTTCGATGTGGGTGTCGGGGTCGGGGTGGAAGCTCGAGGTGATCGCGATGCCCTGGCTGTAGTCGACGCTCAGGTCCGGCGCGATCGCGCCCATGATCGACTCGGAGTTGGTGCGGGCGAGGTGGCCCAGGCGGTCGGAGAGCCGGGGCAGGTGTCCCTCGTCGCGCATCCGGTGCAGCAGCCGTTGCGTGCCGAGCGAGGAGGCGGCGAACACCACCTGCTCGGCGGTCAGCACCCGGCGCGCCGAGCGGCGCCCGGTCTTGGCCTTGGTGAACCGCACGTGCACCTCGTAGCCGCCCCGGGACCTCGGCGCCACACGGGTGACCGTGGTCAGCGGCAGCACCCGGGCGCCGTTCTGCTCGGCCAGGTGGAGGTAGTTCTTGACCAGGGTGTTCTTGGCGTTGTGGCGGCAGCCGCTCATGCACTCTCCGCAGGCGATGCAGCTGGTGCGGGCGGGGCCGGCGCCGCCGAAGTAGGGGTCCGGGACGGTGCGGCCCGGCGGGTCGTCGGGACCGCCGAAGAACACCCCGACCGGGGTCGGGTGGAAGGTGTCCGCCACGCCCATCTCGGTGGCGACCTGCTCCATCACCTCGTCGGCGGGTGTGCGCAGCGGGTTCTCGACGACGCCGAGCATCCGCTTGGCCTGGTCGTAGTACGGCGCCAGCTCGGCGCGCCAGTCGGTCAGATGGCTCCACTGCGGGTCGTCGTAGAACGCCGGCAGCGGCTCGTACAGGGTGTTCGCGTAGACCAGCGACCCGCCGCCGACGCCTGCACCCGAGACGATCAGGCAGTCGCGGAGCGCGTCGATGCGCTGGATGCCGTAGCAGCCGACCTCCGGTCGGAACAGGTAGCGCTTGACGTCCCACGAGGTGTCGGCGAAGTCCTCGTCGCGGAACCGGACGCCCGCCTCCAGGACGCCGACCCGGTAGCCCTTCTCGGTCAGCCGGAGCGCGGTGACCGAGCCGCCGAACCCCGAGCCGATGACCAGTACGTCGTAGTCGTAGTCGTTCATGTGCGACCCAGCTTCTTCATCAGCCGGAGGTTCGCGGTCATCACCCTCGCGTGGGCCTCCTCGGACATCCCGAGCATGGGCGCGAACCGCACCACGCGCTGGGTGGCCACCGACTGCGGCTCGGTGTAGCGGTGGATGCCGTCGGCGCCCTGTCGGCGGCCCATCCCGGACTGGCGCATCCCGCCCATGGGGGCGTCGATGCTGGCGAAGGTCGCCGCGAACGCCTCGTTGACGTTCACGGTCCCGCAGCGCAGCTGACGGGCGAGCGCGCGGGCGCGGCGGCCGTCCCGGCTGTAGACCGAGGCGTTGAGGCCGTAGTCGCCCTCGTTGGCGCGGGCCACCGCGTCGGCCTCGTCGTGGAAGCGGTAGACCGAGACGACCGGGCCGAAGGTCTCCTGGCCGAAGCAGGTCATCTCCGGGGTCACGCCCTCGAGCACGGTCGGCTCGAAGAAGTACGGCGCCAGGTCGGGCCGGGCCCGGCCCCCGGTGAGCACCCGCGCGCCCTTGGCCACCGCGTCCTCGACGTGCGCGGTGACCGTGTCGAGCTGCCGCTGGGAGACCAGCGAGCCCATGTCGTTGTCCCAGTCCAGCGTCGCGCCGAGGGTCATCGCCTCGGTGCGGGCCACGAACCGGTCGACGAACCGGTCGTAGACCTGGTCGGCGACGAACAGCCGCTCGGCGGAGACGCAGAGCTGGCCGGCGTTGGAGAACGCCGCCCGCACCGCGCCCTCGGCGGCCCGCTCCGGGTCGGCGTCGCGCAGCACCAGCATGGGGTTCTTGCCGCCCAGCTCCAGCGAGCAGCCGATCAGTCGCTCGGCGCAGCCCCGGGCCACGATCCGGCCGGTCGCGGTGCTGCCGGTGAAGCAGACGTGGTCAGCGTGCTCGACGATCGCCGCGCCCACCCGGGGGCCGGGGCCGGCGACCACCTGCCACAGGTCGCGCGGGAGGCCGGCCTGCTCCAGCAGCTCGGCGCCGAGCAGGGCGGTGAGCATCGACTGCGCGTCGGGCTTGGCGACCACCGCGTTGCCGGCCAGCAGTGCCGGCAGCCCGTCGCACAGTGCCATCGTGAACGGGTAGTTCCACGGCGAGATCACGCCGACGACGCCCTTCGGGACCCGGTGCAGGTCGACCCGGGTCAGGCCGGGGACCACCCCGCGCCGGCGCCGTGGGCCGAGGTGCCCGGCGGCGGTGCGCGCGTAGTAGCGGGCGGTCAGCGCAATGTGCAGCGGCTCGTCGAAGGCGTGCTTGCGGGCCTTGCCGGACTCCCGCACGATCAGGTCGAGGATCTCGTCCTGGCGGTCGAGCACGACGTCGTGCAGGCGCAGCAGCAGGGCGGCCCGCTCGTCCAGCGGGGTGCGTGCCCAGGCCTGCTGGGCCCGGCGGGCCCGCGCGAAGGCCTCCGCGACATCGGCGTCGCTCGACTGGGGGAGGTGCGCCAGCGGCGCCCCGTCGAGCGGCGAGCGGAGCTCGACGCTCTCCCCCGAGGTGGCGAACACCCGGGCGGTCAGCCGGGCGGTGTACCGGGGCTCGAGGGCGTACGACGCGGTCGGGTCGAGCTCGGGGTCGGACGGGCCGTCGACCACCGGCTCGCCGGACGGCGGGTGCTGGGCACTCATGTACCGAGAGTATGTGACGCCGGTCTCGCTCACTACCCGCAGGTAGGCGATGAGACGCTCGACACAGGCCCGGTCCGTGCCCAGGCGCGGTCCGGCACACTGGTGGGCATGGTCGACCTGCTCACCGGTCAGGCGCTGCGGGCGGCCGGGGTCCGCTGGACGCCGGCGCGCGGCGACCGGTTCGCGGTGCCGGACCGCGACCTGGACGACCACGTGTTCGTGCTCAGCGACATGGTCGTGGAGCTGCTGGAGGTGCCCGACGGCGACCGGATCCTCGCCTTCAACGGCACCACGGAGTGGGCGCTGGACGCGCTCGAGGCGAGCGAGGCGGTGTGGCTGCCCCGCGAGGACCAGCTGCGCGCGCTGCTGGGCGACGCGTTCGTCTCGCTCGAGCGACTGCCCGGGCCGACCGGCGGCTGGGCGGTCACCCTCGACCTGGCCGGCACGCCGAGCCGGCACCTGGACGTGGACCCGGAGGCGGCGTACGTCCGCGCGCTGCTGGCGCTGCTCGCTGCCCCCGCCTGACCGCTCGGCCTACTCGACGACGACCTCGACCCGCTGGAACTCCTTGAGGTCGGTGTAGCCGGTGGTGGCCATCGACCGGCGCAGCGCGCCGATCAGGTTCATCGTGCCGTCCGCGACCCGGGAGGGGCCGAAGAGGATCTCCTCGAGCGTGCCGACCGGCTCGAACCCGACCCGCTGGCCCCGGGGCAGCTCGGCGTGGTGCGCCTCGGCGCCCCAGTGGAAGCCGCGGCCGGGGGCGTCGGAGGCCCGGGCGAACGGCGAGCCGACCATCACCGCGTCGGCACCGCAGGCGATCGCCTTGGCGACGTCGCCGGACCGGCCGATGGAGCCGTCGGCGATGACGTGGACGTAGCGGCCACCGGACTCGTCGAGGTAGTCGCGGCGGGCGGCGGCGACGTCTGCCACCGCGGAGGCCATCGGCACCGCGACGCCCAGGACGGTGCGGGTGGTGTGCGCCGCTCCCCCGCCGAAGCCGACCAGGACGCCGGCGGCGCCGGTGCGCATCAGGTGCAGCGCGGCCTGGTAGGTCGCGCAGCCGCCGACGATCACCGGCACGTCGAGCTCGTAGATGAACTCCTTGAGGTTCAGTGGCTCGGCCTGGGAGGAGACGTGCTCGGCCGAGACGGTGGTGCCGCGGATGACGAACATGTCCACGCCCGCGTCCACCACGGCCTTGGCGAACTCCTTGGTCCGCTGCGGCGAGAGGGAGCCGGCGACGGTCACCCCGGCCTCGCGGATCTGGTGCAGCCGCTCGGTGATCAGCTCGGCGCGGATCGGTGCGGCGTAGATCTCCTGCATCCGGCGGGTGGCCTCGGGGCCGTCGAGCCCGGCCACCTCCTCCAGCAGCGGGGTCGGGTCGTCGTAGCGGGTCCACAGGCCCTCGAGGTCGAGCACCCCGAGGCCGCCGTACCGTCCGAAGGCGACCGCGGTCTCCGGGGACATCACCGAGTCCATGGGGGCCGCGATGACCGGCAGCTCGAAGCGGTAGGCGTCGATCTGCCAGGCGACGCTCACCTCCTCGGGGTCGCGGGTGCGGCGCGACGGCACGATCGCGACGTCGTCGAAGGAGTACGCGCGCCGGGCGCGCTTGGCGCGGCCGATCTCGATCTCGGTCATGTCCCTCTTCTCGGTGGTCGGCCGCTCAGAAGCCGGTGTAGTTGGGGGCCTCGACGGTCATCTGCACGCCGTGCGGGTGGCTCTCCTTGAGCGAGGCGGAGGTGATCCGCACGAAGCGGCCCTTCTCCTGCAGCTCGCCGACGGTGCGCGCGCCGACGTAGAACATCGACTGGTTCAGCCCGCCGATGAGCTGGTGGGCGACCGAGGCGAGCGGCCCGCGGTAGGCGACCTGGCCCTCGATGCCCTCGGGCACGATCTTGTCGTCGCTGGTGACCTCGGCCTGGAAGTAGCGGTCCTTGGAGTAGGACTTCTTCCCCCGGCTCGACAGCGCGCCGAGCGAGCCCATGCCGCGGTAGGACTTGTACTGCTTGCCGTTGACGAAGACCAGCTCGCCCGGGGACTCCTCGCAGCCGGCGAGCAGCGAGCCGAGCATCACCGTGTCCGCCCCCGCCACGATCGCCTTGGCGATCTCGCCGGAGTGCTTCATGCCGCCGTCGGCGATCACCGGGACGCCGGCCGGCTTGGCCGCCAGGCTCGCCTCGTAGACGGCGGTGACCTGCGGGACCCCGACGCCGGTGACGACGCGGGTGGTGCAGATCGAGCCCGGCCCGACCCCGACCTTGATCGCGTCGGAGCCGGCGTCGACGAACGCCTGCGCACCCTCGCGGGTCGCGACGTTGCCGCCGACGACCTGCACGTGCCGGGTCGCGGGGTCGTCCTTGAGCCGGCGGACCATGTCGAGCAGCATCCGGACGTTGCCGTGGGCGGTGTCGGCCACCAACACGTCGGCGCCGGCCTCGATCAGGGTCGTGGCCCGCTGCCAGGCGTCGCCGAAGTAGCCGATCGCGGCGCCGACCAGCAGCCGCCCGTCCGCGTCGTACGACGCGTGCGGGAACTGCTCGCCCTTGACGAAGTCCTTGACGGTGATCAGCCCGGCCAGGCGGCCCTGGTCGTCGACCAGTGGCAGCCGCTCGCGCTTGTGCTGACGCAGCAGGACCGTGGCCTCCTCGCGGCTGATCCCGACCTGGCCGGTGACCAGCGGCATCGGGGTCATCACCTCGTCGACCTTGGTGGTCGCCCACTCCGCGACCGGGGTGAAGCGCAGGTCGCGGTTGGTGCAGATGCCGAGCAGCCGGTTGTCGCCGTCGACGACCGGGAGGCCGGAGACGCGGTACTCGCCGCAGACCCGGTCGAGCTCCTCCAGCGTCGCGTCGGGGCCGATCGTGACCGGGTTGGAGATGATGCCGGTCTGGGTCCGCTTGACCAGGTCGACCTGGTAGGCCTGGTCCTCGATCGAGAGGTTGCGGTGCAGCACGCCCATGCCGCCCTGGCGGGCCATCGCGATCGCCATCCGGGACTCGGTCACGGTGTCCATCGCGGCGCTGACCAACGGCACCCGCAGCGAGATCTCCCGGGTCAGCCGGGTGGTGGTGTCGATGTCGGCGGGCGCGAGGTCGGAGTGACCCGGCAGCAGCAGGACGTCGTCGTAGGTGAGGCCCAGGGCGGCGAACTTCTCGGGGATCTCCACCCGCCCATCGTACGGCGCGGCCGTTGCCCCGCCCGACCGGGCCGCCGGCCCCGGACGGCCGCCCTCGGACCGCCGCCCCGGGCCGCCCCGGGGCGCTCCGGGCCGCCCCGCGCCGGGTTGCGGCGGTCGTCGGCGTCCTGGGGACATGACAAGGGCCCCGTCCTTGCGGACGGGGCCCTTGCGGGGGGTCGAGCTAGTGGCCGTGCCCGTGGCCGTGGCCGTGGCCGCCTGCCGCCGCGGGCTCCTCGTCCTCGGGCTTCTCGACGATCAGCGTCTCGGTCGTGAGCAGCATGCCCGCGATCGAGGTCGCGTTCACCAGCGCGGAGCGGGTGACCTTGACCGGGTCCAGGACGCCCTGGGCGACCAGGTCGCCGTACTCCTCGGTGGCGGCGTTGTAGCCGTTGCCGACGCCGAGCTCGCGGACCTTGGTGGTCACGACGTAGCCGTTCTGGCCGCCGTTCTCGGCGATCCAGCGCAGCGGCTCGTCCGCGGACTTGCGGACGATCCGGACGCCGATGGCCTCGTCGCCGGTGAGGCCGAGGTCGTCGGAGAGGACCGAGACGGCGTGGATCAGCGCGGACCCGCCGCCGGGGACGATGCCCTCCTCGATCGCGGCGCGCGTCGCGGAGACGGCGTCCTCGATGCGGTGCTTCTTCTCCTTCAGCTCCACCTCGGTGGCGGCGCCGACCTTGATCACGCACACGCCGCCGGCGAGCTTGGCGAGGCGCTCCTGGAGCTTCTCGCGGTCCCAGTCGGAGTCGGTGGACTCGATCTCGGCCTTGATCTGGTTCACGCGGCCCGCGACCTCGGCGGTGTCACCGGCGCCGTCGACGATCGTGGTGTTGTCCTTGGTGATGACGACGCGGCGCGCCTGGCCCAGGACCTCGAGGCCGACCTGGTCGAGCTTGAGCCCGACCTCGGGGGCCACGACCTGACCACCGGTCAGGGTCGCGATGTCCTGCATCATCGCCTTGCGGCGGTCACCGAACGCCGGGCTCTTGACCGCGACCGCGTTGAAGGTGCCGCGGATCTTGTTCACGACCAGGGTCGAGAGCGCCTCGCCCTCGACGTCCTCGGCGAGGATGAACAGCGGCTTGCCGGCCTGGATGACCTTCTCCAGCAGCGGCAGCAGGTCGGCGACCGCCGAGATCTTGCCCTGGTGCAGCAGGATGTAGGGATCGTCGAGGACGGCCTCCATCCGCTCGGGGTCGGAGACGAAGTACTGCGAGATGTAGCCCTTGTCGAACTGCATCCCCTCGGTGAACTCCAGCTCGGTGCCCATGGTGTTGGACTCCTCGACGGTGATCACGCCGTCCTTGCCGACCTTGTCGAAGGCCTCGGCGAGCAGCTCGCCGATGTGGCTGTCCCGGCTGGAGATCGTGGCGACCGAGGCCATGTCCTCCTTGGACTCGACCTCGCGGGCCGCCTCGCGCAGCGCGTCACCGACGGCCTCGGCCGCGGCGTCCATGCCCCGCTTGAGACCCATCGGGTTCGCACCGGCCACGACCGCGCGCAGGCCCTCGTGGACCATCGCCTGGGCGAGCACGGTGGCGGTGGTGGTGCCGTCACCCGCGACGTCGTTGGTCTTGGTGGCGACCTCCTTGGTCAGCTGCGCCCCGAGGTTCTCGAAGGGGTCGTCCAGCTCGATCTCACGCGCGACGGTGACACCGTCGTTGGTGATGGTCGGCGCGCCCCACTTCTTGTCCAGGACGACGTAGCGGCCCTTGGGGCCCAGCGTCACCTTGACGGCGTTGGCGAGCGCGTCCACACCGCGCTCGAGGGCCCGGCGGGCACCCTCGTCGAACTCAAGAATCTTCGGCATTGCTCTCCTTAACGAGGTCGGGCCGTGTCCCTGACCGGGCGTCGTTGCGCACGGTCAGGGACACGACCCGTTGAGATCAGGAAACGACGGCCAGCACGTCGCGGGCGGAGAGGATGAGGTACTCCGCACCGGCGTACTTGACCTCGGTGCCGCCGTACTTGCTGTAGATGACCTTGTCGCCGACGTTCACGTCGAGCGGGACACGGTTCCCGTTGTCGTCGATGCGACCGGGGCCGATCGCCAGGACCTCGCCCTCCTGGGGCTTCTCCTTGGCGGTGTCGGGGATGACCAGGCCGGACGCCGTGGTCTGCTCCGCGTCGAGCGGCTTGACGACGATGCGGTCCTCGAGGGGCTTGATGTTGACCGACACGATGTCGACCTCCACTTTCTCCACTTGGCTGACTGAGGGGGTGGAGCACTCCCTCCTCCCCCTCAGGGGCTGGTGGAGTCCTCCGGACGTGTGGGCTTGCTGCTCGGTACGCCGTCGCGGGGGTCGCACGTCGCTGGCAAGCGCTGGCACCCTCATGGCGAGAGTGCCAGTTCAGACGTTAGCACTCACCACGCAGGAGTGCCAGCGATGGTCCGGACGTCCCCGCCCCGCACCGTCTGCGAGGATCGCCCGGTGGACCTCGACGACTTCCGGTGGCTGCTGACCGACGACGGGCAGCGGCTGCTCGGGACGGCCGGCGAGCTGGCCGGCCAGGACCCGCTGCGCGCCCAGACCACGCTGCGGTCCGCCGCGCCAGGGTCGTCCGCGGAGCAGGCGGGCCGGGCCGCCGCCGCGCTGACCCAGGCCACCCTGCGCCGGCGCGCGGAGGCCAAGTTCGGCGACCTCGCGCCGCGGATGTACTTCACCCCCGACGGGCTGGAGCAGGCGACCCGGCTGCCGGTCGCCACGCACCGCGCCGCCCGGCTGGCCGCCGCCTCGACGCGGACGCTGATCGACCTCGGCTGCGGCATCGGCGGCGACCTGCTGGCCGCCGCCCGGGCCGGCCTGACCTGCGCCGGCGTCGACCTCGACCCGGTCCGGGTCGAGGTGGCCCGGGCCAACCTGGCCGCGCTCGACCTGCCCGGCGCGGTGACCGTGGCCGACGCGACCACGGTCGACCCCACGCCGTTCGACGTCGCGTTCGCCGACCCGGCCCGGCGTACCGGCCGGGGCCGCACGTTCGACGTCGACGACTGGACCCCGCCGTGGTCGTTCGTCGAGGGGCTGCTGCGTCGCGACTCGTGCGTCAAGGTGGCGCCCGGGATCCCGCACGAGATCGTCCCCGCCGGCGTCGAGGCCGAGTGGGTCAGCGACCATGGCGAGGTCAAGGAGGCGGCGCTGTGGTCCGGGCGGCTGGCCACGACCGCGCGGCGGGCCACCGTGATCGGCCGCGGCGGGCTGGCCACGGTCACCGACGAGGACGACCCGGGCGCCGGCGTCGTGCCGGTCGGCCGCTACCTCTACGAGCCGGACGGCGCGGTCATCCGGGCCGGCCTGGTCACGGCGGTCGCGGCCGCCGCGGACGGCGGCCTGGTCGACGAGCACCTCGCCTACGTCACCTCCGACCAGGCGCTCAGCACCCCCTTCGCCCGCGGCTACGAGGTCCTCGAGGAGCTGCCGTACCGCGAGAAGGCGCTGCGCGCCGCGCTCCGCGAGCGCAGGGTCGGCACGCTGACGATCAAGAAGCGCGGCGTCGACGTGGTGCCCGACCAGCTGCGCAAGCGGCTCGCCCTCACCGGCGACGAGGCGGCCACCATCGTGCTCACCCGCGCCGCCGGTCACGGTGTCGCGCTGCTGGTCCGCCCCCTCTGACAGGTTGAGTTGGGCCCCCCACCGGGTTGAGTTGGGCCCCCTCCCGGGTTGAGTTGGCCCTCCCACCCGGTTGAGTTGGGCCCCCCACCGGGTTGAGTTGGGCCTCCGACCGGGGTGGGGCGGCGGGAGGCCCAACTGGAGGCGGCGGGGGGCCCAACTCAACGATTCAGAGGTTGGCCTTCTCCGCGCCGATCGTGGTGTCGTCGCCGTGCCCGGTGTGGACGACCGTGTCGTCGGGGAGCGTGAACAGCCGGGTCCGGATGGAGTCCTTGATCTGGTCCTCGTCGCTGTAGGACCGGCCGGTCGCCCCGGGTCCGCCCTGGAAGAGCGTGTCGCCGGTGAAGACGCAGCCCAGCTCGGGGGCGTGGAAGCACACCGCCCCCGGCGCGTGGCCGGGCGTGTGGATCGCGCGCAGCGTCGTACCGCCCACACCGATCTCGAACCCGTCGGCCAGGTCGACGTCCCACAGGTGGCCCTCACCGTCGTGCACGTGCGTGAGCTCCCACAGCGGCCGGTCGTCGGGGTGCAGCAGGATCGGCGCCCCCGATCCGCCGTTGACCGCCTCGCGCAGCGCGGGCGCCACCCGGCAGTGGTCGTCGTGGGCGTGGGTCAGCAGGATCGCCCGTACGGCGCGGTCCCCGACCACCGCCAGGATGTCCTCGACCGAGTGCGGTGCGTCGATCACGACGCACTCGCGGTCGTCACCCACGACCCAGATGTTGTTGTCGACCTCGAAGGTCTGCCCGTCGAGGCTGAACGTGCCGCTGGAGACCGCGTGGTCGACCCGCACCCCCTGCGGCGCGGTCATCCGAGCACCACCACCGAGCGCAGCACCGGCGCCTGGCCGGGACCGCCGTGCATCTTGTCGAAGGCGGCCTCGACGTCGTCGATCCCGATCTCCTCGGTGACGAACGCGTCGAGGTCGAGGCGGCCCTGGCGGTAGAGGTCGACCAGCATCGGGAAGTCCCGGCTGGGCAGGCAGTCGCCGTACCAGCTGGACTTCAGCGCCCCGCCGCGGCCGAAGACGTCGATCAGCGGCAGGTCGGGCACCTTCATGTCCGGGGTCGGTACGCCGACCAGCACGACCGTGCCCGCGAGGTCCCGGGCGTAGAACGCCTGCTTCCACGTCTCCGGACGTCCCACGGCCTCGATCACCACGTCGGCCCCGAAGCCGCCGGTCAGCTCCTGGATCGCGGTCACCGGGTCGGTGCTCGAGGAGTCGACCGTGTGGGTGGCGCCGAGCCCGCGGGCGATCTCGAGCTTCTCGGGGTCGAGGTCGACCGCGATGATCGTGCCCGCGCCCGCCAGCGCCGCGCCGGCGACCGCCGCCACGCCCACGCCGCCGCAGCCGATCACGGCGACCGACTGGCCACGCGTGACGCCGCCGGTGTTGATCGCGGCGCCGATGCCCGCCATCACCCCGCAGCCCAGCAGGCCCACCGCCGCCGGACGCGCCGACGGGTCCACCTTCGTGCACTGCCCCGCCGCGACCAGCGTCTTCTCGGCGAACGCCCCGATGCCCAGCGCCGGGGTCAGCTCGGTGCCGGCCCCCTCCCCCTCGGCGAGCGTCATCTTCTGGGTGGCGTTGTGGGTGGCGAAGCAGTACCACGGCTCCCCACGCTTGCAGGCCCGGCACTCCCCGCACACCGCGCGCCAGTTCAGCACCACGAAGTCACCCGGTGCGACGTCGGTGACGCCCTCGCCGACGGCCTCCACCACGCCCGCGGCCTCGTGGCCGAGCAGGAACGGGAAGTCGTCGTTGATGCCACCCTCGCGGTAGTGCAGGTCGGTGTGGCAGACCCCGCAGGCCTGCACCTTCACCAGCGCCTCCCCCGGCCCGGGGTCCGGCACGTTGATCGTCACGACCTCCACCGGCGCGCCCTTGGCGCGCGCGACGACCGCCTTCACCTGCTGCATGCGTAGTCCTCTCCTCACGGCCCGGTCCCGGGCCCGACACGTCTCCCCCACACCCTAGGGAGGCAGTGGTCGGCGGCCGGCCGGTCGGATGCAACCTCCCGAGGCGCGCCCGCGTCCTTCCCCCGTGAGGACGGAGGAGACAATGCAGACCACAGCACACTCGGGTGCGGGACGGGGGGACGGTGCGACGGTGCGCCAGCTCGACCGCGACGCCGACTTCACGGCCTACCTGGAGGCACGGCAGCCGCGCCTGCTGCGCACGGCGTACCTGCTGACCGGCGACCGGCACCAGGCCGAGGACCTGCTGCAGACCTCGCTGGCCAAGCTCTACCTCGCCTGGGACCGGGTGCGCGACCGCGACCACGTGGACGCCTACGTCCGCCGGATCATGGTCAACGAGAACAACTCGCTGTGGCGGCGCCCCTGGAAGCGTCGCGAGCACGCCACCGACCGGGTCCCGGAGGGTGCGCCCGTCCTCGACGCGTACGACGAGGGGCTCGGCGCCGCCGTGTGGGCGGTCGTGCAGACCCTGCCGCCGAAGGCTCGTGCCGTGGTCGTGCTCCGCTACTACGAGCAGCTGTCCGAGGCCGAGACCGCCGAGGTGCTCGGCATCTCGGTCGGCACCGTGAAGTCCCAGACCAGCCGGGCGCTGGCGTCCCTGCGACTGCGGACCCCTGCCGACCTCGACCCCAGGCACCGACCCCACGACCACGACGCCACGACTGACACGGAGGAGGAGCGATGACCGAGGAGACCTTCGTCCGGGAGCTGGAGCGCCACGCGGAGCACATCCACGGCGCCCCGCTCTCCTTCGAGGACGTGCGCGGCAAGGCGCGCTCGATCCGACGCCGCCGCCGGGCAGCGGCCGTCGGTGCGCTCGCCGCGGCCGTGGCGGTGGTCGCGGTGGTGCCCGCGGCGCTGTCCGGCCGGCTGGACCGGGCCGACCCGCCGCAGCCCGCTCCCTCACTTCCCCGCACCGCGCACACCGCGGTCCTGCACGACGGCGAGGTCACGATGCCGGACGGCAGGACCGTCCGGGTGGGTGTCGACAACTCCGACGTGGCGAACTACGGCGTACTCACCGACGGCCGGATCGTCATGGGCCTGTCGAAGCCCTACGCGGTCCGCGTCTACTCGGCCGACGGGACCCTGGACGAGCAGTACCCGGTGCAGAGCAACGCGATCACCATGAGCGCCGACGACCACGCCGTGGCATGGGTCGCGAAGGACTTCACCGTCCGGGTGCTCGCGACCGGGGCGGCGGTGCCGACCGAGCTGCCCGGCATCCCCATGCCCGGCGAGGCCGCGGGCAGCATCGACGCCGTCCTCGACGCCCAGCACCTGCTGGTCGGCGACGGCACCTCGACCAGCGGGGAGCTGACCCCCGAGGGATTCCACGACCTGCACACGAGCGAACCGCTGCGGGTGGAGGACGTCAGCCCCGACGGGCACCTCTGGGCGGCCACGTTCCCGGCGACCCAGGGCCACGACCTGGGCTGCTCCGGCCTCTACGACCCGGTCGCCGAGAAGGTGGTGGCGCGCAACTGCGACGTCTACTCGCTGGCGTTCGCCCCGGACGGCGCTCACCTGCTCGGCGGGTACTACGAGAACAACATGGTGGCCGGCGTGTCCGTGCTGGACCTGAACCTGCAGCAGGTCACCGGCTTCGAGCCCGCCGGGCCGGACGCTGCGGTGAGCCGGGTGGCGTGGTCGGACGCGGAGCACCTCGTCGCGGGGGTGGTGGACACGAAGAGCAACGCCTGGTCGCTGGAGAAGGTGGGCCTGGACGGTCACGACCCCCAGGTCGTGGCCGGGCCGGCCCCGGGCGGGAACCCCGAGATGCGGGCCGAGTACGTCTTCTCCGAGTGATCGCCGAGTCGGCGCTCGTTGACGCCCGGCACCGCCGTACGGCGTCAACCAGCGCCGACTCGGCGTCGCCCCGGCGTCAACCAGCGCCGACTCGGCGTGGCCCCGGCGTCAACCAGCGCCGACTCGGCGCGGCCCGGGCGTCAGACCAGGACGCTGGTGACCGGCTGGGAGGAGTCCGCGGGCAGGTCGAGCGCGGAGGGGGTGCGGCCGCGGGCCACCATCTCGGCGCCGAGGGCGGCGACCATCGCGCCGTTGTCGGTGCACAGCCCCGGCCGGGGCACCCGCACCCGCAGCCCCCGGGCGGTGGCGCGTTCCTCGGCCATCGAGCGGAGCCGGGAGTTCGCGGCCACGCCCCCGCCGATGAGGATGTGGTCGATGCCCTCGGTGACCGCGGCGTCGACGGCCTTGCGGGTCAGCACGTCGCAGACCGCCTCCTGGAACGAGGCGGCCACGTCGTTCACCGGGACCGGCTCCCCGGCCCGCTCGCGGGCCTCGACCCAGCGGGCCACCGCGGTCTTCAGGCCGGAGAACGAGAAGTCGAAGCGGTGCCGCTCGAGGTCGCGCCGCGAGGTCAGCCCGCGCGGGAAGTCGATGTAGACGCTGCTGCCCTCGCGGGCGGCGCGGTCGATGTGCGGCCCGCCGGGGAACGGCAGTCCGAGCAGCCGGGCGACCTTGTCGAAGGCCTCCCCCGCCGCGTCGTCGATGGTGGAGCCCAGCGGGTCGACGCCCGTGGTGACGTCCTCGACCCGCAGCAGGCTGGAGTGACCGCCGCTGACCAGCATCGCCAGGCAGGGCTCCGGGAGCGGTCCGTGCTCGAGCTGGTCGACGGCGACGTGGGAGGCGAGGTGGTTGACGCCGTAGAGCGGCTTGCCGAGCCCGATCGCCAGCGCCTTGGCGGCGGCGACGCCGACGAGCAGCGCGCCGGCCAGGCCGGGACCGCTGGTCACCGCGACCGCGTCGACGTCGTGCAGTCGCACGCCGGCGGTCTCGCAGGCCCGCTCGATGGTCGGGACCATTGCCTCGAGGTGGGCCCGGCTCGCGACCTCCGGCACCACGCCGCCGAAGCGGGCGTGCTCCTCGACGCTGCTCGCGACCGCGTCGGCGAGCAGGGTGTGCCCGCGCACGAGGCCGACGCCGGTCTCGTCGCACGACGTCTCGATGCCGAGGACCAGGGGTTCGCTCACGGGCCCATTGTGCGGGGCGGGGCCGCGTCCTGCCGAGACGGGGGCGAGGATGTCCGCTGTGACGGGGGTGCGGGAGGTGCCGGCGGACCGGCTGGCGGCGACGTCCACCACGCCGTTCGTGCGCCACCAGGTCGACCCGGCGGCCACCGATCGGGCCTGGGTCTCCGGTCGGGCGGTGGTGGTGCAGAACCACCGGGGGCGGCCCGGCGAGGTGCTGTCCGGCCCGGTGCTGACCTGCCTGGGACCGCCCGAGGACCTGGTGCCGCTGATGGCGGCGCTGGCCGAGGCCGGGGTGCGCCCGGGCCGGCTGAGCGTCGAGGACCCGTCGTACGACGGGGTGCCGGCGGCCTGGTCGTTCACCCGGCAGGGCCACTGGCACTGGATGCTCAGCGACCGCCCGGTCGTCGGGCCGGTCGTCGGGCCGGGCGCCGGGCCGGTCGTCGGGCCGGGCGGCGGGCCGACCGTGCGTGTCGAGGAGGCCGACGACCCGGCCGAGGTCGACGCCGTCCTCGACGTCGCCAACCCGGGCTCGTTCGCCCGACCGGGCACGCCGGGCATCGAGTGCTGGCTCGGCATCCGCGAGGCGGGGCGACTGGTCGCGGTCGGCGCGCTGCGCCGCGAGGCCGACGGGACCGGCCACCTGCGCGGCGTGTCGGTGCTGCCGTCGCACACCGGCCGCGGGCTGGGCGGGGCGCTGTCCGCGGCCCTCACCCGGCGGGCGCAGGCCGGCGCCTCGGGAGTGGCGACGCTGGGGGTGTACGTCGACAACCTGCCGGCGCTGGCGATCTATCGACGGCTCGGCTACGTCGTCGAGCACACCTTCTCGTCGGGCCCGCTCGCATCAGGCGAGCTCGCATCAGGCCCGGCCGGATCAGGCGAGCTCGGATCGGGCCCGGCCCGCTCAGGCCAGCTCGGTGCGGGGCAGCCCCAGGGCTAGGACGACCGCGGTGGCGCCGTCCTTGTAGTAGCGCCGGCGCCGGCCCACCTCGCCGAAGCCCTGCGTCTCGTAGAACGCGATCGCGCCGGCGTTGTCCTCGCGCACCTCCAGCAGCAGCCGGTCGGCGCCTCCGTCCACGGCGAGCTCGCGCACGCGGGCGAGCAGCGCCCCGGCCAGGC
Source organism: Nocardioides panaciterrulae (assembly GCF_013409645.1). Taxonomy (NCBI): domain Bacteria; kingdom Bacillati; phylum Actinomycetota; class Actinomycetes; order Propionibacteriales; family Nocardioidaceae; genus Nocardioides; species Nocardioides panaciterrulae. The sequence goes on along the minus strand of NZ_JACCBG010000001.1, from coordinate 876,897 downwards.
CGGATCGCCGGTGGGCGCGGTCGACCGCGATCCGCTGCAGCTCGGCGGTGCCGGCCACGATGCTGGCGACCGCGAAGCCGACCACCTGCTCCTCGGCCTCCGCGACCAGCACCCGCAGGGTGGGCAGCCGGTTCGCCACCGCCTCGGCCACCAGCCCCTCGGACCAGGCGTCGATGCCGAGGTTGCGCTGCTCGAGGCCGGCGACGGCGGCGGCGTCAGCGGGCGCGGCGTCGCGGACGCGGGCGGTGCCGGGGGCCGTGCCGGGGGTCATGGCGGGGTCTCGGCGGCGGTTAGGAGACGAGCTTGCGGGCGCCCGGCGCGACCGCGTCCGGACGGCGCAGGTAGAGCGGCTCGGGGTCGCGGAGCTCGGCCCGCTCGTCGGTGACCACCCGGGCCAGCCAGCCGGCGCCCGGCCGGACCGGGCCGACCGCGTGCGGGAACGCCTCGGGGTAGAGCACCGCGCCCTCGCCCACGACCGGGGCGTCGGTCGCCACGACCGCCGGCCGGTCGACCACGGGTCCGTCGAGGCGGACCCCGTCGGCGTCGTACGACGCGAGGTAGACCTCCTTGCGCCGGGCGTCGGTGGCGACCACGAACTCGCGGTCCACCGCGCCGGTGTCGACGGCCTCGACCGCGAGCACGTCGAGCGAGCACACGCCGTAGACGGGGATCTCCAGCACGAACGCCAGCGTCCGCGCGGTCACCAGCCCGACGCGCAGCCCGGTGAACGGACCGGGCCCCACGCCCACGGCGATCGCGGTCAGGTCCTGCCGGACGATCCCGGCCCGATCCATCGCCGCGTCGATCAGCGGGGCGAGCTGCTCGCCGTGCTTCATCGGGCGCTCGGCGGTCAGCTCCGCCACGACGTCCTCACCGTCGTGCAGGGCGACCGAGACGTACGGCGTGGCGGTGTCGAAGGCGAGCAGCACGGGTCGAGGCTACTGCCCGGTGGCTACTCGGCCGCCGCGACCCGTTCCTCGTCGGGGAGCGGCTCGACCGCGAGCACCGCGAGATGGGCGTCGATGGCCGACAGCCCGGGCAGCCCGGGCAGCCCGGTGTCGGCGTGCCAGGCGCGGACCCCGTCGAACTCCTCGCCCGGGGCGAACTCGACCGGGCCGCCCAGCGCGGCGCGGTAGACCGCGACCAGCTCGATGCGCCGCTCGTGGCCCACCTGCACCGTGCCCACGCCGACGAACTCGACCGCGCCCGGCTCGACCCCCGTCTCCTCGCGGAACTCGCGGATCGCGGCCTCCCGCGCGGTCTCGTCGTCTCCGATCCGGCCGCCGGGCAGCTCCCACTCGTCGCGCCAGGCGTGGTGGACCATCACCACGCCGCCCTCGTGCTCGGCCGCCAGCAGCGCCAGCGGCAGCGGCAGCGACGGGTCGAGGTCGGCGAGGTCGTCCTCCTCGCAGCGCCGGAAGTCCAGCAGCAGGTTCTCGTTGAGCTTCTCGGCCAGCGGCGCGCGCTGCAGGGACAGCTCCTCCATCTCGTACCAGCGGGGCCCGATCGGGGTCATCAGCACCCGGCGCGGGTCGAGCTCGGAGTCGGGCTCCTCGTCGGCCAGCGCGCGGATGATCCGCACCTCCAGCCGCGACTCCGCGAGCCCCTCGGCGACGCCCTCGCCCCACTCCACCACGGTCACGCAGTCGTCGAGGGAGGTGTCGAGGTCGAGGTCGTCGAGCTCCTCGATCCCGCCGAGCCGGTAGGCGTCGACGTGCACCAGCGCGGGCCCGCCCACCAGGGACGGGTGCTCCCGGGCGATCACGAACGTCGGCGAGGTGATGTCGCCGCGCACCTGCAGGCCCGCACCGATGCCCTGCGTGAACGTGGTCTTGCCGGCACCGAGCTCGCCGCTGAGCACGAGCAGGTCGCCGGCGACCAGCTGGCCGGCGAGCGCCTCGCCGATCTCGCGCATGGTCGCGGCGTCGGGGGCGTCGAAGAGGAAGGTGCGCAGCGGTCGCCGCAGCTCGACGTTCGGCGAGAAGCGCCGGATCTCCCGGAAGCCCTGGCGCTCCCAGAAGCGGATCGTCTTCGGGAGCTCCTCGCGGGCCACCACGGTGAGGTCGTCGAAGCCGTGGGAGGCGTCGACGGCGGCGTCGATCAGCGCCTTGGCGATCCCGTGGCCCTGAGCGGTGGGCAGCACACCGAACCGCCGCAGGTACATCGTGCTGCCCACCGGGTCGAGCACGAGCGCCCCGACGTCCTGGCCCTCGAACCGGGCCACCAGGCCGCCGGCGCCGTTGGCCAGCATCGCCGCCAGCTCGGTGAGGCTCTCGCTGAGCGCTGCCGCGGGCGGGTCCAGCCGCTGGCGCGCCTCGAAGGCGGGCAGCACCACCGCGCGGACCGCCTCGGCCTCACCCGGTCCCACCTGACGGATCTCCAGGCTCACTTGCGGTCCACCACCTCGGCCGCCGCGGCCAGCAGCTGGTCGAGCTCTGCGTTGACCTGGTCGTGTCGTTCGAGGATCACCATGTGTCCGGCCTTCTCGCACTCCAGCAGCGTGGATCCGGGGATGTGGGCGTGCAGCTTGCGGCTGTGACCGACCGAGGTGAGCCGGTCGGCGGTGCCGCAGATGATCGCGGTGGGCACGTGGGCGAGGGCGGCCACCGCGTGGAACTTGTCGAGCGTGCGGAAGGACGGGAAGAACTCCGCCACCACCTCGAACGGTGTGTGGGAGAGCATCTGGTCCACGCAGTCGACGTACGACGCCGGCACCGCGTCCCCGAAGGCCCACACGTCGGTGGCCACCATCGCCACGCCCCGGCCCAGCCGCCGCAGCCGGTCGACGCTGCGGTGACCGCGAGCGAGGATCGCGACCGCCCTGTGGGTCAGCGCGCTGCCGACCGCCATCGGCAGCACCGGCAGCAGCACCCGGCTGGGGTCGAGGCCGCCGGCGGTGGTGGAGATCAGCGCGGCGCCGGCGACCCGGTCGCCGAACAGTCCGGGGAACTCCTCGGCGAGCGCCACGATGCTCATCCCGCCCATCGAGTGCCCGACGAGCACCACCGGCCCCTCGGGCACGACCTCGTCGAGGATGCGCTTGAGGTCGCGACCGAGCTGGTCGATGGTGGCGTGGCCGAGCGTGGACCGGCCGGAGCGGCCGTGGCTGCGCTGGTCGTAGTAGACGGCGCGGACCAGCCCGCGGTAGGCGGCGCGCTGGAAGTGCCAGCAGTCCAGGTTCAGCGCGTAGCCGTGGCAGAAGACCACGGTCAGGAGCGGGTGCCCGCCCCCCTCGTCGGAGCCGGAGCCGTCGGCCGCCTCGGCCGCCTCGGCCGCGTCGACCTCGTCGACCTCGACGTGCAGGGGTACGCCGTCGTCGGCGACGACCGTGACCGGGCGGGAGCGCAGCGAGCCGAACGCGACCCGGTCCCCCGCGCCTCGTCGCGCGACGATCCGGCGGCGCCGGCGCGCGACCTCGACGGCGGTGCCGGCCGCCGCCAGCCCGGCCGCACCCGCGGCCAGGCCGAGGATCCTGCGACGCATGCTCATGCCTCGATTCGTTGGTCACGGTCGACGTGGCGGCGGGCCATCCGGCCGCCGATCCGGGTGACGATCTCGTAGGAGATGGTGCCGCAGGCGGCGGCCCAGTCCTGGGCGGTGGGCTCCCCCCCGGTGCCGGGGCCGAACAGCAGCACCTCGTCCCCCGCCCGGGCGTCGTCCCCGCCCAGGTCGACGACGAACTGGTCCATGCAGATCCGGCCGCGCACCGGCCGGCGCTTCCCGTCGACCCAGGCCTCGGCGGCGTTGGAGGCGTGCCGGGGGACGCCGTCGCCGTAGCCGACCGGGACCAGCCCGAGCGTGGTCGCGGTCGGGGCGGTCCAGGTGTGGCCGTAGGAGACGCCGGCGCCGGCCGCGACGGGCTTGACCAGCGCCAGCCGGGCGCGGACGGTCATGGCGGGCACCAGGCCGAGGTCGGGCCAGAGGTGGGCGGTGTGGCCGGGCGCGGGATCCAGGCCGTACGACGCCAGCCCGCAACGGACCAGGTCGAAGCGGGCCGAGGGGCGCAGCAGCGCGCCCGCCGAGTTGGCCAGGTGGCGCACCTCGGGCCGCAGGCCGGCCGCCTCGGCGACCTGCAGGGCGTCGCGGAACGCGCGCTCCTGCGCCTCGTTGGCGCGATGGCCCGGCTCGTCGCTGCACGCGAAGTGCGACCAGAGGCCGGTCACGACGACGTCACCGTGCTGCTCGCACCGCCGGGCGGCCGCGACCAGCGCCGGCCAGTCCTCGAGCGTGGCGCCGCCCCGGGACAGGCCGGTGTCCACCTTGAGCTGGACCCGCGCCACCCGGCCGACGGCCCGGGCGGCCGCGGCGATCTCGGCCAGCCCGGTCTCGGTGTAGGCGGTGAGGTCGACGTCGGCCTCCACCGCGGGCCGGTAGTCCTCGCCGGGCACGGTCAGCCAGCACAGCACCCGGCCCGGGTCGCCGGCCGCACGCAGCACCATCGCCTCGTCGAGGGTGGCGACACCGAGCCAGTCCGCGCCCGCCGCCCGCGCCGCGCGCGCCGACTCGACCATCCCGTGGCCGTAGCCGTCGGCCTTCACGACCGTCATCATCTGCACCGGCCGCTCGGCCGAGACCGCCCGGCGCAGCGCCGCGACGTTGTGCCGGATCGCCGCCACGTCGACCACGATCTCGGCGCGGGCGGCGGGGCTCATGGGCGCGATTCTCCCATCACCGGGCCGGCCCCGGTCGCCGCCCCGTCATCCGCGGGACGGCAGTCCCCTGACCACGGCCGGCACGGCGCCGGCCACCTCGCCCGCGACGATCGGCCCGCCGGCCGAGGCGAGCGTGGCCGCCGCCCCGTGCAGCCACGAGCCGACCGAGGCCGCGTCGTACGCCTCGAGGCCGGCGGCGAGCAGCGCGCCGACGAGGCCGCCGAGCACGTCCCCGGCGCCGGCGGTCGCCAGCCAGGGCACGCCGGTCGTGGTGACGCGCACGGGACCCTCGGGGGACGCGACCAGGGTGTGCCGGCCCTTGAGCAGGACCACGGCCTCGAACCGGTCCGCCGCCAGCCGGGCATGGTGCAGCGGGCGCGCCTCGACCCCGGCCCGGTCCACCCCGAGCATGGCCGCCAGCTCGCCGGCGTGCGGGGTGAGCACGGCCGGCACCTCGAGCGGACCACGCACGTGGGCGAGGGCGTCGGCGTCGACGACGAGCGGTACGCCGTCCTCGGCCGCGTCGGCCAGCGACCGGCCGGCGTCGTCGCCGCCGCCGGAGCCCACGACCCAGGCCTGGACCCGGCCCGCGCCGACCACCTCGGGGTGCGCCTCGCGCACCCGGTCGGCCACCTCCCGGTCCCCGACGTACCGCACCATCCCGCACAGGCCGGTCGCCGCCCCGGCCACGCTGAGCAGCCCCGCCCCGGGGTACTCGGCCGAGCCGCAGCGGACGCCGACCACCCCGCGGGTGTACTTCTGCGCGTGCGGCGCCGGTCGCGGCACCAGCCGCGCGACGTCGCCGGGCTGCAGCGCCTCGACCGCGGCGGGCGGCAGGTCGAGGCCGAGGTCGACCAGCTGCACCGCGCCGCAGGCCGCGGCGGCCGGGTCGACGAGGTGGGCGACCTTGTGGGTGCCGAAGGTGACGGTCAGCGCCGCGCGGACGTGCTCGCCGGCCAGCTCGCCGGTGTCGACCTCGACGCCGGAGGGCGTGTCGACCGCGACGATGGGAACGCCCGCGACCGCCCGCAGCGCCGCCACCGCCTCCTCGCGCAGGCCGCCGCGGCCGCCGATGCCGACGATCCCGTCCACGACCACCTCGGGTGCCTCGGCGCGGGTGGTGGCGGGGGCGCCCGGGGGCCCGCTGAACCGCGCGACGCGGCCGCCGGCGGCCCGCAGCGCGGCGACGCCGCCCTCGTGGGCGCGGTCCGCGAGCAGCCACGCCTCGACCCGGCAGCCGCGGCGGGCGAGCACCGCCCCGGCGTACAACGCGTCGCCGCCGTTGTCGCCGGAGCCGACCAGCAGCAGCACCCGTCGGCCGTACGCCGAGCCGAGCAGGTCGAGCACGGCGTACGCCAGCCCGGCGGCGGCCCGCTGCATCAGCGCCCCCTCGGGCAGCCGGGCCATCAGCGCCGCCTCGGCCTCCCGCACCTGCTCCACCGTGTGCGCGCTCCTCATGCCGCCAACCTAACCGGGTGGTGCGCCCCCGCACGCGCCCCGGCGCCAGGACCGAGGCGCCAGGAGCCGAGGAGCTAGGACTCGAGGACGACGACGGCGGAGGCGATGCCCGCGTCGTGGGAGAGCGAGAGGTGGACCGAGGCCACGCCGAGCTGGTCGGCGCGCGCGCGGACGGTGCCGCGCAGGTCGAAGCGGGGCCGGCCGGAGTCCTCCGTAACCACCTCCGCGTCGTGCCAGGCCATGCCGACCGGGGCGCCGAGGGCCTTGGCGAGCGCCTCCTTCGCGGCGAACCGGGCGGCCAGGGACGCCGGCGGCCGGTCCCGCTCGTGCGGGGTGAACAGTCGTTCCAGCAGACCCGGGGTGCGGGACAGCGACGCCTCGAACCGGGCGATGTCGCAGACGTCGATGCCGACGCCGAGCACGGCCACCTTCTACTCGACCGTGACGGACTTGGCGAGGTTCCGCGGCTGGTCCACGTCGTGGCCGAGCGCCGTGGCCAGCTCGCACGCGAACAGCTGCAGCGGCACGACGGCGACCAGCGGCTGCAGCAGCACCGGCACCTGCGGGAGCCGCACCAGCACGTCGGCGTACGGCGCGATCGTGTCGTCGCCGTGCTCGGCCAGGCAGATCGTGCGGGCGCCGCGGGCTCGCACCTCCTGGATCCCGCTGAGCATCTTGGCGTGCAGCTGGTCCCGGCCCCGCGGGGGCACCACGCAGAGCACCGGCAGCCCCTCCTCCACCAGCGCGATCGGGCCGTGCTTGAGCTCGCCGGCCGCGAACCCCTCGGCGTGCAGGTAGGCCAGCTCCTTGAGCTTGAGCGCGCCCTCCAGCGCGACCGGGTAGCCGGCGTGCCGGCCCAGGAACAGCACGGACCGCGAGTCGACGTGCTCGCGGGCCAGCGCGTAGACGCTCTCGGCGTCGTCCAGCACCTGCTGGAGGTGCCCGGGGATCGAGTCCAGCTGGTCGACGACCTCGGTGATCTCGTCGCCGAACCGGGTGCCCTTGACCTGCGCGAGGTAGAGCGCCAGCAGGTAGCAGGCCACCAGCTGGGTCAGGAAGCCCTTGGTCGAGGCGACGCCGATCTCCGGGCCGGCGTGGGTGTAGATCACCGCGTCGGACTCGCGCGGGATCGTGGAGCCGTTGGTGTTGCAGATCGCCAGCACCCGCGAGCGCTGCAGCCGGGCGTGCCGGATCGCCTGCAGGGTGTCGGCGGTCTCGCCGGACTGGCTGATCGCCACGACCAGCGTGGAGGCGGTCAGGATCGGGTCGCGGTAGCGGAACTCCGAGGCCAGCTCGACCTCGACCGGGATCCGGGTCCAGTGCTCGATGGCGTACTTGGCCACCATGCCCGCGTAGAACGAGGTGCCGCAGGCGATGATGATGATCTTGTCGGTCTCGCGCAGCTCGTCGTCGGAGAGCCGCATCTCGTCGAGCTGCAACAGGCCCGCAGAGGTACGCCGGCCCAGCAGCGAGTCCGCCACCGCGCGCGGCTGCTCGAAGATCTCCTTGCGCATGAACCAGTCGTGCCCGTCCTTCTCGGCCGCCGAGAGGTCCCAGTCCACGTGGTAGCGCCGGCCCTCGGCCGGGCGGCCGTCGAACCCGGTCACGCCGACCCCCTCGCGGGTGATCGTGACGACCTGGTCCTGGCCCAGCTCCATCGCCTCGCGGGTGTGCTCGATGAACGCGGCCACGTCGGAGCCGAGGAAGTTCTCGCCCTCGCCGAGGCCGACCACCAGCGGCGAGTTCCGCCGCGCGGCCACCACCCGGGCCGGGTCCGCGGCGTCGAGCGCCACCAGCGTGAACGCCCCCTCCAGGCGGGAGCAGACCCGCTGCATCGCGGTGGTCAGGTCGGCGCCGGCGTCGAGCTCCCGCTCGACCAGGTGCGCGGCGACCTCGGTGTCGGTCTCGGAGACGAGCTCGTGCCCGGCGTCCTCCAGCTCGGTGCGCAGCTCGACGAAGTTCTCGATGATGCCGTTGTGCACCAGCGCCAGCCGGCCGCGGGCGCCCAGGTGCGGGTGGGCGTTGACGTCGTTGGGGGCGCCGTGGGTGGCCCAGCGGGTGTGCCCGATGCCGGTGGTCGACGCCGCCAGCGGCCGGTCGGCGATCGCCTTCTCGAGGTTCGCCAGCTTGCCGGCCCGCTTGGCCCAGGAGATGGTCCCGCCGTCGACCAGCGCGATCCCGGCGGAGTCGTAGCCGCGGTACTCCAGACGGCGCAGTCCCTCGATGACGACGTCTCGCGCCTGCTTCTCGCCGACGTAGCCCACGATTCCGCACATGGGCGCCACTCTACGAGAGCCGGCGCCGGCGCCGGGCCCGCCGCCTCCGGACGGGCGCGGGGCCCCGACCGCCGCCCCGGCCGGGGTGCAAGAATCCCCCGCATGTCTGGCAACGGTGGGCACCACCACGGCTCCGAGGACCTGGGCCGCGAGACCTCGCCGTACATCGAGCTGGACCGCTCGGCGTGGGCGGCGCTCGCCCAGGAGACCGAGAGCCCGCTGACCGCCGACGAGGTCCGGCGGCTGCGCGGCCTCGGCGACCAGCTCGACCTCGAGGAGGTCGAGGAGGTCTACCTGCCGCTCTCCCGCCTGCTCAGCCTGTACGTCGAGTCCGCGGGCCGGCTGCACCGCCAGCAGGAGGACTTCCTGCACCGCCGGGTCCCGCCGCGCACCCCGTTCGTGATCGGCCTGGCCGGCTCGGTGGCCGTGGGCAAGTCGACCACCGCGCGCGTGCTGCAACAGATGCTCGCCCACTGGCCCGAGCACCCCAACGTCGCGCTGGTGACCACCGACGGCTTCCTCTACCCCAACGCCGAGCTGGAGCGCCGGGGGCTGCTGCAGCGCAAGGGCTTCCCGGAGTCCTACGACCGCCGCGCGCTGCTGCGGTTCGTCGTGGACATCAAGTCCGGCAAGGACGAGGTCGAGGCCCCGACGTACTCCCACCTCGTCTACGACGTGGTCCCCGACCAGAAGGTCGTGATCAACCGGCCGGACATCGTCATCATCGAGGGCCTCAACGTGCTGCAGCCCGCGCGGACCCGCGACGACGGCCGCACCGGGCTGACGCTGAGCGACTTCTTCGACTTCAGCGTGTACGTCGACGCCGGCACCGGCCACATCCGCAGCTGGTACGTCGACCGCTTCCTGCGGCTGCGGGAGACCGCGTTCCGCGACCCGGGGTCGTACTTCTCCAAGTACGCCGGGCTCACCGAGGAGGAGGCCGTCGCGGAGGCGGAGCGGATCTGGGACACCATCAACGGGCCCAACCTGAGCCAGAACATCCTGCCCACCCGGTCTCGCGCCACGCTGGTGCTGCGCAAGGACCGCGACCACTCGGTGCGCTACGTCCGGGTCCGCAAGCTGTGACCCGGACCGGGGTCACAGCCGCTTCTGCAGGTCGAGCGCGCGCTCGACGACCCGGTAGCCCAGCTGCTCGTTGACCGCGTTCATCGCGGCGTTGACCCCCGCGTTGCCCGTCTCGGCGCGCTCGCAGCCCGGGAACAGCTCGACCACCCGCCGGTGCGTGCCGAGCTTCATCGCCAGGCCGAGCCGGTGGCCGCGGTGGCCGGGCAGCACCAGGGTCCCCCCGACGGTGGCGTGGCGCGGGTCCTCGCGCGACACGCGGAGGTCGGAGAAGCCGCACAGGTGGCCGTCCGGCGCCACCGCCAGCCCGTAGACGTTGACGATCCCCTCGCGACGGAACCGCTCCTCGGTGTCCCTGACCCGCCGGCGCGACCAGCTGACCGGCGTCAGGTCCAGGTCCCCGGTGGGTACCTCGCCCAGGAACGCCGAGAGCAGCCCGCAGAAGTCCCCGACGTACTGCTCGGGCACGGCCTCCTCGGCGACCACGACCCGGTAGTGGCCGAGCGCGGCCGCGACCTGCTCGTCCAGCGCAGCCCAGCCGGCCGGCGCCCTCCGCAGGTCGACCAGCTTGGTCTGCTCGTGGCTGGCGACCGCGTAGCCGCGCGCGCCCGCGAACAGCGACCCCGGGCTCTCGGCGCCGACCGGCGCGAACGCGGTGGCCACCATGGTGGTGCGTCCCTCGCGGCGGACCCGGGCCTCGGCGTCCGCGAGCAGCGCGGAGCCGACCCCGCGCCGGCGCGCGTCGGGATGGACCCAGATCTCGATCTGGGCGAGGTGGGTGTTGTCGAGGTCGAAGCACCACAGGCTGGAGGCGCCGGCCACCCGGCCGTCGAGCAGCGCGGCGAGTCGTACGGCGTGGCCGTCGTGGCGCTGCGTCGCGAACTTCTTGCGGATCGCCTCCCAGCTCGGCCAGGCGTCGAAGGGCCGCTCCACGCTCGCCGCCCGGCCCACCGCCCACCAGTCGCGCAGCGTCGCCTCGTCGGTCGGCCCGCAGGCCCGCAGCTCGATCCCGGTCACGCCGCTGAGCCTAGGAAGGCCGGGCCTGGCGACGGAAAGGGTTTTCGTCGGCGTCGGCCGGCTCGCCGGCCAGGGCCAGGGGCTTCAGAGGGCCAGCTGGGCCCGGACGACCTCGGCGAGCCGGCCGGCGACGAGGTGGGCCTCGTCGTACGTCGCGGCCTCGACCATCACCCGCACCAGCGGCTCGGTGCCCGAGGGCCGCAGCAGGATCCGGCCGGAGTCGCCGAGCGCGGCCTCCTCCTCGGCCAGCGCCGCGGCCAGCACGGCGTCCTCGTCGGCGCGCGCCTTGTCCACGTCCGGCACGTTCACCAGCACCTGCGGCAGCCGGCTCACGACCCCCGCGAGGTCCTGCAGCGTCCGGCCGGTCGAGGCCATCCGCGCCAGCACCTGCAGGGCGGTGAGGATCCCGTCGCCGGTGGTGGCGTGCTCGCTCATGATCACGTGGCCGGACTGCTCACCGCCGAGGGTGTAGCCGGAGACCTTCATCGCCTCGAGCACATAACGGTCGCCGACCTTGGTCTGGCGTACGCCGACCCCGGCGGCCCGCATCGCCTTGACGAAGCCGAGGTTGCTCATCACGGTCGCCACCACGGTGTTGCGGGCCAGCGTGCCGGCCTCGGACATGCCCAGCGCGAGGACCGCGAGGATCTGGTCGCCGTCGACGACCTCCCCGTCGTGGTCGACGGCCAGGCAGCGGTCGGCGTCGCCGTCCAGGGCGAAGCCGGCGTCGGCGCCGTGCTCGAGGACCGCCTTGCGCAGCGGCTCGAGGTGGGTCGAGCCGCAGCCGTCGTTGATGTTCAGGCCGTCGGGCTGGGCGTGGATCGGGATGACCGTGGCGCCCGCCTCGCGCAGGGCGCGCGGACCGGCGTCGTAGGCCGCGCCCTCGGCGCAGTCGAGCACGATCGTGAGCCCGGCGAGCGAGTGCTCCACCGTGGAGTCGAGGTGGGCGGCGTAGTCCTCCACGGCCGTGGGGTGGACGTTCACGCGGCCCACGCCGCCGCCGGTCGGCCGCTGCCAGGGCTCGCGCATCCGGGCCTCGATGGCCACCTCGACGGCGTCGTCGAGCTTCTTGCCGCCCCGGGCCAGGAACTTGATGCCGTTGTCGGGCATCGCGTTGTGGGAGGCCGAGAGCATCACACCGAGGTCGGCGCCGAGGGCGCCGGTCAGGTACGCCACCCCGGGGGTCGGCAGCACGCCGAGCAGGAGGACGTCGACGCCGGCGGAGGCCAGGCCGGCGACGACCGCGGCCTCGAGGAACTGACCCGAGACCCGGGTGTCCCGGCCGACGACCGCGAGCGGGCGGCCCGGGTGCGCCGAGGCCTCGAAGGCACCGGACTCCCCCAGGACGTGGGCGGCGGCAACGGAAAGGTCCAGGGCCAGCTCAGCGGTGAGATCACCGTTGGCCAGGCCCCGGACCCCGTCCGTGCCGAAGAGTCTGGGCGACATGCGTCCCAAACTATCCGGAATCAGCGCTTGCTGAACTGCGGCGCCTTGCGGGCCTTCTTCAGACCGGCCTTCTTGCGCTCGATCACGCGGGCGTCGCGGGTCAGCAGCCCGGCCTTCTTCAGCGTCGGGCGGTTGGACTCGACGTCGATGGCGTTGAGCGCGCGGGCCACGCCCAGGCGCAGCGCGCCGGCCTGGCCGGTGATGCCGCCGCCGTGGATGCGGGCGATGACGTCGAAGCGGCCCTCGAGCTGCAGGGCAGCGAAGGGCTCGTTGACGACCTGCTGGTGCAGCTTGTTCGGGAAGTAGGAGTCCAGGGTGCGGCCGTTGACGGTCCACACGCCGGTGCCCGGCACGATGCGCACGCGGGCCACGGCCTCCTTGCGACGGCCGGTGGCCGCGGCCGGGGCGATCGTGGCCGGACGCTGGGCGGTGTCGGCGGACGGGGCGCTCTCCGAGCTGTAGGCGACGCCCTGCTCGTTGACCTCGTAGGTCTCCTCGACGGTGTTCTCAGACACTGTGTTCCTCACTCAGGCTTTCTGGGATTACTGGGAGATCTGCGAGATCTCGAACGGCTTGGCCTGCTGGGCCTGGTGCGGGTGGGTCGGACCCGAGTAGACCTTCAGCTTCTTCAGCGTCTGACGGCCGAGCCGGTTCTTGGGGAGCATGCCCCAGACGGCCTTCTCGATCGCCTTGCGCGCGTCCTTCTCCAGCAGCTCACCGATCGGGGTGGCGCTCAGGCCGCCCGGGTAGCCGGAGTGGCGGTAGGCCATCTTCGTGGTCTTCTTGGTGCCCGAGAGCGCGACCTTCTCCGCGTTGACGATGATGACGAAGTCACCGGTGTCGACGTGGGGCGCGAACATGGGCTTGTGCTTGCCACGCAGGAGGTTGGCGGTCTGGACGGCGAGGCGGCCCAGGACCACGTCGGTGGCGTCGATGACGTGCCAGTCGCGCTGGATGTCACCGGGCTTGGGGCTGTACGTGCGCACGGCGGATCTGCTTTCTTCGTTCGTAGATCCCGTCCCGGGTCTGCCCGGGCGGGTGGTGCTGCGGCGGCTTCTGACGAACACGGCCCGGCTCGCCCGGTCGCGGTGGACCGGGCCTCCGGGACTGCACCCCGACCGCACAGCAGGCGGGCGGGACGCGGCAGGAGTCGCGACCGTCAAGAGTACGGGGACGCGTCCCCGCGGGTCAAAACCTCACGGACCCTGGATTCGCCCCGCTGGAGGCATGGGACTAGGTTGACGGGGTGACTGATTCTCTCACCGTCCGTGACAACCGCACCGGACAGGAGTACGACGTCCCGATCACCGACGGCACCGTCCGGGCTGCCGACCTCGGCAAGATCAAGGCGGGAGAGGACGGTGGCGGCCTGGCGGTCTACGACCCGGGCTTCGTCAACACCGCCTCGTGCCGCAGCGCCGTGACCTACATCGACGGCGACAACGGGATCCTCGAGTACCGCGGCTACCCCATCGAGCAGCTCGCGGAGAAGTCCAACTTCCTCGAGGTGGCGTACCTCCTGATCCACGGCAGCCTGCCCTCGAAGGCGGAGTACGACTCGTGGGTCCACGAGATCACGTACCACACCTTCGTGCACGAGAACATCAAGACCTTCATGGAGGGCTTCCGCTACGACGCCCACCCCATGGGGATGCTGATGGCCTCGGTCGGCGCGCTCTCGACCTTCTACCCCGACGCCCGCAACATCTCCGACGCCGACAACCGGCACATGCAGATCGTCCGGATGATCGCGAAGATGCCCACGCTCGGCGCCTGGTCGTTCCGCCACGCGCAGGGCAAGCCGTTCGTCTACCCCGACAACGAGCTGTCCTACACGGCCAACTTCCTCTCGATGCTGTTCAAGATGAGCGAGAAGAAGTTCGAGGCCGACGAGCGCCTGGTCAAGGCCCTCGACGTGCTGTTCATCCTGCACGCCGACCACGAGCAGAACTGCTCGACCAACGCCGTGCGGTCGGTCGGCTCCTCGCAGGTCGACCCGTACTCCGCGGTGGCCGCGGGCGTCGCCGCGCTCTACGGCCCGCTGCACGGTGGCGCCAACGAGGCGGTGCTGCGGATGCTGCGCCGGATCGGGTCGAAGGAGAACATCCCCGCCTTCATCCAGGGCGTCAAGGACGGCAACGAGCGGCTGATGGGCTTCGGCCACCGGGTCTACAAGAACTACGACCCGCGCGCGAAGATCATCAAGAAGGCCTGCGACGACGTCTTCGAGGTCACCGGCGTCAACCCGTTGCTGGAGATCGCCCAGGAGCTGGAGAAGATCGCGCTGGAGGACGAGTACTTCGTCAGCCGCAAGCTCTACCCGAACGTCGACTTCTACTCCGGCCTGATCTACGAGGCGTTCCAGTTCCCGCCGGAGATGTTCACGGTCCTCTTCGGCATCGGCCGTACGCCGGGCTGGCTGGCCCAGTGGCTGGAGCTGACCCAGGACAAGGAGCAGAAGATCGCTCGTCCGAAGCAGATCTACACCGGCGACCGGAAGCTGGACTTCGTGCCCGCCTCCGAGCGGTGGAAGTGACCGACCCGAGCAACCACCCCACGACCCCGGACGGCTCGCCGTCCGGGGTCGTGTGGGATTTGGGCAACGTCCTGATCGACTGGGACCCGTTCGGCGCGATCGCCGCCGGCGTCGGCGTCGAGGAGGCGCGAGCGTTCCTGGAGGCCGAGGACTTCGACTTCCACGCCTGGAACCACGGCCCCGACTCCGGGCAGCCGTGGGAGGAGGCCGAGGCGCAGGTGCGCCGTACGCACCCGCACTGGGCGCCGCACGCGCTGGCCTACCGCGCCCACTTCCCCGCCTCGCTGCGCGGGGAGGTGCCGGGCAGCGTGGCGCTGGTGCGCGAGCTGCACGCGGCCGGGGTGCCGATGTGGGGCCTGACCAACTGGTCCGACGAGCTCTACCACGCCCACGCTCCCCGGCTCTTCGACTTCCTTGCGCTGCTCGAGGACGTCGTCGTCTCCGGCACCGAGGGCCTGGCCAAGCCGGACCCGCGGATCTTCGAGGTGGTGCGCGCCCGCACCGGCCGGGACCTGGGCCGGCTGGTCTTCGTCGACGACCGGGCCGCCAACGTCGAGGCCGCCGTGGCCGCCGGCATGGACGGGATCGTCTTCACCGACGCCACGCAGCTGCGACTCGCGCTGCGCAAGCGCGGCCTGCCGGTCTGAGCCGCCGCGCGGGCTCACACGACGGCGCGGTCGTGCCCCTGCCAGTACGGCGCCCGCAGCTCGCGCTTGAGGATCTTGCCGGTGGGGTTGCGCGGCAGCGCCTCGAGGACGTCCACCGACCGCGGGCACTTGAAGTGGCCCAGGTGCTCGCGGCAGTGGGCGATCAGCTCCTCGGAGGTGGCCGCGGCCCCCGGCTTCAGCGCCACGACCGCCTTGACCACCTCGCCCCAGCGGTCGTCGGGCACGCCGATCACCGCGACCTCCATGACCGCGGGGTGCTCGGCGAGGACGCGCTCGATCTCGGGTGAGTAGATGTTCTCGCCGCCGCTGATGATCATGTCCTTGAGCCGGTCCTCGATGAAGACGAAGCCCCCCTCGTCGACCCGGCCGATGTCGCCGGTGCGGAACCAGCCGTCCTCGGTCACCACCCGCGCGGTCTCCTCGGGCTTGCCGAGGAACCCCCGCATCAGCTGCCGGGTCCGCAGCCAGATCTCACCGTGCTCGCCGGCCGGCACGTCCTCGAGGCTGGCCGGGTCGACCACGCGGACCTCGACCCCGGGGATCGGCTGCCCGGCCGACTGGAGCCGCTCGGGGTGCGCGGCGTCCCGGTGCGCCTCGGGCATCAGGTGGGTGGCGACGCCGGCCACCTCGGTCAGCCCGTAGACCTGGATGAACTCGGTGTCCGGCCAGGCCTCCATGGCGGCGCGCAGCAGCGGCAGCGGCATCGGCGCCGCGCCGTAGGTGTAGGTCTTGAGGCGGCCGAACAGCGCGACCGCCTCCGGGCCGGCCTGCAGGACCTGGGCGAGCACGGCCGGCACGAGGAACGTGCGGTTCGCGCCGGCGAGGATCGCGGCGGCCAGCGACGGCCCGTCGGGGTCGCGGGTCATGACGCTCGGCACGCCGTCGTGCAGCCCGAAGAGGATGTACGACGAGCCGCCGACGTGGAACAGCGGCATCGAGACCATGTTCTTGTCGCCCGGCTCGAACTCCCACCCGTCGTGGGCGTTGAGCGTGTGCTCGACCATGTTGGTGTGGCTGAGCAGCACCCCCTTGGGGTGGCCGGTCGTGCCCGAGGAGTACATCACCAGGCAGGGGTCGTCGGGGTCCACCTCACTGCCGCGGCCGACGGGCGTCGACGCGGCGAGCCAGGCCTCGTACTCGTCGCCGTCCCCGCCGTCGGGGGTCACGACGAGGACCCGCTCCACCCGGGGCAGCCGGTCCCGCAGGCGCTCGACCAGCGGCGCCAGCTCGGCGCCGACGACCAGCACCCGGGCCCCGCTGTCGTTGACGGCGTAGTCGACCTCGTCCCCGGCCAGCCGCCAGTTGATGATCGCGTTGGCCGCACCGAGCGAGCCGGCCGCGAGCGTGGTCTCGACGCAGGCGGGGTGGTTCCGGTCGAGGAACGCCACCACGTCGCCCCGCCCGATGCCCAGCGCCTGCAGGCCGCCGGCGTTGCGGCGCACCCGGTCGTGCCACTCCGCCCAGCTCCAGGTCCGGCCGAGGTAGGTGAGGCACTCCCCGTCGGGGTTCGCCTCCGCCCAGTGGGCCAGCCGGTCGTCGACGAAGCGGGGCGCGGGGGCGGCGGTCATGGGCCGATTGTGACGCAGGCCACCGCCCACGACAACGCGCGGCCGGGTTCTTCACTTGCGTGCAGCCCAGTCTCAGGAATGTCACAGGAGCGCACGGCAATCTCGTACTCATGACCGACACTCCCTCCGTCCCGTCCTCGAACGAAAGGCCGACCCCCACTCCGCCGTACGGCGCGCGTCCCGCTGGGCCTCCCCCGGGACAGCCGCCCTACGTCCCCCCGGGCGGCTCCCCCCTGCCGCCCGCCGGCGGCGCGCCGCGCGGTCGGAGCGGCCGGACGCTCGCCGCCTCGATGGTCGCGGCGTCCCTGTTCGTGGGCGGGGCGGCGGGAGTGGCCGGCGCCGCCGCCTGGGACCAGTGGGGCGGCAACGGCTCCGGCCCGGGCGGTGGCACCACGACGGCCGCCACCTCGCAGGTGGTGTCCGCGCCGACCCAGCCGGCGCCCGACGGCTCGGTGCAGCAGGTCGCCCAGGAGGTGCTGCCCTCGGTGGTGAAGATCGACGTGGCCGGCCCCCAGGCGGCGGGCTCGGGCTCCGGGATCATCCTGTCCGCCGACGGCAAGATCCTCACCAACAACCACGTGGTCGCGATCGCCGGCCAGTCCGGGCAGATCGAGGTCTCGTTCAACGACGGCTCGACCGCCCCGGCCAAGATCCTCGGCACCGACCCGCTCACCGACACCGCGGTGATCCAGGCCCAGGGCGTCAGCGGCCTGACCCCGGCCACGATCGGCAACTCCGGCGACCTGGCCGTGGGCCAGGTCGTGGTGGCGGTCGGCTCGCCGTTCGGGCTGGAGTCCACCGTGACCAGCGGGATCGTCAGCGCCCTGAACCGGCCCGTCGACGTGGGCTCGGACAGCCAGGGCAACAGCACCGTCTACCCCGCGATCCAGACCGACGCCGCGATCAACCCGGGCAACAGCGGTGGCCCGCTGGCCGACCTCAGCGGCCGCGTCGTCGGCATCAACTCCTCGATCCGCACCGCCGGCCAGACCACCGCCTCCGGCGAGTCGGGCTCGATCGGGCTCGGCTTCGCGATCCCGATCGACGAGGTGATGCCGATCGTGCAGCAGATGGAGAACGGCGAGACCCCGACGCACGCGCGGCTGGGCATCTCGGTCTCCGACGCGGCGACCACCGGCCGGCTCGACCTCGGCGAGGGCGCCCAGGTCCGCGCGGTCAGCACCGCCTCCACCGCCCAGAAGGCGGGGCTGCACACCGGGGACGTGATCACCAAGGTGGACGACCACCAGATCACCGGCGCCGACTCGCTGGTCGCGACGATCCGCGCCTACCGCCCCGGCGACAAGGTGACGCTCACCTACCAGCGCGGCGGCAGCAGCCACACCGTCCAGCTCACGCTGGGCTCCGACGCCACCGCCTCCTGACGGGAGACCGAGCGCGTCACGACGCCGCCAGCCCGGCGTCCGCCCCTGGAGAGGGGAAGCGGGACCCACTCGTCCGACCGGACGGGGCGGGTCCCGCTTCTCGTGGCCGCCCCGCCGAGCCGGGCACCGCGGGGCTCGGCGGGCGCGCGCGATCCTCGGTCGCTCAGGCGTCGCGGCGGACGAGCTGCAGCCGCCAGGCCTCCGGCCCCCGCTCGAGGTAGGAGACCTCGAAGGCCCCGGGGGCACGCTGCTCCACCTGCGCCAGCAGCGGCAGCGGGTCGTGGGGCGCGACCAGCACCAACCCGCCGCCGGGGTGGACGGCGTCGAGCGCGCCGAAGATCGTGGCGTGCCGGATCGCGTGCGGCACGGCCCGGGCGTCGAGCTCGGGATAGCCGGCCGCATCGACCTCACCGCACGTGCACGTGTGACCCGCCCCGGCGCCCGCGCCCTCCCCACCCGCATGCTCGCGCGCGTCGCCGCCCAGCAGGTCGTGCATCCCTTCGAGCAGCCCCGCGAGCGAGACGTCCGCGGCGGCGACCAGCAGCGGCAGCACGAGCTCGTTCTCCTTGGCCAGGTGCGACTCGAAGAGCTCGAGCAGCGCCCGCGCGACGGCGGCGGCGCGCACCGGCTCGGTCGCCGCGGCCAGCTCCTCGACGAGCCGGACGATCACCTCGTGCTCACCGACCATCCCGTCGACCAGCAGCCGGCCCTCGGTCAGGCCGTGGGCCGCGGGGTACATCGTCTTCTCCTCCGCCAGGGCGTGCGGGACCAGCTCCTCGCGGCACCAGCGCACCAGCGCGGCCCGCGCGGGTTCCGCGCCGTCCCCGCCGCTCACCGCCGCCGCCACCACCCGCTCCACGGCCAGGCGCAGCGCGCCGGCCAGCTGCGCGTGGTGCTGCTCGACCGCCTCGGCTGCGGCGGCGTCGGCCCGGCTCGTGGCGATGATCAGGTTGTCCATGTCGACCTCCGTACCTCGAGCCGCCGCCTTGGCGGCCCATCAACAATTTACTACACTCTATCCCGTGGAAAATAAACTGGTCCCCCCCTCGGACCTCGGCCCTCGTCCGGCCCGGCCGGCCAGCCGACCGGGGCGGACCACCCGGAGCCGCACCGCGCTGCTGGAGCTGCTCGAGGCGCAGCCCGAGCCGACGACGCTGGCGGCCCTGGCCGCCAGCACCCGACTGCACCCCAACACCGTGCGCGAGCACCTCGAGGGCCTCGAGGCCGAGGGGTTCGTCGAGCGCCACCGGGCGGCGCCGGACGGCCGGGGTCGCCCGGCCTGGCTCTACGCGGCGACCGCCGCGCCCGCCTCCCCGGAGTACGCCGGCCTCGCCGTCACCCTCGCCTCGGCGATCCACCGCACGAGCCCCGACCCGGCCGAGGACGCCGCGGTGGCCGGCGCCGCGTGGGGGCACGACCTGGCCCGCGACCACGGCCGGCCCGACCGCACCGGCGCCGTGGCCGCCCGCCGCGAGGTGGTGGCGCTGCTCGACGAGGTCGGCTTCGCCCCCGAGGCGGACGCCCGGGCCAACCAGGTGCGTCTCACCCGGTGCCCCCTGCTCGAGGCGGCGCACCGGCACCCGGACGTCGTCTGCAACGTCCACCTCGGCCTGGTCCGCGGGGCGCTGGACGAGTACGACGCCCCCGGGGCGGAGGTGACCCTGGTGCCGTTCGCCGAGCCCGGCGCCTGCCGCCTCGCGATGCACCACCGCCGCGGGGAGCGGGGGTGAACCTCCGCGGGTTCCTGCTCGTCCCCGCGGGTGCGGCCATGCTGGCCGGCCTCGACGCAGCACTGCAGATGCTCGACCTGCCCGCCCCGGTCGCCACCGACCGCCTGCCGCAGGTGCACGGGATGCTGATGGTGCTGGCCTTCGTGGGCACGCTGATCAGCCTCGAGCGAGCGGTCGCGCTGCGCCGCCGCGCCGCCCTTGCCGCTCCCGCGCTGCTGGGCACGGGCGGGCTGCTCCTGCTCAGCCCCGCTCCCCTCGTCTGCGGGAGGATCGCGCTGGTGCTCGGTGCCGCCGCCCTGGTCGGGGTCTACGTGCCCCTGTGGCGGCGCCAGCGCGACGACGCGGTGCTGGTGCAGGCGCTGGGCGCGGTGCTCGCGACCGGCGCCGCCGCCCTGTGGCTCGGCGGCGTCGCGATGCCGCTGCTCGTCCCCTGGCTCGTGGGGTTCGTCGTCCTCACCATCGGCGGCAAGAGGCTCGAGCTGGCCCGCATCGCGATGGGGCCGGCCGCCGGCTCGACGCTCGTGCTGCTGTCCTCGATGATCGCCGCGGCCGTCGGCCTGGCGCTGCTCGTGCCCCGCGCGGGGTCGGTCCTGCTCGGCGTCGCCCTGCTCGCGCTCACGGGCTGGCTGGCTCGGCACGACGTCGCCCGGCACACCGTCCGGGGCGACGGGGCCGCCCGCTTCATGGCCCTGGGCATGCTGGGTGGCTACTTCTGGCTCGCCGTCGCCGCTGGCACGTGGCTGTTGGGCGGTCCCGCGACCTCAGGGGCTCGCTACGACGCGGTGCTGCACGCGGTGTTCCTCGGCTTCACCATCTCGATGGTGATGGCGCACGCGCCGGTCATCCTGCCGGCGGTCCTGCGCCGGCCGCTCCCCTACCGCCCGCACCTGCTGGCGCCCCTCGCGCTGCTGCACGCGTCGCTCGTCGTCCGGGTGTGGTGGGGCGACGCGCTCGGCTCGACCCTCGCCTGGCGCGCCGGCGCCGCGATCAACGTCGCGGCGCTGCTGGGTTTCGTCGGGGTCGCCGCCTGGGCGGCCACGCGCGGTGCGGCGCGTCCACCCCAGAGGGTCGCGCGCGAGGTCGCCGCGTGAGCA
This sequence comes from Nocardioides panaciterrulae, assembly GCF_013409645.1. Lineage (NCBI taxonomy): Bacteria > Bacillati > Actinomycetota > Actinomycetes > Propionibacteriales > Nocardioidaceae > Nocardioides > Nocardioides panaciterrulae. The sequence goes on along the minus strand of NZ_JACCBG010000001.1, from coordinate 855,984 downwards.
CCTCGGTACGCCGCTTCCGCCCGCTGCGCGACCTGCCGGCCCTGGGGTGGCTGCTCGCGGTGCTCGGGGTGGCGTTGGCGCACCCGGTCGTGCCCGCGCCCCGCTGGCTGATGATCCACCTGCTGCTCCTCGGGGCAGCCACCCACTCGATCCTGGTGTGGAGCCAGTACTTCGCCGAGGCGCTGCTCCACACCAGGGCGACCGAGGCGGCGGTGCGGGCGCAGGACCGGCGGCTGGTGCTGCTCAACCTCGGCGCGCTCCTGGTCGTCGCCGGCGTGGTGTCGGCGCACTGGCCGGTGACGATCATCGGCGCCACCGCAGTGGTCACCGCCGTCGCCTGGCACGGGGCGGCGCTGCTGCGGCGGCTGCACCGGGCGCTGGGATCGCGCTTCGCGGTCACCGTGCACTACTACCTCGCCGCCACGTCCCTGCTGCCGGTCGGCGCCCTGCTCGGTGTGCTCCTGGCCCACGGGCCGGGCGAGGAGTGGCACGCCCGACTGATGCTGGCCCACACGGCCGTCAACGTCCTCGGCTGGCTGGGCCTCACCGTCCTCGGCACGCTCGTCACGCTGTGGCCCACGATGCTGCGCACCCGGATCGCCGAGGGCGCCGAGCGCGCCACGCGCCGGGCGCTGCCCGTGCTGGTGCTCGGCGTCGTGGTCACCGCCGGGGCGGCGCTCCTCGGCCTGCGCCCGCTGGTCCCGGTGGGCCTGGCCGGCTTCCTCGCGGGCCTGGGCGTCCTGGCCGTGCCCTTCGTGGACGCCGCGCGCCGCAAGCCTCCCGCCGGTTTCGCGACCTGGTCGGTGCTGGCAGCCGTCTCCTGGCTGGCCGGGTCGCTGGCCTTCCTCACCGTCGCGACCGCGACCTCCGACTCCTGGGGGGCGCTGCACGAGCGTCTCGGCTGGACCACCCCGGCGCTGGCCGCGGGCTTCGCCGCGCAGGTGCTGCTCGGCGCGCTGTCCTACCTCGTCCCGGTCGCACTCGGAGGCGGCCCGACGCCGGTGCGAGCCGCCAGCGCCGAGCTCGACCGGGGCTGGCCGCTGCGGATCGTGGTCACGAACGCCGGTCTGCTGCTCTGCTTCCTGCCCGTGCCTCCCGTGGTGCGCGTCGCCTCCTCGGCCCTGGCCCTGGCCGCGCTGGCGTCGTTCGTCCCGCTGCTCCTCCGCGGCCTCCGGGCCAGCCGGCGGCAGCGCGACACCCCGGCCACCGAGCGCCCACCCACGGGGCAGCCGTCCCGGCCCCGCGGTCAGGTCGGCGGCCTGGCCGTCACCGGACTCGCCGCCACCCTGCTCGCGGTGGCGACGGGGGTGGCGGTCGATCCGTCGGCGCTGGGACGCGCCGGCCTGCCCGCGTCCGCCGCGGCGGGCGTCGCCCCGACCGGGCACACCACACATGTCGTGGTCCGGGCCGCCGACATGCGCTTCACCCCCGATTCACTCGACGTGCCCGCCGGGGACCGGCTCGAGATCGAGGTCCGCAACACCGACGACTCCGACGTCCACGACCTCGTGCTCGACTCGGGCCAGGACTCCGGGCGGCTCCTCCCCGGCGAGTCGGCGCGGGTGGTCGTGCCCGTGGTCGGCCGCGACGTCGCCGGCTGGTGCTCGGTGCTGGGCCACCGCCAGATGGGCATGGTGCTCGCCGTGCACGTGCGTGGCCAGCAGCGGGCCCCGGACCGGGCCGTGCCCGCGATGCCCGGCATGCCCGCGTCCGCCCCGAGTGACGGCGGCCCGCCGGCCGATGGCCGGGGCGACGCCCGGATGGATCCGAACGCCGACCCGGGCCCGGGCTTCCGGGCGCACGACGCCGCGCTCGCACCCCTCGGTCCCGGCCGCGTGCACCGGCGGACCCTCCGGATCTCCGACGTGGTCACCCCGGTGGCGGCGGGGGTGACCCAGCGGTTGTGGACCTACGGCGGCTCGGCGCCGGGGCCGGTGCTGCACGGACGGGTCGGCGACCGGTTCGTGATCACGCTCGTGAACGACGCCTCGATCGGCCACTCGATCGACTTCCACGCCGGGTCGGTGGCACCCGACGCGGCCATGCGCACGATCCCGCCCGGCGGCCGGCTGGTCTACCGGTTCACCGCGCACCGCTCGGGGATCTGGCTCTACCACTGCGCCACGATGCCGATGTCGGCCCACATCGCCAACGGCCTCTTCGGCGCGGTGGTCATCGACCCTCCCGGACTGGACCCGGTGGATCGCAGCTACCTGCTGGTGCAGTCCGAGCTCTACCTCGGCCCGCAGGGCCGGGAGCTCGACCTCGGGAAGCTCGCGGCCGAAGAGCCCGACGCGGTGGTCTTCAACGGCTACGCCGACCAGTACGACCACGACCCGCTGCGCGCGAGCGTGGGTGACCGGGTGCGGTTCTGGGTGCTGGACGCCGGGCCGGACCGGCCCAGCTACTTCCACGTCGTGGGTGGCCAGTTCGACACGGTCTTCCGCGAGGGGGCCTACGCGCTGCGGCGCGGCAACGCCGAGCACGGCGGGTCCCAGGTGCTCGACCTGGGGCCGGCGCAGGGCGGGTTCGTGGAGCTGACCTTCCACCGGCCGGGCCACTACCCGTTCGTCTCGCACCTCATGACCGACGCCGAGCGCGGCGGGCACGGGGTGGTGGAGGTCAGTCGCCGAGCCGCTTCTGCAGCTCGCCCAGGCGGGCCACCGGCCGGTAGCCCATCAGCTCGTTGACCGCGATCATCGGGGTGTTCACCTCGGCGTTGTAGGTCATCACCTGGCGCACGGCCGGCCAGCCCTGCTGGAGCAGCGTCAGCGTGGCGAGCTTGAGCGCCAGCCCCAGCCGGTGCCCGCGGTGGTCGCGCCGGACGAGCGTGCCCCACTGATAGGCCCGCTCGGGCTCGTGCACGGTCGTCGCCAGGTCGCTGTAGGCGACCACCTCGGCGGCCCGCGTCAGCGCGACGGCGTTGATCTTGGTGCGCCCCTGCCGGGCGGTCAGCGTCTCGTCCTCGCGGTAGGCCGCCAGGTCGGCGGCGCGCGGCTCCAGGTCGAGCCCGCCCACCGGCGCCTCGGTGTCGATCGACGCCTCCAGCTCGACCCACCCGCGGACCAGGTCGTCCGGCACCGGCCCCACCCAGGCGCGCACCTCGTAGTCCGCGTGGTGCGGGGCCGCCGCGTCCCGCAGCGCCGCCAGCCGGTCCTCCGCGACCGGCAGCTCGAGCATCCGCTGCACGTCGGAGATGCCCAGGTGGTAGCCGTGCCGCCGGGCGAACTCGGGGCCCGCCCGACCGGCCCCCTGCGGGCCGGCCGTCCAGGGCCAGGACGCCTCGGCGGACATGACCGTGCGGCCGGCCTCCCGGGCCCGGCCCTCCAGGTGCGCGAGCAGCTGCGACCCCAGGCCGGTGCGGCGCAGCGCCGGGTGCACGTGGACGTCGAGCTCGGCGCGGTGCCGGTTGTCGAGCAACGGCAGCGTGAGCAGGCCGGCCGCCACCACCTCGCCGTCGCGCAGCCCGGCGTACGCCGTGAGCGCCTGCCGGCGGCCGCGCTCCTGCACCATCACGCGCAGCTCCTCGTGCTGCCACGGGACCGCGACCGGGCCCAGCTCTTGGCGCGCCGAGGCGGCGTAGACCGCGTGCCAGGCGGCGATCGTGGCGTCGTCGGCGGGGTCGACCTCGACGACCTGCAGCTGACTCCTCGGGTTCATCGGGCGCGGACCACCCGCCCCTCGTCCCACACCGGCTCGGGGGTCTCGTAGACCTCGCCGTCGGCGCCGTAGACGAGGAAGCGGTCGAAGCCGCGGGCGAACCACCGATCGTGGGTCACCGCGATGACCGTCCCCTCGAAGGACTCCAGGCCCTCCTCCAGCGCCTCGGCCGACTGCACGTCGAGGTTGTCGGTGGGCTCGTCGAGCAGCAGCAGCGTGGCGCCGGAGAGCTCCAGCAGCAGGATCTGGAACCGCGCCTGCTGGCCGCCGGAGAGCGACTCGAAGCGCTGCTCGGCCGCGTGCGCGAGCTCGTAGCGGTCCAGCACCCGGCTGGCCTGCTCCCGGCCCATCCCGGCTCGATGCTCGTCGCCGCGGTGCAGGATCTCCAGCAGGGTGCGGCCGACCAGCTCGGGGTGCTCGTGGGTCTGCACGAACCAGCCCGGTCGCACCCGTGCGCCCAGCTTGGCCTTGCCGGTGTGGCGCACCGGCGCGATCGTCGCGTCGGACGGGCCCTCCGGGCCCCCCACCGGCCGGTGCTCGACGTCCGGGTCGGAGCCACCCGCGGCCAGCAGCCGCAGGAAGTGGGACTTCCCCGAGCCGTTGGAGCCGAGCACGGCGACGCGCTCGCCGTACCAGACCTCGAGGTCGAACGGCTTCATCAGCGCCGTCGGCGCCGCCTCACCGCCCGGCCCGTCGGCGGACCCGCCGGCGGAGATCTCGAGGTGCTCGCAGACGACCGCCCGCTTGCCGGTGCGGCCGCCGGTGAGCCGCATCCGCACCTGCTGCTCGCGCGGCTGCTCGGTGGGCGGCCCGGCCTCCTCGAACTTGCGCAGCCGGGTCTGCGCGGCCTGGTAGCGGCTGGCCAGCCCGTCGTTGTACGCCGCCTTCTGCTTGTACATCAGCACCAGCGCCTTGAGCTTGGCGTGCTCCTCGTCCCAGCGCCGGCGCAGCTCCTCGAAGCGGGCGAACCGGTCGCGGCGCGCCTCGTGGTAGGACGCGAACCCGCCCGGGTGCGTCCACACCTGGTTGCCCGCGCTCCCGAGCTCGACCGTCACGACCCGGGTGGCGGTGTTGTTCAGCAGCTCGCGGTCGTGGCTGATGTAGAGGATCGTCTTGTCCGACTCCCGGATCCGCTGCTCGAGCCAGATCTTGCCGGGCACGTCGAGGTAGTTGTCCGGCTCGTCGAGGATCAGCACCTGGTCGGGCCCCTGCAGGAGGTACTCCAGCACCAGCCGCTTCTGCTCACCCCCGGAGAGCGTGGGCAGGGCGCGGTACTTCGCCCGGTCGAAGCGCACGCCCAGGGCCGCGGTCGTGACCTTGTCCCAGATCACCTCGAGGTCGTAGCCACCGGCGTCGGCGTACTGCGAGAGCGCCTCGGCGTAGGCCATCTGGATCGGCTCGCTGTCGTCGTCCATCAGCCGCAGCTCCTGGGTCGCGACCTCGTGCGCCCACGTGCGCACGGACATCGGCGCCACCGAGAGCAGCAGGTCGGCCACGGTCTCGTCGGCACCCCCGTGCCCCACGAACTGCCGCATCACGCCGAGGCCGCCGCTGCGGGTCACCACGCCGGCGTGCGGCTGGAGCTCGCCGGCGATGATCCGGAGCAGGGTGGTCTTGCCGGCGCCGTTGGCGCCGACCAGCGCCACCTTGGCGCCCTCCCCGACCCGGAACGACACGTCGTCGAGCAGCACCCGCCCGTCCGGCAGCTCGAACCGGACCCCGGCCACGTCCACATGTCCCACGTCGCACGATTGTCCGTCATCACCCCCGCCCCCGGCATCCCGTTTACCCGTGGTGCGCATGTTGAGTTGGGCCGAACCCCGGGTTGAGTTGGGCCCCGTCCCGGGTTGAGTTGGGCCCCGCCCCGGGTTGAGTTGGGCCAAAACCCCGGGTTTGGGCACCCGGGCGGGCAGTAAGGGAACGCGAACCGGGTTCACAGGGAGGGCACAGGGACCGGGGTCAACCTGGAAGCACGCCCAACCCGAGGAGTGAGGCACCCATGACCTCCGACCGCAACGACCGCATCCGCCGCATCCGCACCGTACGACGCTCCCTCGTCGTCGGCGCCGTCACGGCGTCCCTGGGCGTGACGGCGGCCTGTGGCCTGGCGACCCAGACGACCAGCGCCTCGTCCGGCACCGGCACCGGGACCCAGTCCGGGCAGTCGGGCCTGGCCGGGACCAACCACCGGGCCGGCAAGCAGGGCGTCCGGCAGGGCACGAACCTGCAGCGCAGCCAGCAGCCCCAGCAGACCCAGTCCTTCCAGCAGGTCCCGGCGCCGCAGCCGGGCTCCGGGTCCGCACCGCAGGCGCAGTCGAGCGGCTCCTGAGATGGCCGCGCCGTCCCTCGGCCACGCGCCGGTCGCGGCCCGCGACTGGGAGCTGTGGAGCACCCGCGCCCGCCTGGTGGTGACCGACCGGGCCGCGCTGGAGCCGGCCCTGCTGCTGGTCGACGACCTGCTCGCGGAGATCGAGCTGGCCGCCAGCCGGTTCCGCCCCGACGCGGAGGTACGCCGGCTCCGGCCGGGCGCCGACGGCTCGGTGCTGGTCTCCCCCGTGCTGGCCGACCTGCTCGCCGCCGCGCTCGAGGACGCCGACCGCACCGGCGGGGCGGTCGACCCGACCGTGGGCGCCGCCCTGTCGGGCCTCGGCTACGACCGCGACATCCGCCTGGTCGAGAGCGGTCCGCGGCTCGTCGCGGTCGTCCGGCCGGTCCCCGGCTGGCGGGTGCTGCGGCTGGACGGCCGCCGGCTGCGCCTGCCCGAGGGCCTCGAGATCGACCTCGGCGCCACCGCCAAAGCGGTCGCCGCGGACCGCGCCGCAACCCTGGTGGCCGAGCGGCTCGGCGTGGGCGTGCTGGTCAGCCTGGGCGGCGACATCGCCACCGCAGGGCCGGCCCCGGCCGGCGGCTGGCAGGTGCGCGTCCAGGACACCGACCGCGACCCCGCCAGCCAGATCGCCCTGGCCGCCGGCACCGCCCTCGCCACCTCGAGCACGGCCCGGCGCACCTGGCGCCGGGGCTCCGAGCAGCTGCACCACATCGTTGACCCGCGCACGGGTCGCAGCGCCGACCCGGTGTGGCGGACCGTCAGCGTCGTCGCGGCCAGCTGCCGCGACGCGAACGCCGCCGCCACCGCCACGATCGTCAAGGGCCGACACGGGCTGGCCTGGCTGGAGGCCCAGGGCCTGCCCGCCCGGCTGGTCGACCGCGACGGCACCGTCCACCTGTGCCACGGGTGGCCGGTCGAACCCGAGGGAGACGCGGCATGAGCGCGCTCGGCAACCAGGCCCTGTGGGACCTCGGCCGGGGCACCGGCATCGTCGCGCTGGTGATGTTCACGATCACGCTGGTCCTCGGCGTCCTCACCCGGTCCGGACGTCCGGTGCCCGGCCTGGGCCGGTTCGGCGCCAGCGACGTGCACCGCACCGCCGCCCTCACCGGCACCGCGCTGGTCGCCGTGCACGTCGGCTGCCTCTACCTGGACCCCTACGCCCAGCTGCGGCTGGTCGACCTGTTCCTGCCCTTCCTCGGCGCCTACCGGCCGCTGTGGCAGGGCCTCGGCACCCTCGGCGTCGAGCTGCTCGGCATCATCACGGTCGTCAGCCTGCTGCGGCACCGGGTGGGGCCCCGGGTCTTCCGGGCCGTCCACTGGCTGACCTACGCGTTCTGGCCGGTGGCCCTGCTGCACGCGCTGGGCAACGGCACCGACGCGGCCACCCCCTGGTTCCGAGGCGCCGCCGTCGTCTGCATCGCCGCCGTCGGGCTGGCGGTGGCCTGGCGCGTCGCCCCGTCGTACGCCGGCCGCGGCTGGCACCGCACTCCCCGGAAGGTCGCCCGATGAGCACCATGGCCACGCCCGACACGCACCGGCTGCTCGCCGCCACGCCGGCCGAGCACCCGCCCCGGTTGACCCTGGAGCAGCTGCTCGGCCTGGTCGAGGACGCCGGGCTGACCGGTCGCGGCGGCGCCGGCTTCCCGACCGCGATCAAGGTGCGGTCGGTGGCGGAGGGGCGCCGCCGGCCGGTGCTCGTCGGCAACGCCATGGAGGGCGAGCCGCTGAGCAAGAAGGACGCCGTGCTGCTCACCCGGGTGCCGCACCTGGTGGTCGAGGGCCTGGCGGTGGTCGGCCGCGCGATCGGCGCCCGCCGCCTGGTGCTGGCGATCGGTCCCGACGTGCACCCGGCGGCGGCCGAGGAGGCCGCCCGGGGCCGCGGCGTGGAGGTCGCCCGCCTCGACGGAGGCTTCGTCGCCGGCCAGGAGTCCGCGCTCGTCAACCAGCTCGGCGGCCGGCCCGCGGTGCCGAGCGACCCGCTCGTCCGGGTCACGACCCGCGGGCTCGACGGGCGCCCCACCCTGGTCCTCAACGCGGAGACGCTGGCCCAGGTGGCGCTGCTGGCCAGGCACGGCGCGGACTGGTTCCGCCGGGTGGGGACCGAGGAGGACCCCGGGACCTCGCTGTTCTCGATCAGCGGCGCCGTCGCGCACCCGGGCGTGGTCGAGGCCGGGCGCGGCACCCCGCTGTCCCGGGTGCTCGCCCCTGCCGAGCCGGATGCTCCCGTCGCGGTGCTGGTCGGCGGCTACCACGGCGCGTGGGTGCCGGGCTGGGCCCTCGACACCCCGCTCACCGGGTCGGCGCTGAAGGAGTACGGCGCCACCGTCGGCGCCGGCGTCCTGCACGTGCTGGGCCCGAACACCTGCCCGATCCGGGTCGCCGCCGACATCGCGGCCTACCTGGCCGGTGAGTCGGCCCAGCAGTGCGGCCCGTGCCTGAACGGGCTGCCCCGGATGGCCGAGGGGCTGCGCCGGCTCGCCCGCCGGGCCCCCGACCCCGGCCTGCCGGCCGAGATCGACCGGATGCGGCTGCTGGTGACCGGCCGCGGCGCCTGCGCCCACCCCGACGGGACCGCCCGGATGGTCGCGAGCACCATGCGGGTCTTCGCCCCCCACGTGGACCGGCACCTGGCCGGCCACTGCGGGCTGGAGGGACATCGATGAGCCGACTCCACGTGGACTGGACCCGCTGCGACGGCCACGGCGCCTGCGCCGAGCTGGTGCCGGAGCTGCTGACCAGTGACGAGTGGGGCTTCCCCCTCAGCCGGACCGGCGAACGCGACCCCGTCGTACCTCCCCACCTCGAGGAGCTCGCCGAGCACGCGGTGCGCACCTGCCCCCTGATGGCGCTGCGCCGGGTCTGAGCCCGGACCACCCGGTCCTCCCACATATGGGGGGTGAACGGCGGCCCCGCGTCTGCCTAGCGTCGAAGCATGGCGTCGGCGTCGCCGGAGGTCGCACGGCGGGGACGGGCCCGGGCACCCGCCACGCCGGCGTGGCTGCGAGGCACGACGATGTCGGCGTACCTCGGCCTGCTCGTGCTCTGGACCGTCGAGCTCGGCGTCCCCCGCCAGGTCTTCGTGGTGTTCGGCTGGCTGTGGCTGGCCACGGTCGCCTGGAACGCCCGTGCCCGGCCCAGCTACCACCTCGCGTTCCTGCGCGACTGGTGGCTGCCGCTGGTCGCGCTCACGGCCTACATGTACAGCCGCGGGGTCACCGACGACCTCGGGATCGCGCCGCACTTCTCGATGCCGGTCGTCGTCGACCGCTGGCTCGGCGCCGGCGTCACCCCCACCCAGCGGCTCCAGGAGGCCTGGTGCGGGACGCCGTGCCACCGCCACCTGCCGCCGCGGTGGTACGACGTGGTGCTCACCAGCGTCTACCTCTCGCACTTCCTGACCGGGCTGACGCTGGCGACGGTGCTGTGGGTCCGCAACCGGGTCGAGTGGGTGCGCTGGATGCGCCGCTACCTCACGATCAGCTTCGCGGCGCTGGCGATCTACGTCGTCTACCCGATGGCGCCGCCGTGGCTGGCCGCCCGCGACGGCTACCTCCCCGACGGGGTGCACCGGCTGACCGGGCGCGGCTGGTCCGACCTCGGGCTCGGCCACCTTGACCTCGCGCTGCGGGGCATCGGCAACCCGGTCGCGGCGATGCCCTCCCTGCACGCGGGCATGGCGTTCCTGCTGGCCCTCTACGGCATCCAGCGGCTCCGGTCCCGGGCGCGCTGGCTGCTGCTCGCCTATCCCGTCGTCATGGCGGTCGCCCTCGTCTACGACGGGGAGCACTACGTCGTCGACGTGCTGGCCGGGGCGCTGCTGGCCGTGCTGGTGCTGCTCGGCGCCGGGCTGTGGGAGACCGCCCGCGGCGACTGAGACCGGCCGCCGGCGGCCCCCCCCGGGCGGGGTCAGTCCTCGGTCTGCTTGGCCCAGAGGTTGACGCCCGAGTCGACCGCGTCCTTGTCGATCGCGGCCAGCTCCTCGTCGGTGAGCGGGGGCCCGGCGAGCGCGTCGAGGTTGGTGTCGAGCTGCTCGACCGAGCTCGCGCCGATGACCGCCGAGGTCACCCGCTGGTCGCGCAGCACCCACTGCAGCGCCAGCTGGGCCAGCTTCTGGCCGCGCTCCTCGGCGATCTGGTTGAGCCGCCGGACGTGGCCGAGCACGGTCTCGTCGAGGTGCTCGCCGGGGATCGTGGACCCCTGGCGCGCGGCGCGCGAGTCCTCGGGCACGCCGCCGAGGTACTTGTCGGTCAGCAGCCCCTGCGCCAGCGCCGTGAACACGATGCAGCCCATCCCCTGCTGCTCGAGCTCGTCGAGCAGCTCCTCCTCGATCCAGCGGTTCAGCAGCGAGTAGGACGGCTGGTGGATCAGCAGCGGCGTGCCCAGCTCGCGGGCGATCCGCGCCGCCTCTCGGGTCTTCGAGGCGGAGTACGACGAGATCCCGACGTACAGCGCCTTGCCCTGCCGGACCGCGTGGTCCAGCGCCATCATCGTCTCCTCGATCGGCGTCTCGGCGTCGAAGCGGTGGCTGTAGAAGATGTCGACGTAGTCCAGGCCGAGCCGCGTCAGCGACTGGTCCAGCGAGGCGAGGACGTACTTGCGGGAGCCGCCGCCCTGGCCGTAGGGGCCCGGCCACATGTCGTAGCCGGCCTTGGTGGAGACGACGAGCTCGTCGCGGTAGGGCTTGAAGTCGTCGCGGAGGTAGCGCCCGAAGTTCTCCTCGGCGCGGCCGTACGGCGGGCCGTAGTTGTTGGCGAGGTCGAAGTGGGTCACGCCCCGGTCGAAGGCGCGGCGCAGGATCGCGCGCTGGGTCTCCTCGGGCCGGTCGGTGCCGAAGTTCTGCCACAGGCCGAGCGACAGGGCGGGCAGCTTCAGGCCACTGCGCCCGGTGAAGCGGTACTGCATGCCGGTGGCGTCAGTGTCGTAACGGTTGTCGGCGGCTTCGAAGGTCATGGCGCCATCCTGCCCGTGGGGCCGCGACGGTGAACCTGCGCGGTCCCCCGGCGGAGCCGGACGGTGACGCGCGCCTCGGTCACTCCCGACGGCTCTCCAGCACCCGGAAGCCCTTGGCGCTGGCGAGCCGTTCGGTCGGGTAGCCCTGCTCGCCCAGCCAGCGCTGCAGGGAGTCGGCGCCGAGGTTCTTGCCGACCACCAGCACCGCGCGGCCGCCGGGCACCAGCCGCGGCAGCCAGGTCAGCAGCAGGTCGTGCAGCGCCTGCTTGCCGATCCGGATCGGCGGGTTGGACCAGATCTCGTCGTACGTCGCGCCCGGGTCGACGCCGGCGGCCGTGGTGGCGGTGAACCGGTCGGCGACGCCGAGCGCCGCGGCGTTCTCGTTGGCCAGCAGCACCGCGCGCTCGTTGACGTCGAGGCCGGTGACCACCGTGTGGGGGGCGGCGACAGCGATCGCCAGGCCGATCACGCCGTACCCGCAGCCGAGGTCGAGGACCCGGCCGGCCGCCGGCGGCTCGGTCTCCCGGAGGAGCACGGCCGTCGCGTGGTCGAGGTGCCCGCGGCTGAACACGCCCGCGCCGCTGGTGAGCCCGAGCTGGTGCCCCCAGGCCTCGCAGGTGAAGGACTCCCGCGCGAACGGCGTCTCCGGGTCGGCGGTGAAGTAGTGCTCGTTCACGGCGCTCCTGTCTCCTCGACCGCTCCCACTGGGGTTCTCCTCGCCCGGGTCCGGTCGGCACGGGCGGCGAGCTCCTCGTCCGCGGGGTAGGCGACCTCCTCGAGCGTGAGGCCGTGCGCGTGCGCCACGCTCACCGCGGGGTCGCGCTCGCGGGCGCTCAGCTGCTCGCCGGCCCACGTGACCGGGCGGCGGCCCTCCCCGATCGCGAGCAGGCAGCCGACCAGGGCCCGCACCATGCTGTGGCAGAACGCGTCGGCGCGGACGGTGGCCACGGCGACGCCGGTCGCGTCCCGGGACCAGTCGAGGCCCAGCAGGGTGCGGATCGTGGTGGCGCCCTCGCGCCGCTTGCAGAAGGAGGCGAAGTCGTGGTGGCCGACCAGGTCGGCGGAGGCCGCGTTCATCAGGCTCAGGTCCAGCGGTCGCGACCAGGCCAGCACGTGGCGCCGGGCCAACGGGTCGACGACGGCGGCGTCGTCGGCGACGCGGTAGGCGTAGCGGCGCCACAGCGCCGAGAACCGGGCGTCGAAGCCCTCGGGGACCGTCTCCGCACGGCGGGCCCGGACGTCGGGCGGCAGGATCCCGTTCAGCCGGCGCAGCAGCGCGGTCAGCGGCGGGTCCTGCGAGCGCCCGGCCGAGGCGGCCAGCTGCTCGGCGGCGACGTCGAGGTGGACCACCTGACCGCGCGCATGCACACCGGTGTCGGTGCGCCCGGCGCACACGACCGAGACCTCCGGCACGCGCAGCGCCGTCGCCAGCGCCGCCTCGACCTCACCCTGCACGGTCCTCAGCCGTGGCTGGGCCGCCCAGCCGTGGAAGTCGGTGCCGTCGTAGGCCAGGTCGATCCGGATCCGCACGCCCGCATCCTCCCATCGCGGTCGTCACCGCCGCACCCGCCTCGGAACCGGGGGGTGGATGGGCAGTTCCTGCGGTTGATGGGCGTTGCAACGGCCCCCAACCGAGGGAGTCCCCGGCTGGCCGGGGATTCCCGCAGCCCACAGCCCCGCTACGGCAGGCCGGGCAGCTCGTGGCGGTACGGCGGGTCCGCGCCGGGACGGGAGACCGTGACGGCCGCGGCGTGGGCGGCGTGGGCGAGCAGGCCCTCGATCTCGGCGGGTCGGAGCTCGCGCAGCTCCTCGCGGTGGTCGGCGCCGAGCCTGCCGGCCTCCCAGAGCGCGTCGAGGAGGGCGGCGCCGAAGGTGTCGCCGGCGCCGATCGTGTCGGCCACCTCGACCTCGTGGGGCCCGATCTCGACGACGTCGTCGGGCCCGACCCACATCGCGCCGTCCGCGCCCCGGGTGACGACCACGGCGGCCGGACCGAGCGAGAGCAGGCGGCGGGCCACCTTCACCAGCCCGAGCCGCGGGTAGAGCGCCTCGAGGTCCTCGTCGGAGGCCTTGACCAGGTCGGCGAGGCGCGCCATCCGCTCGACCCGGTCGACCAGGTCGGGCCCGGTGCCGGTGATCGCCGGGCGGGCGTTGACGTCGTAGCTCACGGTCGCGTGCTCGCGCAGCTTCTCCAGCAGGGCGACCACCTCGTCGGCGCCCGGCTCGAGCACGGCACCGAGCGAGCAGGTGTGCACGACCAGCGGGTGCGGCTCCACGGGGACGGCGTTGAGGTGCCACTCGAGGTCGAACTCGTACTCCGCGGCTCCGTCGACCCCGATCGTGGCCTCGGCGGTCGACGTCCGCGCGACCGCGTGGGGGTCGCACGCCAGCGCCACGCCGGCCCGCTCCAGGTGGTCGGCGATCAGCCGCCCGTGGGGGTCGTCGGCGTAGCTGGTGGCGAACCGGACCGGGCGCCCCAGCCGGGCCAGCGCGACGGCCACGTTGGCGGCGCTGCCCCCGGCGTACTCCTTGGTCTCGCCGTCGGCGGCGTTGACGATGTCGACCAGGGCCTCGCCGACCACGAGCACGTCAGGTTCCATGGGGAGACTCTGCCGCACAGCGCAAGGCGCGGCAGCGGCGGGCCCACCTCGATCCACGCCCGGGCGATCCTTGGCAGACCACCGGACAACTGCTGCCGCGGGCGGCGCGTGGCAGGGCGTGTCGTGCCGCGGCCTCCTAGGCTGCGGGCATGGAGCTCGAGCCCCTGGACCCCGCTGCCTCCGAGCCACCGTTCGAGCAGCTGCGTCGTCAGATCGCGTCGCGCGCGGCCCGCGGGGAGCTCGCTCCCGGCACCCGGCTGCCGACCGTCCGCGCGCTGGCGGCCGAGGCGCACCTCGCGGTGAACACCGTGGCCCGGGTCTACCGCGAGCTGGAGGCGGACGGCGTCGTGGTCACCGAGGGCCGGCGGGGCACCTTCGTGGCCGGCACCGCCGCCGCGGGCTCGGCCGACGCCCGCCGGGCCGCGGAGGAGTACGCCGCCGGCCTGCGCCGGATCGGCGCCTCCCTGGCCGAGGCGCACAAGCTGCTCGACGCGTGCTGGCCCGGTGCCTTGCAAGGAGGGGGCTCCTGACCCGGCCACGTCGGCGCCCGGACCGTTACTCGGCTGTCCCCGGGGGCTGCAAGGGTGACGCCCTGACCAGACGGAGGCCCCGATGACCCACCCCGACCCGATCCTTGCCAAGGTCCGCAAGCTGCTGGCCCTGGCCGAGGACCCCGCAGCCACCGAGCACGAGGCGGTCACCTACACCGCCAAGGCGGCCCAGCTCATCGCCGACTACGGCATCGACCAAGTCCTGCTCGCACAGGCGGATCCCACCCGCGACCCGGTGGGTGACCGGGTGCTGACCATGGACGCGCCGTACGCCGCGGACAAGGCCGACCTGCTCTCGACCGTCGCCGGGCGGCTGCGCTGCCAGACGGTGCAGCGGACCCGCTGGCGCGACGGACGCAAGGAGCTCTCGCTGCACCTGTTCGGCCACCACTGCGACCTCGAGCGCACCGAGCTGCTCTTCACCAGCCTGCTTCTCCAGGCCGCCACCGGCCTGTCCCGGACCCACGTCCCGCCCGGCGAGCACAAGGCTGCCTTCCGCCGGTCCTGGCTCGCCGGCTTCCGGATGGCGATCGGCGACCGCCTCAAGGCCGCGGAGCAGCGAGCCCGGGCAGAGTCCTCCGACAGGTTCCGCGAGGCCGGGAGCTCCACGGAGCTGGTCCTCGCCGATCGGTCCGCCCTCGTCGAGGCCGCCCTCAACCAGGCCTACCCCTACCTCACCACCGCGCCACCCCGGCAGCTGTCCGGCTCGGGTGGGGCCGAGGGGTGGGCCGCGGGCCGCCGCGCCGACCTCGGCGAACGGCGGGTCGGGAGTGCCCGGCGGGCACTGCCCCGCGGAGCCTGACCGCGCGAGGGCGCGAGAGGGGCGCGAGAGGGGCGCGAGAGGGGCGCGAAAAATCGAGGAAGGCCCGCCACCCTCGCGGGTGACGGGCCTTCGCTGACCTGAGCAGGCTCAGGCCTTGTCCTCGGTCTCCTCGGCCTCGGCGACGGTGCTCTCCGGCACGGTCTCCTCGGTCATCTCGACCGGGGCGTCCTCGGCGGGAGCGTCCTCGGCGGGGGCGTCCTCGGCGGGGGCCTCGGTGGCCTCGTCCTCGGCCGGGGTCTCCTCGACCGGAGCGGCCTTCGGCGCCACGGCCGTCTTCGCCTTCGACGCGGCCGGCTTCGGCGAGTACGCCTCGGTCACCAGCTCGATGACCGCCATGGGGGCGTTGTCGCCCTTGCGGGGGCCGATCTTGGTGATCCGGGTGTAGCCACCCGGACGCTCGGCGAAGGTCGGCGCGATCTCGGTGAACAGCACGTGCACGACACCCTTGTCGCGGATGGTCTTGAGGACCTCGCGACGGTTGTGCAGGTCGCCCTTCTTCGCCTTGGTGATCAGCTTCTCCGCGACCGGGCGCAGCACGCGCGCCTTGGCCTCGGTGGTGGTGATCCGGCCGTGCTCGAACAGGGCCGTGGCCAGGTTCGAGAGGATCAGGCGCTGGTGGGCCGGGCTGCCGCCGAGGCGGGCGCCCTTCTTGGGAGTGGGCATTGCGTCTCTCTTTTCTCTCCGGCCGTGTCAGGTACCGGGGTAGACGACCCGAACGGGTCGGTTTGGGTGGTGGTGGGGGCCGGTCACCGGCCCCCACCGACCCGGGATCAGTACTGCTCGTCCTCGACGAACGCGTCGTCGTCGTCGTCGCCGTACGCCGCCAGGGCCGCGTGCGGGTCGAAGCCGGGCGCGCTGTCCTTCAGGGACAGGCCCATCTCGACCAGCTTGGCCTTGACCTCGTCGATCGACTTCGCACCGAAGTTGCGGATGTCGAGCAGGTCCTGCTCCGAGCGCGAGATGAGCTCACCCACGGTGTGGATGCCCTCGCGCTTGAGGCAGTTGTAGGAGCGGACGGTCAGCTGCAGGTCCTCGACCGGGAGGGCGAGGTCCGCGGCCAGCTGCTCGTCGACCGGCGAGGGGCCGATGTCGATGCCCTCGGCCTCGACGTTCAGCTCGCGGGCCAGGCCGAACAGCTCGACGAGGGTCTTGCCGGCCGAGGCGATCGCGTCACGGGGACGGATCGACGGCTTGGTCTCGACGTCGATGACCAGCTTGTCGAAGTCGGTGCGCTGCTCGACACGGGTGGCCTCGACCTTGTAGGTGACCTTGAGGACCGGGCTATAGATCGAGTCGACCGGCATCCGGCCGATCTCGTTGTCGGCGCCCTTGTTCTGCACGGCCGAGACGTAGCCCCGACCGCGCTCGACGACGAGCTCCATCTCCAGCTTGCCCTTGTCGGACAGGGTGGCGATCTTCAGGTCCGGGTTGTGCACCTCGACACCGGCCGGGGGCGCGATGTCGGCGGCGGTGACGTCACCGGCGCCGGACTTGCGGAGGTACATGGTGACCGGCTCGTCGTGCTCGGAGGAGACGACGAGGCCCTTGAGGTTGAGGATGATCTCGGTGACGTCTTCCTTGACGCCCTCGATGGTCGAGAACTCGTGCAGGACGGTGTCGACCTTGATGCTGGTGACGGATGCGCCGGGAATCGACGACAGCAGGGTGCGCCGCAGCGAGTTGCCGAGGGTGTAGCCGAAGCCAGGCTCCAGCGGCTCGATGACGAAGCGCGAACGGAACTCGTCGACGGACTCTTCCGACAGGGTGGGGCGCTGTGCGATGAGCACTGATTCTTTCCTTTCCGGGCCCGACCGCTATTTGAGGGGCCCGAACTGCGTTGGTGAAAAGGAAGTGGGTGCCCGCGCCGGCTCCCGACCTGGGTCGGGGGCCGGCGCGTGGCGATTACTTCTTCGAGTAGTACTCCACGATCAGCTGCTCCTGGACCGGCACGTCGATCTGTGCGCGGACCGGGAGCTGGTGCACCAGGATGCGCATGCGCGACGGGATGGCCTCGAGCCACGCCGGGACGACGCGCTCACCGTGGGTCTCGCGAGCCACGATGAACGGGGTCATCTCGAGGGACTTCTCGCGGACGTCGATGACGTCGTGGGCGGTCACCTGGAAGGACGGGATGTCGACCTTCCTGCCGTTGACCCGGAAGTGCCCGTGCACGACGAGCTGGCGGGCGTGGCGGCGCGTGCGGGCGAAGCCGGCACGGTAGACCACGTTGTCGAGACGGCACTCGAGCAGCTGCAGCAGGTTGTCGCCGGTCTTGCCGGCACGGCGGGAGGCCTCGACGTAGTAGTTGTGGAACTGACGCTCGAGGATGCCGTAGGAGATGCGCGCCTTCTGCTTCTCACGAAGCTGGAGGAGGTACTCGCTCTCCTTGATGCGGCCGCGGCCGTGCTGGCCGGGCGGGTAGGGACGACGCTCGTACGCCGCGTCGCCACCAACGAGGTCGACGCCGAGACGACGCGACTTCTTGGTCATGGGGCCGGTGTAGCGGGCCATGGTTCAGACTCCTTGGATTCGCTGGGTGCGGGCGATCAGACGCGACGGCGCTTGGGCGGCCGGCATCCGTTGTGGGGCGTGGGGGTGACGTCCTGGATGGTGCCGACCTCGAGGCCGATCGCACCCAGCGAACGGATCGCCGTCTCGCGGCCCGAACCCGGGCCCTTCACGAAGACGTCGATCTTCTTCATCCCGTGCTCCATCGCCCGACGCCCGGCAGCCTCGGCGGCCATCTGCGCAGCGAACGGAGTGGACTTGCGCGAGCCCTTGAAGCCGACGGTGCCGGCGGAGGCCCACGAGATCACCGCCCCGGTGGGGTCGGTGATCGTGACGATGGTGTTGTTGAACGTGCTCTTGATGTGGGCTTCGCCCTGAGCGACGTTCTTCTTCTCCTTGCGGCGCACCTTCTTCGCGCCGGCCGCGGTGCGGCTCTTGGGAGGCATACGGGAGCTCCTCTTAGGGTTCTCTCCGGGCTTCGCCCGGTGACCCGAGGTGGGTCAGGTCAACAGATCGGATCGGTTCGGTGGCCCGAACCCGAAGCACGCTTCGGGTTACTTGGCCTTCTTCTTGCCGGCAACCGTGCGCTTGGGGCCCTTGCGGGTACGCGCGTTGGTCTTGGTGCGCTGACCGCGGACCGGGAGGCCCATGCGGTGGCGGCGACCCTGGTAGCTGCCGATCTCGATCTTGCGGCGGATGTCGGCCTGGACCTCGCGACGGAGGTCACCCTCGATCTTGAAGTTGGCTTCGATCTCGTCACGCAGCTTGACCAGCTCCTCGTCACCCAGCTCGTGGACGCGGAGGTCGGGGTTGACCCCGGTGGCCTCCAACAGCTGCTGGGCGCGGGTACGGCCGATGCCGTAGATGTAGGTGAGTGCGACCTCGATGCGCTTGTCGCGCGGGAGGTCGACACCAACAAGGCGTGCCATGTTCTGGCGGTGTCCCTTCGATTCGCACAGGGGTTTTCGGTCGTGTCGCGTCCCGGGTCGTCGACCCGGGCTCCGGCCCCTGCTCCGGAGGTGTTTCGGCCTCGCGGCCTAAGCGATCACGTTGCGGTGTTCAGTTCTCGTCGTGCTGGGTGTCGATCCGTCCGCGCCTGGCGGCACGGACCGGTCGACCCTGAGTCGCTGTCGACTCAGCCCTGGCGCTGCTTGTGACGGGGGTTCTCGCAGATCACCATCACGCGCCCGTGGCGGCGGATGACCTTGCACTTGTCACAGATGGCCTTGACGCTCGGCTTGACCTTCACTTCAGGCCCTTTCAGTTATCGGCTGTCACTTGTACCGATAGACGATCCGACCTCGGGTGAGGTCGTACGGCGAGAGCTCCACCACGACCCGGTCCTCGGGGAGGATCCGGATGTAGTGCTGGCGCATCTTGCCGCTGATGTGGGCGAGAACCTTGTGCCCGTTGCTCAGCTCGACGCGGAACATGGCATTCGGCAGGGCCTCCACGACGGTGCCCTCGATCTCGATCACGCCTTCTTTCTTCGGCATGTCCTCCACAATCTGTTGGTCGGTTGTCTACCGTGTCGTGCACCGGAGCCGGTGTGGACCGGAGCCGGGTGGCCCGGGAACCTCCCCCACCCGGGGGTGGAGGTGGACCTCGCGCAGCCGCTCGTGGACCTCATCCCGAGCACGCACGAGCTCACTGAAGAAGTGATTTCGCCACGATCCGGGCAGCCGCGAGGCACCACGAAGCAGACCCACGTTGGGCCGACACGCCAGTTTAGTCGAAATGAGCGGTCGAAGACCAATCGCGCGGCGGTCAGCCGGCCAGCAGCCGCAGCGTCTCCACGCGCGCCGGGCCGGTCGCGGCCTCGGTGCCGACATGGGCGCCGGCCACCGGGTGCACCATCACCTCGTCGACGCCGTAGGTCGCGGCGAGCTCCTGGATCCGGGCGCGCGCCCGCGCCGGCGAGCCGATCACCCAGCGCCCGCGCATCCCGTCGACCAGGTCGCGGTGGGCGGGGGCCAGCTCCACCTTCTCGGCCTCCTCGACGAGCTGCTGCGGGGCCAGCGGCTGGCCGGTGCGCAGCGCCAGCATCGAGAGCAGCTGCGGGAGCGCGAGCCGCTCGGCCTCCTCGTCGGTCTCGGCCACGACCGCGTTCACGGTCAGGAAGGTGCGAGGCTCGGCCGCCTCCGGGCCGAGCTCGGCGGACGGCCGGAAGTTGTCCCGGTAGAGCGCGAGGGCCTCGGCGGTGCCGGTGCCGGAGAAGTGGTGCGCGAACACGTAGGGCAACCCCTTCTGGGCCGCGAGCCGGGCCGAGTAGTCCGAGGAGCCCAACAGCCAGATGTCCGGCGTCGAGGTCGCCGCCGGCGTGGCCCGCAGCGGGTAGGTTCGGCCGTTGATCCCGAGCGCGGCCCCCTGCGGGGACATCATCGCCAGGACGTTGTCGACGTACTCCGGGAACCGCGAGACCGCCTCGTCGTCGACGCCCCCCGCGCCGTGGCGCAGCGCGTAGGTGGTGACCGGGTCGCTGCCCGGGGCGCGGCCGATGCCGAGGTCGATCCGCCCCGGGAAGGCCGCCTCGAGGAGCGCGAACTGCTCGGCGACGACCAGCGGGGCGTGGTTGGGCAGCATCACCCCGCCCGAGCCCACCCGGATCCGCTCGGTCGCCCCGGCCACCAGGCCGATCAGCACGGGCGGGTTGGTGGCGGCGACCGCCGGCATGTTGTGGTGCTCGGCCACCCAGTAGCGCCGGTAGCCCAGCGAGTCCGCCGCCCGCGCGAGGTCCAGGGTCGCGGACAGCGCGTCGGCGGTGGCCTGGTCGCTGCGGACCGGGACGAGGTCGAGGACGGACAGGGTCGGGTGTCGCTCACTCACCTCGGACTCAACCCGCACCGGCGCTCACCTATTCCACCGGTGTCACTTCTGCTCGGGCTCCCCCAGCGAGATCGTGCGCTGCTCGATTTCCTCCTGTGACATGTTCCGGGACGCCGCCAGGCTCACCACCGCGGTCACCGCCAGCGTGCCCACGATCACGACCAGCGAGAGCCAGATCGGGATGTCGGGCGCCCAGTCGACCGGCTCCCCGCCGTTGAGGAACGGCAGCTCGTTCTCGTGCAGCGCGTGGAGCACCAGCTTGACCCCGATGAAGCCGAGGAGCACGGCCAGCCCGTAGGAGAGGTAGATCAGCCGCTGCAGCAGGCCGCCGATGAGGAAGTACAGCTGGCGCAGCCCCATCAGCGCGAAGACGTTGGCGGTGAGCACCAGGTAGGGGTCGGAGGTCAGCCCGTAGATCGCGGGGATCGAGTCGAGCGCGAAGAGCAGGTCGGTGGTGCCGAGCGTGAGCACGACCAGGAACATCGGCGTGACCAGTCGCTTCCCGTCCGCACGGGTGAAGAGCCGGGTGCCGTCGTACTCGCTCGTCGCCGGCAGGTGCCGCTCGGCGAACCGCACGACCCGGTTCTCCTGGTAGTCCTCCTCGTCGTCGCGGTTGCGCCCCTCCCGGGCCAGCTTGGTCGCGGTCCAGAGCAGGAAGGCCCCGAAGACGTAGAAGATCCAGCTGAACTGGTTGATCGCGGCGGCGCCCACGAGGATGAAGGCCCCGCGCATCACCAGCGCCAGCACGATCCCGATCATCAGCGCGGCCTGCTGGTACTGCCGGGGCACCGAGAAGTTGGCCATGATGATGATGAAGATGAACAGGTTGTCGATCGAGAGGGAGTACTCGGTCAACCAGCCCGCGAAGAACTCGGGGCCCGGGTGGGAGGACAGCGCGTTCGGCTCGGCGAACAGCCACACCCCGGCCCCGAACAGCACGGCGAGCCCGATGAAGAACGCCAGGTGACGGGTGGCCTCGGCCATCGTCGGCTCGTGGGGACGTCGCGCGATGACCACGAGGTCGACGAACAGCAGCACGATCGTGACGACGAGGGTCAGCACCCACACCAGCGGGGAGGCGACGGAGTCACCCAGCACGGAAAGCATCGAGACGGCTCTCTTCCGGAGTCAGCGGCGCCGCGGCGCCGACAGGTCGGTTCTCCGGAGGTCTCTTCCGCTCGACGGGCGAGCCGGTGGCACCGGGTCCGGGCGAGCCCGGGCCGTACTGACGACACCACCGTGACGGGAATACTCCCCTCCTACGTGGCCATCCTCCCATGGCGGGGCAAACCCCCGCTCCCGGCGGCGGCCAGCACCGGGCTCGGCCACCGGCCTCGGGCACGCCCGGGGCGCTGGGTTGCTCAGGCGCCGCCGTACGGCACGCCGAGCCGGCCGAGCATCTCCTCGCCACCGTCGAGGGCGGTCAGCACCCACGCGCCCGCCGGCGTGAGCGTGAAGGTGTGCTCGAAGTGCGCGGACCAGGAGCCGTCCTCGGAGAGCACGGTCCAGTCGTCGTCGAGCACCACGGTCTCCTTGGAGCCAAGCGTGATCATCGGCTCGACGGCCAGCGCCAGGCCCCGGACCAGCTTGGGTCCCCGCCCCGGGCGACCGTAGTTCGGGACGTTCGGCGGCTGGTGCATGGCCGAGCCGATGCCGTGCCCGACGTAGTCCTCGAGGATGCCGTAGTCGCCCTGCGAGCGGACGTGGGACTCCACCGCGTGCGAGATGTCGGTGACCCGGCCGCCGAGGCGGGCGGCCGCGATCCCGCGCCACATGGCCTCCTCGGTCACCCGCATCAGCTCGGTGACCTCGGCGGGCACGGTCCCGACCGCGACCGTGATGGCGGCGTCGCCGTGCCAGCCCTGCCCGGAGTCGTCGAGCGTGATCGCGCCGCAGTCGATCGAGACGACGTCGCCCTCCGCGAGCACCCGCTCCCCCGGGATCCCGTGCACGACCTCGTCGTTGACCGAGGCGCAGATCGAGCCCGGGAAGCCGTGGTAGCCCTTGAAGGACGGGGTCGCCCCGCTGCTGCGGATGTGGTCCTCGGCGATCGCGTCGAGCTCCCCGGTGGTGATGCCGGGGCGGACCGAGGCCCGCAACAGCTCCAGGGTCCTGCCGACCACCAGCCCGGCGGCGCGCATGCCCTCGATCTGCTCGGGGGTCTTGATCTCGACCCCGCGGTCGCGGAAGCCCATCGGCTCGACCCGCCCCTCAGCTCTGGGCGATCTGGTCCAGCGCGTCGAAGATGCGCTGGGTCACGTCGGAGACCTCGCCCATGCCGTCGACCTCGACGAGGATGCCCCGGTCGCGGTAGACCCCGATGAGCGGCTCGGTCTGCTCGGCGTAGATCTCCTGCCGGCGCCGGATCACGTCCTCGGTGTCGTCGGCGCGACCCTCGACCTGGGCGCGCTGGAGCAGCCGGGCGACGATCTCGTCCTCGTCGACGGTCAGCACGACGACGGAGTCGAGGCGGTGACCGGTGAACCGGATCATGCCGTCGAGCTCTTCGACCTGGGCCAGGGTGCGGGGGTAGCCGTCGAGCAGGAA
Organism: Nocardioides panaciterrulae; assembly: GCF_013409645.1. Taxonomy (NCBI): domain Bacteria; kingdom Bacillati; phylum Actinomycetota; class Actinomycetes; order Propionibacteriales; family Nocardioidaceae; genus Nocardioides; species Nocardioides panaciterrulae. Next base: position 833,187 of record NZ_JACCBG010000001.1, on the reverse strand, counting down.
GCCGGGCTCTGCGTCCTGCTCGTCGATGCGGTTGCGCACCATGTGGTTGGTGACCTCATCGGGGACGTACTCCCCGGCGTCCATGTAGCGCTTCGCCTCGAGGCCGAGCTCGGTGCCCTCCGAGACGTTCGCCCGGAAGATGTCCCCGGTCGAGATCGCCGGGATGCCGAAGTGCTCCGCGACGAACTTCGCCTGCGTGCCCTTCCCCGCGCCGGGCGGGCCCATCAAGATCAGTCGCATCGTCGAGGTGTCTCCTTCTCCGTGCCGAACGGGTTCCCCCGCGGGCGCCTGCCGGCGTTCTGGTCTTGTCTCGATGCTGGTGGCATCGTCTCGCCCCGCCGCTCCGCCCGCCACCGCTTGAGACCGACGGCACAGCCGGGCAGAGACGGCTACCGCAGGAAGCCTTCGTAGTTGCGCTGCTGGAGCTGGCTCTCGATCTGCTTCACGGTGTCGAGCGCGACGCCGACCATGATCAGGATCGAGGTGCCGCCGAAGGGGAAGTTCTGGTTCGCGTTGATGAACACGAACGCGATCAGCGGGATCAGCGCGACGATGCCGAGGTAGAGCGCGCCGGGGGCGGTGATGCGCGAGAGCACGTAGGACAGGTAGTCCTCGGTCGGCTTGCCGGCGCGGATCCCGGGGATGAACCCGCCGTACTTCTTCATGTTGTCGGCGACCTCCGCGGGATCGAAGGTGATCGAGACGTAGAAGTAGGTGAAGAAGACGATCAGCAGGAAGAACATCAACATGTAGAGCGGGTGGTCGCCCTTGACCAGGTAGGTGTTGATGAAGCCGACCCAGCCCGAGGTGCTGTCCTGGTTGAACTGGGCCGCCATCGCGGGCAGATAGAGCAGCGACGAGGCGAAGATGACCGGGATGACGCCGGCCTGGTTCACCTTCAGCGGGATGTAGGTCGAGCTGCCGCCGAACATCTTGCGCCCGACCATCCGGCGGGCGTACTGCACCGGGATCCGCCGCTGCGCCTGTTCGATGAAGATGACCGCCGCGATGATCAGCAGGCCGATCACGACCACGACGCCGAAGACCCACCAGCCCTTCTCCTTGCCGACCGCCCACAGCGAGGTCGGGAAGCGGGAGACGACCTGGGTGAAGATCAGGATCGACATGCCGTTGCCGATGCCGCGCTCGGTGATCTGCTCACCGAGCCACATGATCACCGCGGTGCCCGCGGTCATGGTGACGACCATGACCAGGAAGGTCTCGGTGCCGTTGCTGTGCAGCAGCGGCTTGGTGCAGCCGTTCAGCAGCCGGCCGGACCGGGCCAGCGCCACGATGCCGGTGGCCTGCAGCAGCGCCAGCCCCAGGGTGAGGTAGCGGGTGTACTGCGTGATCTTGGTCTGCCCCTGCTGCCCCTCCTTCTTCAGCGCCTCGAGTCGTGGGATGACCACGACGAGCAGCTGGAGGATGATGCTGGCGGTGATGTAGGGCATGATCCCCAGCGCGAACACCGTCAGCTGGAGCAGCGCGCCCCCGGAGAACAGGTTGATCAGGCTGTAGACGCCGGAGTTGCCGACGTCGGCGATGCAGCTCTGCACGTTGCCGACGTTCACGCCGGGGGTCGGGATCTGGGATCCGAGCCGGAAGATCGCGATGATCATCAGGACGAACAGCAGCTTGCGCCGCAGGTCCGGGGTTCGGAAAGCGTTCGCGAACGCGCCTAGCACTGGATCCTCTTTCTCCGAGCGGGGTACGGGCCTCGGAACTCGACGGCTCGACCACCGGGTCGAGGGCCCGCGCAACCCTAACAGGCGTCACGCGGGTCCTAGTTGTGCGTCGGGGCGCGGCCGGTTCCGAACGGAACCTTCCGCGCCCCAGCGCTTCGTACGAGCGGGTCTCAGACCACCGTGGTGGTGCCGCCCGCGGCCTCGATCTTCTCCTTGGCCGAGCCGGAGAACGCGTTCGCGCTCACCTGGACGGCCACCGACAGGTCACCCTGGCCGAGGACCTTGACCGGCAGGCTGTCGCGCACGGCGCCCTTCGCGACCAGGTCCTCGACGGTGACGGTGCCACCCTCGGGGAACAGGTCGCCCAGCTTGTCCAGGTTGACGACCTGGAACTCGACCTTGAAGGGGTTCTTGAAGCCCTTGAGCTTCGGCAGCCGCATGTGCAGCGGCATCTGGCCACCCTCGAAGGCGGCCGGGACCTGGTAGCGGGCCTTGGTGCCCTTGGTGCCGCGACCGGCGGTCTTGCCCTTGGAGCCCTCACCACGACCCACACGGGTCTTGGCGGTCTTGGCCCCGGGGGCCGGGCGCAGGTGATGAAGCTTCAGCGTCATCTCAGTCGACCTCCTCGACCGTCACGAGGTGACGGACGGTCTGGACCATGCCCCGGATCTCCGGGCGGTCCTCCTTGACGACCACGTCGCCGATCCGCTTGAGACCGAGCGTGCGCAGGGTCTCGCGCTGGTTGGCCTTGCAGCCGATCGTGGACTTCTTCTGCTGGACCTTGAGCTGTGCCATCAGGACGAGACCTCCTCGGAGACCCCGGCCGGGACCTCGACGCGCGCCTTGAGCAGCGCGGCGGGGGCGACGTCCTCGACGGGCAGCCCACGACGTGCGGCCACGCTCTCCGGCTGCTCCAGCATCCGCAGCGCCTCGACGGTCGCGTGCACGATGTTGATCTGGTTCGACGACCCGAGCGACTTGCTCAGGATGTCGTGGATGCCGGCGCACTCCAGCACCGCACGGACCGGCCCACCGGCGATGACACCGGTACCGGGCGCGGCCGGGCGCAGCATGACCACGCCGGCGGCCTTCTCGCCCTGGACGGGGTGCGGGATGGTGCCCTGGATGCGGGGGACGCGGAAGAAGTTCTTCTTCGCCTCCTCGACACCCTTGGCGATCGCCGCCGGAACTTCCTTCGCCTTGCCGTAGCCGACGCCGACGAGACCGTCACCGTCACCGACGACCACGAGGGCGGTGAAGCTGAAGCGACGACCACCCTTCACGACCTTGGCGACACGGTTGATCGCAACGACGCGCTCGATGTAGGCGGTCTTGTCAGCACCCTGGCCGCGACGGTCGTCGCGTCCACCACGGCGCTCGCCACCGCGCTGTCCGCGCTGGGCTCCGCTCATGAGACTCTTCCTCTTCTCTCTGTTGCCTGTGTTGCGATCAGAACGTCAGGCCGCCCTCACGGGCGCCGTCGGCCAGGGCCGCGACGCGACCGTGGTACTTGTTGCCGGCGCGGTCGAAGACCACGCCGTCCACACCGGCCGCCTTCGCCCGCTCGGCGACGAGCTCGCCGACGCGCTTGGCCTTGGCGGTCTTGTCGCCGTCGAGGACACGCAGGTCGGCCTCCATCGTCGAGGCCGACGCCAGCGTCTTGCCGACCAGGTCGTCCACGACCTGCACGGTCATGTGCTTCGAGGAGCGGGTGACCACCAGGCGCGGGCGCTCGGCGGTGCCGGCGACCCTCTTGCGGCCACGAGCCTGTCGGCGCAGGCGCGACTTCACGCGGCCCGCCGTGTGCTTGCGGTTCTTGAGCGAGATCGCCATCGTCACTTACCAGCCTTTCCGACCTTGCGGCGGATGTGCTCACCCGCGTAGCGAACGCCCTTGCCCTTGTAGGGCTCGGGCTTGCGAAGCTTGCGGATCTTCGCAGCGACCTCGCCGACCAACTGCTTGTCGATGCCCTGGACACCGAGCCTGGTCGGGCCGTCGACGGTGAACGTGATGCCCTCGGGGGCGTCGAACGTGATCGAGTGGGAGTAACCGAGCTGGAACTCCAGCTGGGTCGGGCCCTTGGACAGGACGCGGTAACCCACGCCCACGATCTCGAGCTTCTTCTCGTAGCCCTCGGTCACGCCCACGACCATGTTGTTGATCAGGGTGCGGGTCAGCCCGTGCAGCGAGCGGCTCTCCCGCTCGTCGTTGGGGCGCGTGACCGCCAGCGTGCCGTCCTCGGACCTCTGGACGGCGATCGGCCTCGCCACGGTGTGGGACAGGGTGCCCTTGGGGCCCTTGACCGTCACCAGCGCGTCGTCGATCGCGACGTCGACACCCGACGGGACCGCGATGGGCAGCTTGCCAATGCGCGACATGCTTTTACTCTCCTTCGCGAGTTCTCGTCGTCACCAGACGTAGGCGAGGACTTCCCCACCCACGCCCTTCTGGTTGGCCTGGCGGTCGGTCAGCAGGCCCTGGCTGGTCGAGATGATCGCCACGCCCAGGCCGCCGAGCACCTTCGGGAGACCCGTGTGCTTGGCGTAGACCCGGAGGCCGGGCTTGCTGATCCGGCGCACGCCCGCGATGGAGCGCTCCCGGTTGCGGCCGTACTTCAGCGTGATGGTCAGCGTCTTGCCGACCTCGCCCTCGGCCGGCTCCTTCACCTCGAACGAGGTGATGTAGCCCTCCTGCTTGAGGATCTCGGCGACCCCCTGCTTGAGCTTGCTGTAGGGCATCGAGACAGCGTCGTGGTACGCCTGGTTGGCGTTGCGCAGACGGGTGAGCATGTCTGCGATCGGGTCAGTCATCGTCATGATGGGTTCTTTCTCGTCGTGGTTTCGCCTCGACCGTGCTCATTGCTGGCAGGCGACGCGACCTTCAACGTGGGTGAGGTGATTACCAGGAGGACTTGGTGACGCCGGGCAGCTCGCCGCGGTGCGCCATCTCCCGGAGGCAGATGCGGCACAGGCCGAACTTGCGGTAGACGGCCTTGGGCCGGCCGCAGCGCTGGCAGCGCGTGTAGCCCCGGACCGCGAACTTGGGCTTGCGGGCGGCCTTGACCTTCAGAGCGGTCTTCGCCATGTCAGTTCTCCTTGAAGGGGAAGCCGAGCTGCTTGAGCAGCGCACGACCCTGGTCGTCGGTGGTGGCCGTGGTCACGACCGTGATGTCCATGCCGCGCGACCGGTCGATCCTGTCCTGGTTGATCTCGTGGAACATGACCTGCTCGGTGAGGCCGAACGTGTAGTTGCCACGGCCGTCGAACTGGTTCGGGTTCAATCCACGGAAGTCGCGGATGCGCGGCAGCGCGAGCGACAGCAGGCGGTCCAGGAACTCCCACATCCGGTCGCCGCGCAGCGTGGTGTGCGCACCGATCGGCATGCCCTCGCGCAGCTTGAACTGCGCGATGGACTTGCGGGCCTTGGTCACCAGCGGCTTCTGGCCGGTGATCGCGGTCAGGTCGCGGACGGCGCCCTCGATCAGCTTCGAGTCGCGGGCCGCCTCGCCGACGCCCATGTTGACGACGATCTTGACCAGGCCGGGGACCTGCATGACGTTCTTGATGTCGAACTCGGACTGCAGCGCGGGGAGGATCTCCTCGCGGTAGCGCGTCTTCAGCCGCGGCGTGGTGGTCGCCGAGGCCTGGGGCTGTGCGGTCTCAGTCATCAGATTTCCTTGCCGGTCTTGCGCGAGATACGGACGCTGCGCGTCGTGGTGTACGTCGAGCCGTCCGGGCGGCGCTTGGTGACCTCGTCACGGCGGAAGCCGATCCGGGTCACGCCGTCACCCTCGACGAGCATCACGTTCGAGACGTGGATCGGGGCCTCGGCGGTGATGATCCCGCCGGTCGTCCCGGCGTTCCCACCCTGGTTCACGACCTTGGTGTGACGCTTGATCCGGTTGACGCCCTCGACGATCACCCGGTGCTCCTCGCGGAGCACCGAGATGACCTTGCCCTCGGCACCCTTGTCCTTGCCGGCGATGACCTTGACGGTGTCGCCCTTCTTGATGTTCACAGAGTTCTTCTTCGCCATGTCAGAGCACCTCCGGCGCAAGCGAGACGATGCGCATGAACTTCTTCTCGCGCAGCTCACGGCCCACGGGGCCGAAGATGCGGGTGCCTCGCGGCTCGCCGTCGTTCTTGAGGATGACGGCGGCGTTCTCGTCGAAGCGGATGTAGGAACCGTCGGGACGACGACGCTCCTTGACGGTGCGCACGATGACGGCCTTGACGACGTCACCCTTCTTCACGTTGCCGCCGGGGATCGCGTCCTTGACGGTGGCCACGATCACGTCGCCGATACCGGCGTAGCGTCGACCCGAGCCACCGAGAACACGGATGCAGAGGATCTCCTTCGCACCGGTGTTGTCGGCGACCTTGAGTCGCGACTCCTGCTGGATCATCAGTTTCTCCTGGTTGTCGAGCTGGTTCTCGCCGCCTCAGGGACGGCGAGCCTGGCCGAACTGGATGGGATTGTCCTCGCCGGAAGGCGAGAGGGACTACTTCGCCTTCTCGAGGATCTGCACGACGCGCCACCGCTTGGTGGCGGACAGCGGCCGGGTCTCCATGAGGAGGACGCGGTCGCCGACGCCGCACTCGTTCTGCTCGTCGTGCGCCTTGAGCTTGCTGGTCCGGCGCAGGACCTTGCCGTACAGCGCGTGCTTGACGCGGTCCTCGACGGACACGACCACGGTCTTGTCCATCTTGTCGCTGACGACCAGGCCCTCGCGGACCTTGCGAGCGCTGCGCTCGACCTTGTTCTCGCTGGTCTGCTCGCTCATGCGGCACCATCCTCGTTGCTGGAGCCCGGCGCGGTCCGGATGCCGAGCTCGCGCTCGCGCACCACGGTGTAGATCCGGGCGATGTCCTTCTTGACCGTGCGGAGCCGGCCGTGGCTCTCCAGCTGGCCGGTGGCCGCCTGGAAGCGGAGGTTGAAGAGCTCCTCCTTGGCCTCGCGCAGCTTCGCCTCGAGGTCGATGTCGGTCATCTCGTCGAGCTCGTGAGCAGTCGTAGCCATCAGAATTCACCTGCCTCACGGGAGACGAAGCGGCACTTCATCGGGAGCTTGTGCATCGCGCGGCGCATGGCCTCGCGAGCGATCTCCTCCGAAACGCCGGACAGTTCGAACATGACGCGGCCGGCCTTGACGTTCGCGACCCACCACTCCGGGGAGCCCTTACCGGAACCCATCCGGGTCTCGGCGGGCTTCTTGGTCAGCGGGCGGTCGGGGTAGATGTTGATCCACACCTTGCCACCACGCTTGATGTGACGGGTCATCGCGATACGCGCCGACTCGATCTGGCGGTTGGTCACGTAGTGGCTCTCGACCGCCTGGATGCCGAAGTCGCCGAAGGCGAGCTTCGTGCCACCCTTGGCCGCACCGGTCCGCTTGGGGTGGTGCTGCTTGCGGTGCTTGACACGACGGGGCATCAGCATGACGGTCAGCCCTCCTGGGGTGCGTCGGTGGTGGCGGGCGCCGCGGCCTGGGCCGGAGCCTCGGTCGCGGGCGCGTCAGCAGCGCGGTCCGAGCGGGACGGGCGGTCGCCGCGGGTGCCACGGGACGGACGGTCCCCACCGCGCGTCGGACGGCCGCCGCGACCGGGGACGCCGGCGCGGGCAGCGGCCTGGGCCTGGCGCTCGGCGCGCGACCCGGAGACCTCGCCCTTGTAGATCCAGACCTTCACGCCGATCCGGCCGAAGGTCGTCTTGGCCTCGTAGAAGCCGTAGTCGATGTCGGCACGCAGCGTGTGCAGCGGGACGCGGCCCTCGCGGTAGAACTCGGTGCGCGACATCTCGGCGCCGTTGAGGCGGCCCGAGCACTGGATCCGGATGCCCTTGGCACCGGAACGCATCGAGGTCTGCATCGCCTTGCGCATGGCGCGACGGAACTGCACGCGGCCGGCGAGCTGCTCGGCGACGCCCTGGGCGACCAGCTGCGCGTCGATCTCGGGCTGCTTGACCTCGAGGATGTTCAGCTGCACCTGCTTGCCGGTGAGCTTCTCCAGCTCGCCGCGGATGCGGTCGGCCTCGGCGCCACGGCGACCGATGACGATGCCCGGACGCGCGGTGTGGATGTCCACCCGCACGCGGTCACGGGTGCGCTCGATCTCGACCTTGGCGATGCCGGCCCGCTCCATGCCCTTGGAGAGCAGCTTGCGGATCGCGACGTCCTCGCCGACGTATGACTTGTACAGCTTGTCGGCGTACCAACGGGACTTGTGGTCCGTCGAGATGCCGAGGCGGAAGCCGTTCGGGTTGATCTTCTGGCCCATTACTTGGAACCGCCCTTCTTGCTGTCGGCGACCACGTCGGCCGGCTGGACCGCCAGCGTGATGTGGCTCGTGCGCTTGTTGATCCGCGTGGCGCGGCCCTGCGCACGCGGACGCCAGCGCTTCATCGTCGGCCCCTCGTCCACACGGCCGACGCTGACGACCAGGTCACCGCGGTCGAGACTCTCGGTGGTCTCGGCGTTGGCGACGGCACTCTCCAGCACCTTGTAGACGGTCTCCGAGGCGGCCTGCGGCGCGAACTGCAGCAGGGCCAGCGCATCGTCGACGGGAAGGCCGCGGACCATGTCGACGACGCGACGGGCCTTCATCGGCGAGATCCGCACGAAGCGGGCGCTCGCGAAGGCTCCCGGCTGGTCGCCGAGCAGCGACTCGCGGCGGGCGCTGACGCGCCTACGCTCGGTAACGCTCATTAGCTCGTTTCTCCAGTTTCCTTATGGGTCCACCGCCTCAGCGGCGGCGGCCCTTCCGGTCTTCCTTCACGTGCCCGCGGTAGGTGCGGGTGGGGGCAAACTCGCCGAGCTTGTGACCGACCATCGAGTCGGTGACGAACACGGGAACGTGCTTACGGCCGTCGTGCACGGCGATCGTGTGGCCGATCATGGCCGGCACGATCATCGAGCGGCGCGACCACGTCTTGATGACGTTGTGGCTGCCCTTGTCGTTCTCCGCGTCCACCTTCTTCATCAGGTGGCCGTCGACGAAGGGGCCCTTCTTCAGGCTGCGAGGCATCTCGTTACTTCCCTACTCAGCGCTTCTTGCCGGTCTTGCGGCGACGGATGATCTGGGAGTCGGAGGCCTTGCGCTTGCGCGTGCGGCCCTCGGGCTTGCCCCAGGGGGAGACCGGGTGGCGACCACCGGAGGTCTTGCCCTCACCACCACCGTGCGGGTGGTCGACCGGGTTCATGACGACGCCGCGGACGGTCGGGCGCTTGCCCTTCCAGCGCATGCGGCCGGCCTTGCCCCAGTTGATGTTCGACTGCTCGGCGTTGCCGACCTCGCCGACCGTCGCGCGGCAGCGCACGTCGACGAAGCGCATCTCGCCCGAGGGCATGCGCAGCGTGGCGCGGGAGCCCTCGCGGGCCACCAGCTGGGCGCTCATGCCGGCGGAGCGGGCGATCTTCGCACCGCCACCGGGACGCAGCTCCACGCAGTGGATCGTCGTACCGACCGGGATGTTGCGCAGCGGGAGGTTGTTGCCCGGCTTGATGTCGGCCGTCGGGCCCGACTCCACCGCCACGCCCTGCGCCAGGTCCCGAGGCGCGATGATGTAGCGCTTCTCGCCGTCGGCGTAGTGCAGCAGCGCGATGCGCGCGGTGCGGTTCGGGTCGTACTCGATGTGCGCGACCTTCGCCGGGACGCCGTCCTTGTCGTAGCGACGGAAGTCGATGATGCGGTAGGCGCGCTTGTGACCGCCACCCTGGTGCCGGGTGGTGATCCGGCCCTGGTTGTTGCGGCCGCCCTTCTTGGGCAGCGGACGCGTCAGCGACTTCTCCGGCGTGGTCCGGGTCACCTCGACGAAGTCGGCGACCGACGAACCCCGGCGACCCGGGGTGGTCGGCTTGTACTTGCGGATAGCCATTTCTCAGTCCTCTTGTCCAGGCCCGGTCAGGAGACGGAGCTGCCGAAGATGTCGATGCGGTGGCCCTCGGCGAGGCTGACGATCGCGCGCTTGGTGTTCGAGCGCTTGCCCAAGCCGTTGCGCGTCCGACGCGTCTTGCCCTGACGGTTGATCGTGTTGACCGAGGTGACCTTGACGTTGAACACCTTCTCGACCGCGATCTTGATCTCGGTCTTGTTGGCGTCCGGGCGCACGATGAACGTGTACTTGTTCGCGTCGAGCAGGCCGTAGCTCTTCTCGGACACGACCGGCGCGATCAGCACGTCGCGGTGGTCCTTGTGCAGGGTGCTCACTTGTCAGCCTCCTTCGCCGACGCGGTGCCGTTCACGAACGCGTCGTACGCGCCCTGGGTGAAGACGACGTCGTCGGACGCCAGCACGTCGTAGGTGTTGAGCTGGTCGACGGCCACGATGTGAACCTCGGGCGCGTTGCGCAGCGACAGCCAGGTGAGGGAGTCGGTGCGCTCGAGGACCAGCAGGAAGCGCGAGCGCTCCGAGAGGCCGGTCAGTGCGGCGAGGGCGGCCTTCGTCGACGGCTTGTCACCGGAGACGAGCGAGTCCACGACGTGGATGCGGTCGTTGCGGGCCCGGTCGGAGAGGGCGCCACGCAGAGCGGCGGCCTTCATCTTCTTGGGCGTGCGCTGGTCGTAGCTGCGGGGCTGCGGGCCGTGGACGGTGCCACCGCCGGCGAACTGCGGCGCGCGGGTCGAGCCCTGGCGCGCGCGGCCGGTCCCCTTCTGCTTGTAGGGCTTCTTGCCACCGCCGCGGACCTCGCCGCGGGTCTTGGTGGAGTGCGTGCCCTGGCGGGCAGCCGCCTGCTGGGCGACCACGACCTGGTGGATCAGCGGGACGTTGACCGCCACGTCGAAGATCTCGGCGGGCAGGTCGACCTTGACGGTCCCGACCTTGGCTGCGTTATCGGTGGCCATGCTCACGCCTCCTGGATCTTCTTGGCGGCCGAGCGCAGGACCACGAGACCACCCTTGGGGCCGGGAACGGCGCCCTTGAGCAGGATCAGGCCCTTGTCGGCGTCGACCGCGTGGACGGTGACGTTCTGGGTGGTGACGGTGTCGGCACCCATGCGCCCGGCCATCCGCACACCCTTGAAGACACGGCCCGGCGTGGCGCAGGCGCCGATCGAACCGGGCTTGCGGTGGTTGCGGTGGGCACCGTGCGAGGCGGACACGCCGGAGAAGCCGTGACGCTTCATCGTTCCGGCGAAGCCCTTGCCCTTGCTGGTGCCGGTCACGTCGATCTCGTCGCCGGCGGCGAAGGTGTCGACGGCCAGCTCCTGGCCGACCTCGTAGGCCGAGGCGTCAGCGGTGCGGATCTCCACCAGGTGCCGGCGCACGGTGGTGCCGGCCTTGGCGAAGTGTCCGGCGCGCGGCTTGTTGACCTTGCGGCCGTCGATCTCGCCGAAGCCGACCTGGACGGCGTTGTAGCCGTCGGTGGTGGGCTGGCGGACCTGGGTGACCACGTTGGTGCGCGCGTCGATCACGGTCACGGGGACGATGCGGTTGTTGTCGTCCCACACCTGGGTCATGCCGAGCTTGGTGCCCAGCAGGCCCTTCACGTTGCGTTCGAAAGTCATCTCGTCAGACCTCAGAGCTTGATCTCGATGTCGACACCGGCGGGAAGGTCGAGCCGCATCAGCGAGTCGACGGTCTTCGGCGTGGGGTCGATGATGTCGATGAGGCGCTTGTGGGTGCGCATCTCGAAGTGCTCGCGGGAGTCCTTGTACTTGTGGGGCGAGCGGATGACGCAGTACACGTTCTTCTCGGTCGGCAGCGGCACGGGGCCGGCGACCTTGGCACCCGTACGGGTGACGGTGTCCACGATCTTGCGCGCCGAGGTGTCGATCACCTCGTGGTCATAGGCCTTGAGCCTGATGCGGATCTTCTGTCCCGCCATAGGTCTCTCTCGTCCTTAGTCATCTCGTACCAGCCCTTGCGAGCCGGAACCGCGTGCCTTGGTTTCTCGACCAGGCCCCGGGTGAGGCCCTGCCGCCCTGCTCCACCACCCGCTTCACCGACCCCCGCGGTCGGGCGTGTCGCCTGGACTGAGCGCGACACAAGACCGGGGTCTCGCTGTGTTGTTTGGTGGCGCCCGACGGGTTCGTCGGGCTGAACCGGGTCTCCTTCTCGCATCACTGCGAGACCGGTGCGACCGCACGCCAGGCACCGGAAGACGATCTCGAAAGGGAGACGCGATTCAGGAATCAAGGTGTTGTGGCCGCACCCCGGCAACCCGCCGGAGCAACCGGACTATCTTGGCAGAGATCCCGGACAGCGCCAAATCGAGTCCGCCGGGGACGACTCAGGCGGGGTCTCACCCCCCGTCGGGGCCCGCGTCTGGCCCCGCGTCTGGTCCCGTGTCCGGCCGACCCAGGACCAGGCCCTGGGCGGTGTCGGGTCAGGCCGGCTCGGACTCGCGGAGGCGACCGCAGAGCACCTTGAGCAGCTCGAGGGCGAAGCCGGCGTCATCGCGCAGCAGCCTCTCGAACACCGCGTGCGGCACCGCCAGCGTGGTCAGCTCGGTGCTCGCGGTGACCGTCGCGGAGCGGCGGCGGCCGTCGATCATGCTGATCTCGCCGAAGTAGTCGCCCTCACCGAGGGTGCGCACCGCCTTGCCGTGCCGCGTCACCTCAGCCTTGCCCGACAGGATCAGGTGCAGCGCGAGCGCGCCCTCCCCCTCGGTGGCCACCTCCCGGCCGGCCGGGTGCGGCACCCGCTTGGACTGGTCGACCAGCTTGCCGAGCTGGCGCCGGGACAGCCCCGCGAAGATCGGGAGCGCGGCGAGCCTGTTCTCCAGCTCGGACTTCTCGCTCATCGGGGCCTCCCTCTCACGGACCGCCGGGCCCCCGCTCCCCCTCGGGGAGCGCGCGGCTCACGGTGCGGCGCGAACCTACCCGTCGCGCGCGGACGGGGTCCAGAGAATCGCCGAACCCCCACGTTGAGTTGGGCCCCCCGCCGGGTCGAGTTGGGCCTCCCACCGGGTTGAGTTGGGCCTCCCGCCGGACCTGCCCACGGGAGACCCGGCTCGAGGTCCGGGCGGCTCACCGCTCAGACGCGGGTGTAGCGCAGGTCGGTGATGGCGCGGCCGGCGGTGAGGCCCTTGCGCTCGAACCGGGTCACCGGACGGTCCGCCCAGCGTTCCACGACGCCGCCGCGGAGGGCGGGCTCGGCGTCGAGCACCTCGACCATCTGCCGGGCGTAGTCGGCCCAGTCGGTCGCCAGCCGCCAGCAGGCTCCCGGGGCCAGGCGCGAGGCGGCGAGGGCCGCGAACTCGGGCGTGACCAGCCGGCGCTTGTGGTGGCGCGTCTTGTGCCACGGGTCCGGGAAGAACGTCCACAGCTCGGCGAGGCTGCCGGGAGCGACCAGGTGCTCCATCGACCAGACCGCGTCGACCGAGCAGAACCGGACGTTGGTGGCCCCGGCCTCCCCCACCCGGCCGAGGGCGTCGGCCACCCCTGGCCGCCAGACCTCGAAGGCGAGCACGTCGTACGACGGGCGGGCGGCGGCCAACGCCGCGGTGGCCTCACCGATCCCCGAGCCGATCTCGACGACCAGCGGGGCCTCGCGGCCGAACCAGTCGCGCCAGGCGAACCCGGGCCGGTCGACCGCCTCGTCGGGCACCACCCACGCCTCGTGGTGGGCGTCCCAGCCGGCCTGCTGGCGGGGGGTGAACCGGTTCCCGCGACGCGAGTAGGACAGCACCTCCCGCATCCGGCGGCCGTCCTCGGTCAGCTTGTGGTGCGGGCGCGCGGGCCGCACGCCCTGGGCGTCGTTCATCGGCGTCATTCTCCCGTGACCATGGCCGTGGCCCTAACCGTGACCGGACATGCAGCACGGCCCCGGACCGAGGTCCGGGGCCGTGCTGGTGAAAAGCAGCTGGTCAGCGACCAGCGGGGATCACTTGGTGATCTTGGTGACCCGGCCGGCGCCGACGGTGCGGCCACCCTCACGGATCGCGAACCGCAGGCCCTCGTCCATGGCGATGGGCTGGATGAGCTCGACCGCCATCTCCGTGTTGTCGCCCGGCATGACCATCTCGGTGCCCTCGGGGAGGGTCACCACGCCGGTCACGTCCGTCGTCCGGAAGTAGAACTGCGGGCGGTAGTTGTTGAAGAACGGCGTGTGACGGCCGCCCTCCTCCTTCGAGAGGATGTAGACCGAGGCCTCGAAGTTGGTGTGCGGGGTGGTGGTGCCCGGCTTCACGACGACCATGCCGCGCTCGACGTCCTCGCGCTTGGTGCCGCGGAGCAGCAGACCGACGTTCTCACCGGCCTGGCCCTCGTCGAGGAGCTTGCGGAACATCTCGACGCCGGTGACCGTCGACTTCTGCGACTTGTCGCGGATGCCGACGATCTCGACCTCCTCGTTCACCTTGACGATGCCGCGCTCGATGCGGCCGGTGATCACGGTGCCACGACCGGTGATCGTGAAGACGTCCTCGACCGGCATCAGGAACGGCTTGTCGGTGTCGCGGTCCGGGGTCGGGATCGCCTCGTCGACAGCGTTCATGAGCTCGAGGATCGACTCGCCCCACTTGGCGTCGCCCTGCAGCGCCGGGAAGGCGGCCACGCGAACGACCGGGATGTCGTCGCCCGGGAACTCGTACTCGGAGAGGAGCTCGCGCACCTCCATCTCGACGAGCTCGATGAGCTCCTCGTCGTCGACCATGTCGCACTTGTTGAGCGCCACGACCAGGGCCGGCACGCCGACCTGGCGGGCGAGCAGCACGTGCTCGCGGGTCTGCGGCATCGGGCCGTCGGTCGCGGCCACCACCAGGATGGCGCCGTCCATCTGGGCCGCGCCGGTGATCATGTTCTTGATGTAGTCGGCGTGACCCGGGCAGTCGACGTGCGCGTAGTGACGGTTCTCCGTCTGGTACTCGACGTGCGCGATCGAGATGGTGATACCGCGCTGACGCTCCTCGGGGGCCTTGTCGATCTCGTCGAACGCCGAGGCGGCGTTCAGCTCCGGGTACTTGTCGTGCAGCACCTTGGTGATCGCTGCCGTCAGCGTCGTCTTCCCGTGGTCGATGTGACCGATGGTGCCGATGTTGACGTGCGGCTTGGTCCGCTCGAACTTCGCCTTAGCCACGGTGGGCTCCTCCTGGTGTGTTGGTACTTGACTCGTACTGAAAAGGGGTGGTGCCGAGGGTCACGGGCGACTACTCGCCGCGGACCTTCTTGATGATCTCGTCGGCGATGTTCGTGGGAACCTCGGCGTACGAGTCGAACTCCATCGAGTACGAAGCCTGGCCGGAGGTCTTGGACCTCAGGTCGCCAACGTACCCGAACATCTCGGACAGCGGCACGAGGGCGTTGACGACCATGTCGCCGTGACGCTCCTCCTGGGCCTGGATCTGGCCGCGGCGGCTGTTGATGTCGCCGATGACCGTGCCGAGGAAGCTCTCCGGCGTGGTCACCTCCACGGCGAACATCGGCTCGAGCAGCACCGGCTTGGCCATGCGGGCGGCCTCCTTGAAGGCCTGGTTGCCGGCGATCTTGAACGCGAGCTCGGAGGAGTCCACGTCGTGGTAGGCGCCGTCCTCGAGGGTGAACTTCACGTCCACCATCGGGAAGCCGGCGAGGATGCCGAACTCCATGGCCTCCTGGCCACCCTGGTCGACCGACGGGATGTACTCGCGCGGCACGCGACCACCGCTGACGTTGTTCGCGAACTCGTAGCCCGCGCCGACGCCGGTCTCGGGGTCGATGTTCGGCCCGAGGGAGACGACGACCTTCGCGAACTGACCCGAACCACCGGTCTGCTTCTTGTGGGTGTAGCTGTGGTTCGTGACCTCCTTGCGGAGGGTCTCGCGGTAGGCCACCTGCGGCTTGCCGACGGTCGCTTCGACGCGGAACTCGCGCTTCATCCGGTCGACGAGGATCTCCAGGTGGAGCTCGCCCATGCCGGCGATGATCGTCTGGCCGGTCTCCTCGTCGGTCTTGACCGTGAAGGTCGGGTCCTCGTCGGAGAGCCGCTGGATCGCGATCGAGAGCTTCTCCTGGTCGCTCTTGGTCTTGGGCTCGATGGCGACCTCGATCACCGGGGCCGGGAAGGTCATCGACTCCAGGACCACCGGGTTGGCCTGGTCGCACAGCGTGTGACCGGTCTTGGTGTCCTTCAGGCCCATCACGGCCACGATCTGGCCGGCGCCGACCGACGCGATCTCCTCACGCTTGTTGGCGTGCATCTGGTAGACCTTGCCGATCCGCTCCTTGCGGCCGGTGACCGAGTTGAGCACGGTCGAACCCGCCTCGAGCTTGCCCGAGTAGACCCGGACGTAGATCAGCTTGCCGAGGTGCGGGTCCGAGGCGATCTTGTAGGCCAGGCCGGAGAACGGCTCGTCGTCGGACGGCTTGCGGATGATCGCCTCGTCCTCGTTGTTGACCGCGTGACCCTTGATGCCGTCGACGTCGAGCGGCGAGGGGAGGTACTTCACGACCGCGTCGAGCAGGGGCTGGACGCCCTTGTTCTTGAACGCGGTGCCGCACAGCACCGGGTTGACCTTGTCGGCCAGGGTCGCGCGACGGATCGCGGCCTCGAGCTCGGCGACCGAGAGGTCCTCGCCCTCGAGGTACTTCTCCATGATCGCGTCGTCGGCCTCGGAGAGGGTCTCGAGGAACTTCTCGCGCCACTCGGCGGCCTGGTCGGCCATCTCGGCGGGGATCTCCTCGACCTCGTAGTCCTCGCCCATCTTGGTCTCGCCGCGCCAGGTCAGCGCGCGCATGCCGACCAGGTCGATGACACCGAGGAAGTCGGACTCGGCACCGATCGGGAGCTGCAGGACCAGCGGGGTGGAGTTGAGGCGCTCGATCATCATGTCCACGCAGCGGAAGAAGTCCGCGCCGGTGCGGTCCAGCTTGTTCACGAAGCACATCCGCGGCACGGAGTACTTGTTCGCCTGGCGCCACACGGTCATGGTCTGCGGCTCGACACCCGCGACACCGTCGAAGACCGCGACGGAGCCGTCGAGGACGCGCAGCGAGCGCTCGACCTCGGCGGTGAAGTCCACGTGGCCGGGGGTGTCGATGATGTTGATCTGGTGGTCCTTCCACCAGCAGGTGGTCGCGGCGGAGGTGATGGTGATGCCGCGCTCCTGCTCCTGCTCCATCCAGTCCATCGTGGCGGCGCCCTCGTGGACCTCACCGATCTTGTAGGTGATGCCGGTGTAGAACAGGATCCGCTCGGTGGTGGTGGTCTTACCGGCATCGATGTGCGCCATGATGCCGATGTTGCGGACCTTGTTGAGGTCAGTGGTGATGTCGACGGCCACGGTTAGTCGTGATCCCCTCGGTGGAAGTGTTGATGGTCTGGCGACCGGCGGCGCCCGCCCGCGGTGGCGGGCCGGCACCGCCGTACGGTCACCAGCGGTAGTGGGAGAAGGCCTTGTTGGACTCGGCCATCTTGTGGGTGTCCTCGCGACGCTTCACGGCCGCACCGAGGCCGTTGGAGGCATCGAGGATCTCGTTCATCAGGCGCTCGGACATGGTCTTCTCGCGACGGTCCTGGGCGTAGCCGACCAGCCAGCGCAGCGCCAGCGTGGTGCCGCGCGTGCCCTTGACCTCGATCGGCACCTGGTAGGTGGCGCCGCCGACGCGGCGGGGCTTGACCTCGATGGCCGGCTTGACGTTGTCGAGAGCACGCTTGAGCGTCAGCACCGGGTCGGTGCCGGTCTTCTCCCGGCAGCCCTCGAGGGCGCTGTAGACGATGCGCTGCGCGACCTGCTTCTTGCCGTCCTGGAGGATCTTGCTGACGAGCTGGGAGACCAGCTGCGAGCCGTAGACGGGGTCGATGTCGATCGGGCGCTTCGGCGCGGGACCCTTGCGCGGCATATCAGCTCTTCTCCTTCTTGGCGCCGTAGCGGCTGCGAGCCTGCTTACGGTTCTTCACGCCCTGGGTGTCGAGCGTGCCGCGGATGATCTTGTAACGGACACCGGGAAGGTCCTTCACACGGCCACCGCGGACGAGCACGATCGAGTGCTCCTGGAGGTTGTGGCCCACACCCGGGATGTAAGCGGTGACCTCGACGCCGCTGCTCAGGCGCACACGGGCGACCTTGCGGAGGGCGGAGTTCGGCTTCTTCGGGGTGGTGGTGTAGACGCGCGTGCAGACGCCTCGGCGCTGCGGCGATCCCTTGAGGGCAGGTGTCTTGTTCTTCGACACCTTGTCCTGGCGGCCCTTGCGGACCAGCTGCTGAATGGTGGGCACCGGGTGGTTCCCCTTCTTTTTCGCTAGTCAGAACCCGACGCCTTGCCGGGCACGATGATGTTGCCTGTCCTGCCTGTGCCTGTTGGATGAGTGCTGGCGCCGCTCGCGGCCGAGCCGGGGGGCTTCGGACGCGGGCTATTTCCGAGCACGCGCAACGGTCTGGTCGTCCCAGACACGAGGAATGAGATTACTCGGTCGCCGAACACGGGTCAAAACGGTGCGGAGCCCGCCCTGCAGGTGTGCTAGTACGGCGACCGCGAGCAGCACCCCGACGATGGTCAGCGCGCCCCCCGAGATCAGGGTCCAGCGGGGTCCGACGTGCTCCCCGATCCAGCCGATGATCGGCGAGCCGATCGGCGTCCCACCCATCACGATGGTCATGTAGAGCGCCATCACCCGCCCGCGCAGCGCCGGGTCGGACTCCAGCTGCATGGTGGCGTTGGCCGAGTTGAGCAGGGTCAGCGTGCACAGCCCGATCAGCGGCACGAAGGCCGCGAAGGCGAGGTACGACGGGAGCAGGCCGGCGACGATGTTGGCCACGCCGAAGCCGAGGGCGGCGAGCACGAGCAGCCGCAACCGGATCCGGGTGCGGCGGGCCGCCAGCAGCGCGCCGACCAGCGAGCCGACCGCCATCGCCGAGCCGAGGATGCCGAACTCACCGGCCCCCATGCCGAACACCTTGGTGGCCATCAGCGCCGAGGTGATCTGGAAGTTCATGCCGAAGGTGCCCGCGAAGAACACCATGATCAAGATCATCACCATCTTGGGCTGGCTGCGGACGTAGCGCACGCCCTCGATCAGCATCCCCGGCGTCCGGGGGCGCAGCTCGGCGGTGTGCAGCAGGGCCGGGTCCATCCGCCGCAGCTGGTAGATCACCGCGGCGTAGGACAGCGCGTTGATCAGGATCACCCAGCCGGTCGCGCGCGCTCCCCCGCCGAGCGCACCGATCATCAGCCCCGCGAGGCCGGGGCCCGCGATCCGGGCGACGTTGAAGGTCGCGGAGTTCAGGCCGACCGCGTTGGTGAGGTCGTCGGGCCCGACCATCTCGGAGACGAACGACTGGCGGGCCGGTGCGTCGAAGGCCGAGCCGATGCCGAAGACGAAGGCGAGCACGTAGACGTGCCAGGTCTGGGCCACCCCGGCCACGGCGATCACGCCGAGCAGCAGGGAGGTCGCCGCCATCGCCAGCTGGGTCAGCTGCAGCAGCCGCCGCTTGGGCATCCGGTCGGCGATCACGCCGGCGTACGGCGAGAGCAGCAGCACCGGGAGGAACTGCAGGCCGGTGGTGATGCCGATCGCCGTACCGCTCTGCCCGGACAGCTCCAGCACCAGCCAGTCCTGCGCCACCCGCTGCATCCAGGTGCCGGTGTTCGACACCACGCTCCCGAGGAGGTAGCGGCGGTAGTTCGGGTTGGCGAGGGCGCGGAACGTGGGGCTCAAGGGTGTCGATCGGTCCTTAGGTCAGTCGCGTTGGGCGAGGCGGTCGAGGATCGGGGCGGCCTGCCGGAGCACGGCACGCTCCTCGGGCGCGAGGTCGCGCAGCTGCCGGGCCAGCCAGGCGTCGCGGCGGGCGCGGTCGGCCAGGAGGGTCTCGCGGCCGGTGTCGGTGAGGGTCACCAGCACCTGGCGCCGGTCGGTCTCGTGGGGGCGGCGGGCGACGTACCCGTCCTCCTCGAGGCAGTTGACGGTCCGGGTCATGCTCGGCGGCTGCACCCGCTCCTGGGCGGCGAGCTCACCGATGGGCAGGTCCCCGTTGCGGTAGAGGCAGCCGAGCACGGCCATCTGGTTCATGCTCAGCTCGTTGCCGGGGTGACGCTCGTTGGCGAGCCGCCGGCGCAGGCGCATGACCGACAGCCGGAGCTCGGCGGCGAGCCCGGCGTCGGTCCTCGAAACCTTCTCCACGGTCGGCATGTCGTTAGCGTAACTCATTACCTGTGCTAACTATTCCGTTGAGTTGGGCCCCCCGCCGGAACGAGTTGGGCCCCGTGCCGCCGGGCGGCGGCACGGGGCCCAACTCATGCGGGCGCGGGGCCCAACTCATGCGGGCGCGGGGCCCAACTCATGCGGGCGCGGGGCCCAACTCATGCGGGCGCGGGGCCCAACTCAACTCAGGTGTGCAGCCAGGCGCTGATCGGGTGGATCGCGAAGTAGACGACGAACAGGGCGGCGATCACCCAGAGCAGCGCGTGCACCTCCGCCGCCTTGCCGCGCACGAACTTGATCAGCGCGTAGCTGACGAAGCCGGCCCCGATGCCGACGGTGATCGAGTAGGTGAACGGCATCAGCGCGATCGTCAGGAACGCCGGGATCGCGATCTCCATGTCGTCCCAGTCGATGCCCTTGACCTGCCGCATCATCAGGAAGCCGACCAGCACCAGGGCGGGCACGGCGGCCTCGCTCGGGATGATGTCGACCAGCGTCGCGAACGGCATCGCCAGCAGGAAGAGCACGCCGGTGACCACCGGGGCGAGACCCGTGCGCGCCCCCTCCCCCACGCCGGCCGCCGACTCGATGAACGCGGTGTTGGACGAGACGCCGCCCACACCACCGGCACTCGCGGCCAGCGCGTCGACCACGAGGATGTTCCGCGACCGCGGGGGCATGCCCTCGTCGTCGAGCAGACCGGCCTCCGCGCCGATCGCGGTCATCGTGCCGAGCAGGTCGAAGAAGTCGGCGAGGACCAGCGTGAACAGCAGCAGCACCGCCGTGACCACGCCGGCGGACTGGAACGAGCCGAGCAGGTCGAAGTGGCCGAGCGTGCCGAGGTCCGGGGAGCTCACGATGGTGCTCGGCAGCTTGGGGACGTTGAGGCCCCAACCGCCGAGGTTCGTCGCCGACTTCACGCCCTGGTGACCGATGGCCTCGACGATGATCGCGACGATCGTGGTGGCGACGATCGAGATCAGGATCGCGCCCTTGACCCGCAGCACCCACAGCGCGATCACGAGGACCAGCCCGATCAGGAAGACGAACACCGGCCAGCCCGACAGGGTCCCGTTGGCGCCGAGCTGGACCGGCGTACCGGCACCCGTGCCGACGAAGCCGGCGTCGGCGAAGCCGATGAGCGCGATG
Source organism: Nocardioides panaciterrulae (assembly GCF_013409645.1). Taxonomy (NCBI): domain Bacteria; kingdom Bacillati; phylum Actinomycetota; class Actinomycetes; order Propionibacteriales; family Nocardioidaceae; genus Nocardioides; species Nocardioides panaciterrulae. The sequence goes on along the minus strand of NZ_JACCBG010000001.1, from coordinate 812,299 downwards.
AACAGGCCGATGCCGACCGAGATCGCGACCTTCAGCTGGGCGGGCACCGCGCGGAAGACGGCCGTCCGGAAGCCGGTCAGGACCAGCACCAGGATGATCAGGCCCTCGATCACCACCAGGCCCATCGCGTCGGCCCAGGTCATCTGGCTCGCCACGGAGTAGGCGACGAAGGCGTTGAGGCCGAGGCCGGTCGCGATCGACAGGGGGAAGTTCGCGACCAACCCCATGACGATCGACATGACGCCCGCGACCAGCGCGGTGCCCGCCGCGATCATCGCGAAGTTGTCGCTCGTGCCCCCCAGGAACCCGCCGTGCGCGTCCTTGACGCCCGACAGGATGATCGGGTTGAGCACGATGATGTAGGCCATCGTGAAGAAGGTGACCAGGCCGCCGCGCACCTCACGCCCGACGGTCGAGCCACGCTCGGAGATCCGGAAGAAACCGTCGAGGCCGCCGGCGGCACGCCGGCTGCTGGTCGGGGTCTCGCTGGCAGCTCTGCGCTGGTTGCTCACGGGCGGACATTGTGGCAGAGCCGAGCCGCGCCGACTACGACACTCCCGGCGACACTCCCGGGGGCGGCCGGTGGACTAGCGTGGCGGCGTGGACTTCCGCGACGAGCAGCCGAGGCAGCACGAGATCGGCAACCGCACCTACTTCGTGGCCGACGTCGAGCCGCTCGACGTCGACGGGGTGCGCACGGTCGAGGTGGGGACCGCCCTCTGGCTGCTCGGGTTCCTCGCCCTGCTGCCGTTCTACGGCCGCCTGCAGGACTCGGGGAACCTGTGGTGGCTGTGGACCTGTCTGGCCGGCTTCGGGCTCGGCCTGTTCGGCCTGGAGTACTGCCGCCGCCGGCGCCGGACCCGCGCGGAGGCCGAGGTCTCCGAGCCCGGGCCCGCCTGAGGGCGGCGCCGCGACCCGGCGTACGGCGGGGCCTGCGGCTACAGCGCCTCGAGGTCGTCGGGCGTGAGGGTGTCCACGACCGGCTCGGGCAGCGGCTGCGGCTCGTGCTTCTTGGCCAGCCGCACCTCGGAGTGGGCCCCGCAGCCGTGGTCGAAGGACACGATGCGGCCGTCGTCGTTGGCGTCGCCGTTGGCGCACACCCCGAACATCTCCGAGAGCGGACCGGCGATCCGGAGCAGGAACCCGCAGGTGGTGCAGCTGTCCGGCGCCGACTGCGCCAGGGGCGAGCCCGGGCCTCCGTCCCCGTCGTACCAGCGCTGGGCCGCCTCCTCGCGGCCCTCGGGCGAGAGCGTGCGGACCCGGCCGAGGCCGAGGTCCTGGGCCACCTGGCGCACCTGCGCCTTGTCATCGGCGTCGAGCGGGTCGTCGCCGAAGGAGTAGGTGGGCACGAGCCGGGGGTCGTCATCGGCGACCGGCAGCAGGTCGCCCGGGGACAGGTCGCCGGGCTTGAGACGCTCGCGGTAGGGGACCCACTCCGGGGCGACGATCGCCTCCGCGCCCGGGATCAGCACGACCTCGTCGACGGTGACCTTCTTCTGTCGCGACGCCCGGGTCACCGTGACCGACCAGCGCCAGCCGACGTAGCCGGGGCGCTCGCAGGCGAAGAGGTGGGTGACCAGCCGCTCGCCCTCCACGACGTGACCGAGGTGCTCGCCCACGTCGGCGGCGTCGACCTCGTCGATCAGCGCGGCGCGGGCAGCGTCGACCGCCGCGACGGTGGCGGCATCGGGCTTGGTGCGCACGGAGGTGGTCATCACAGACGAAATCATGACCCATCGCCCCAGCCGCTGTCAGGTCGACCCCGGCGCGCGGGTCCGTGTCGTCCCACCCGGTGGTCCGCCGCAGCAGGCAGGATGGAGGTATGAGCGGCCCCCGCCCCGACTCCTCGACCGGGAGCCGGCGCGCCCAGGACCCGGCGGTCGGCGCCCCGGGCCCCGGGTCCGGCGCCGGCCGTGGCGGCAGCCTCGGGCGCGGGCTCGGGTCGACCGCCCGGTTCACGGGCCGCGGCGTGCGTGGCGCCGCCCGGGCCACCGGCCGTGCCGGGCGCTGGACGGTCGGGCAGGCCCGCCGGGCCGCTCGCGCCGAGGGCGCCGGCGACTCCGGACTGTCCCGGCTGATCGAGATGCACGCGTTCAACACCGCCGGCGACGCCGCGGTCGCGATCTCCCTCGCCGGCACCCTCTTCTTCCAGGTCCCGACCGGGGAGGCGCGGGGCCAGGTCGCCCTGTTCCTGGGGCTGACCATGCTGCCGTTCGCGATCGTCGCGCCGCTGATCGGGCCGTTCCTCGACCGGTTCAGCCACGGCCGTCGCTGGGCGATCGGCGCCACCATGGCGATCCGCGGGTTCCTCTGCTGGGTGCTCGCCACGGCCGTCGTGGACCAGTCGATCTGGCTCTTCCCGGCGGCGCTGGGCGTGCTGGTCGCGTCCAAGGCGTACGGCGTGACCCGCGCGGCCGCCGTACCCCGGCTGACCCCTCGCAGCCTGACCCTGGTGAAGGCCAACGCCCGCATCTCGCTGGCCGGGATCATCGGGGCAGCGGTCTCGGCGCCGATCGCCGCGCTGGCCTCGACCGTGGGACCGGAGTGGTCGCTGCGCTACGCGTTCGCGCTCTTCGTGGTCGCCACCGTCCTGGCCATCCTGCTGCCGGCGAAGGTCGACTCGAGCGTGGGCGAGGTCCGGCTGGCGCTGCCGTCGGGCCCCTCCGCCGCCTCCGCCGCCTCCGCCGCCTCGTCGTCGGGGGCCCCGGCGGTCTCACCGCGGATGCCTCCGGCCGTCGCGTTCGCGCTGCGGGCCAACGCCGGCCCGCGGTGGCTCTCGGGGTTCCTGGTGATGTTCATGGCGTTCCTGCTGCGCGAGAACCCCATCAACGGCTGGGATCCCAAGGTGCTGCTCGCGATCGTGGTCGGCGCCGCGGGCGCCGGCAACACCGCCGGGATCGCGATCGGCTCGCTCATGCGCCGGGTCGACCCGGCCGTCACCGTGGTGCTCGTGCTGGTCGCGGACGCCGTGATGGTGCTGCTGGCCGCGTTGTTCTACGGGGTCGTCACGGTCGCCCTGCTCGGTCTCACCGCGGGACTCGCCCAGGCGCTGGCCAAGCTCTCGCTCGACGCGACGATCCAGCGCGACGTGCCCGAGCGGGTGCAGTCGAGCGCGTTCGCCCGCTCCGACACCACGCTCCAGCTCGCCTGGGTGATCGGCGGGTTCCTCGGCATCGCGCTCCCGCTGATCCCCCGGCTCGGCCTCGGCGTCGCGAGCGCGGTCCTGGTCGCCTGGACGGTCTACGTGCTCGCGACCCGCCCGGCCGTCGTGCGAGCGGCCGGCTGAGCTCGGCTTCGGCTGCCCGGCGGGTTGGGCGGGCGGCTGGGTCGTCGGCCGGGCCGGCGGGTGACCCGCGGCCCGTCGTACGCCCGGGGTTGTCAGGGCGTTCCCTCGCTTGATGGGCGTTGCAACGGCTGACAACCGCAGCAATCCCCGGCCAACCGGGGATTCCTGCAACCGCCCCGGCCCCCGGGACGGCCCGCACCCGGCCCGTGAGCAGCACCGGCGTCCCGTCCCACGGACGCCCGGGGTTGTCAGGGCGTTCCCTCGCTTGATGGGCGTTGCAACGGCTGACAACCGCAGCAATCCCCGGCCAGCCGGGGATTCCTGCAACCGCCCCGGCCCCCGGGACGGCCCGCACCCGGCCCGTGAGCAGCACCGGCGTCCCGTCCCACGGACGCCCGGGGTTGTCAGGGCGTTCCCTCGCTTGATGGGCGTTGCAACGCCCATCAAGCGCGAGTTTCCCCGGCCAGCCGGGGATTCCTGCAGCGGCGCGCCTCAGAGCTCCAGCTCGTTGGCCAGCGCACGGAGCAGCTTGGCGGTGGGCCGGGCGGTGCGGGCGTCGGGGTGGCGGCCGTGGCGGTAGCCCTCACCGACGTCGTCGAGCAGCCGGATCAGGTCCTCGACGATCGACACCATCTCCTCGGGGCGCTTGCGCCGGGAGGCGGCCTGGCTGCGGGAGACCGAGGCGGGCTTGTCGAGGATGCGGACCTGGAGGGCCTGGTCGCCGCGGCGGCCCTGGGCGATGCCGAACTCGACACGGGTGCCGGCCTTCAGGCTCGGGGTCCCGGGAGGCAGTGCCTCGGCGCGCACGTAGACATCGGGGCCCTCGTCCTGGGACAGGAAGCCGAAGCCCTTCTCGGCGTCGAACCACTTCACCTTGCCAGTGGGCACGGTCTGACCTCTCGTGTGCGGGACCACGACGCGGCGCCGTGGATAGGCAAGCCTATGTCGGCGGCTCCGGGCGTCGCCAACCAGTTCAGCGGCGCAGCGCCTCGTTCAGCGAGCCGGAGCGGAACCCCCGCGGGTCGAGCTCGGCCCGGGGGAAGCCCGCGTCCCGCGCCTGGGCCTCCAGCGCGCCCACGAGCGGCGAGCCCGGGCGCAGCGGCCCGGCCAGCAGCTCGCGGTCGAGCTCCACCGAGGCCCGGTCGCCGAGGTCGCGGACCCGCAGGTCGCGCAGGGGCACGCCGTGCTGCGCGAGGAACGAGCGTACGGCGGCCTCCGCCCGCTCCACCCGGGCCAGCCGGTGGGGGGTCACCTCGATCCCGTAGGCCACCCGGCTCGACAGGCAGGCGGCGGCGGGCTTGTCCCATGTGGGCAGCCCCCAGCGCCGGGACGCCTCCCGCACCTGGGCCTTGGTCAGGCCGGCGTCGCGCAGCGGGGTGAGCGCGCCCCGCTCGGCGGCGGCACGGATCCCGGGGCGGAAGCCGGCGACCGCGTCGTCGGCGTTGGTGCCGGTGGCCACGTGGCCGAGCCCGCGCTCGGCCGCGAGCGGGGTCAGCACGTCGAGGAGCTCGGCCTTGCAGAAGAAGCAGCGGTCGGCGCCGTTGGCGCGGTAGCCCTCGCGCTCCATCTCCCGGGTCCGCGGGGTCAGCACCGGCACCCCGAGGGACTCGGCGAACTCCCGGGCCGGGTCGCGCTCGGCCTGCGGCAGCGAGTCGGAGTAGCCGGTCGCGGCGGCCACCCGCTCCGGGCCCAGTGCCCGCACGGCGGCGGCCAGCAGGAAGGCGCTGTCGGCTCCGCCGCTGTAGGCGACGAGGACCGAGCCGCGCTCCCGGAGGTCGGCCTCCAGGGCCGCGAGGCGGCTGGTGAGCAGGTGCTCGGCCAGCCAGCCCGGGAACTCCTCGAGACTCTCGAGCACCACGTGCGTGCCGGCCTCGAGCAGCTCCTCGCGGCCGCAGCCCCCGGTCAGCACCGAGACGCTCAGCGCGCCGGCGGCCAGCGCGCCCTCGACGTCGTGGACGTGGTCGCCGACATAGATGCTCGCCCCCTCCCGGGCCAGCGCGTCGGCCTTGCCCACGCCCCACACCCAGCCCTCGAGGTGGTCGACCTCGAGCGCGAGGTGGTCGAGGTGCCGCCGGGCGTTCTCCGGGAACTTGCCGGTCACGACCACCACCCGACCGCGCTCCCGGCGGACCGCCTCGAGCGCCTCGCGGGCGCCGGGCAGCACCGGGACCGAGGCGATCGCGTGGGCGGGGTAGAGCGCCCGGAACCGGTCCCCCGCCGGGCCGACGGCCTCCTCGGCCAGGTGCGGGGCGAGCAGGTGGTCCAGCGGCGGGCCGAGACGGGCGGTCATCTCCGCCACGGGGAAGTCCACGCCGAGCTCGGCGCCCAGCGCGGTGAGGACCGCGGCGAAGCCCGGCGTCGTGTCGATCAGCGTCATGTCGAGGTCGAAGCCGACCACGAGCGGCGCCGGCGTGCTGAACGTCGGGGGCGGGCTGGTCATGGGCCAAGGGTAGGTGGCCGGGCGCTCCCGCAGCCCGCCCCGGGGTGGCAACGGTGGAGAACGGCTGCGACCCTGGGCGGTCCGGGGCCACAATGTCGGCTTCGCGACCAGCCGGTCGCGACCACAGCGATGGGAGTGAGGGACGGTGCGTCGAGCGAGGGCCGCGGCGACCAGCCTGCTGGCGGGGCTGTGCGCCCTGACCGGGCTGGCCGGGCCGGCCGCGCTGCCCGCGGCGGCCGCGCCCGCACCCACGACGCTCTACCTGGTCACCCTCGAGGGCCCGGGCACGACCGGCTCCCACGGGTCCGCGCCGGCGGCGCTGCGCCGGCTGCAGCTCGAGCACCGCCAGGACCGGGTGCTCGCCGCCGTCGGCTCCCCGACGCCGGTCTACCGGTGGACCACCGCGCTCGACGGCGTCGCGGTGCCGCTGACCCCCCGGCAGGCCGACGAGCTGCGCGGCGACCCGCGGGTGGCGCTGGTCGAGGCGAACACGGTCCGTCCGGTCGCGAGCAGCGGCAACTCCGCCGACGCCTCCGGCGTCCCCCTCACCGGGCACCGGCGCGGTGGCGCCGGCACCGTGATCGGGATCGTGGACACCGGGATCTGGCCGGAGAGTCCGGTGTTCGCCGCGCTGCCCGGGCTGGGCCGCGCGCCCGCCCGGTTCCACGGCGCCTGCGAGAGCGGCGAGGGCTGGAGCGCCGACACCTGCAACGGCAAGGTCGTCGGGGCACGGTGGTTCGTCGACGGCTTCGGCGCCGACCGGCTCCGGAGCACCGCTTCGCTCTCCCCCCGCGACGAGGACGGCCACGGCAGCGAGATGGCCTCGATCGCGGCGGGCGACGCCGGCACCACCGTCGAGGTCCGCGACCAGCGGCTCGGCCGCTACGGCGGGGTGGCCCCCCAGGCCCGGCTGGCGGTCTACAAGGCGTGCTGGACGGCGCCGGACCCCGCCGACGACGGCTGCGCCACCGCCGACCTGGTCACCGCCATCGACCAGGCCACCCGCGACGGCGTCGACGTCCTCAACCTCTCGGTCGGTGGCCCCAGCCAGCTCGACACGGTGGAGCGGGCCCTGCTGGGCGCCGCCGAGGCCGACGTCGTGGTGGTCGGCGCGGCCGGCAACCGGACCGGGCGCGCCTACGCCGCGCACCCGGCCCCCTGGGTGACCACCGTGGGCAGCACCACCGGAGTGGTACGCCGCGGCCGGGTGGTCGCCGGCGACCTGCGCCTGACCGGAGCGATGGCCGCCACCCACAGCATCGGCCCGGCCAGGCTGGTGCGCGGTGCCGACGTCGCCGCCCCCGACGCCACCCGGGCCCAGGCCCGGGTCTGCTCGCCGGGCAGCCTGGACGCCGGCCGGGTCCGCGGCGCGATCGTGCTGTGCGAGCGCGGTGCGATCGGCCGGGTGGACAAGTCCGCCGCGGTGCTGACCGCCGACGGCGCGGGCATGGTGCTGCTCAACCGCACCGGCCGCGACGTGGCCGCCGACTTCCACAGCGTCCCGACCGTCCACCTCGACGCCCACGACGCCGCGGCGCTGCGCCGGTGGGCGGCGCGGCACCCGGACACCCAGGTGGCGCTGCGGCCGGTCGGTGTGAGCCGGCCGCCGGCCCGGGTCACCGCCTGGTCACCGACCGGCGACCCGACCTCGGCGACCCTCAAGCCCGACCTCGTCGCCCCCGGGTCCGGGCTGCTGGGCGCGGTCCCGCCCTCGGTGCGCGACACCCGCTGGGACTTCGTGTCCGGCTCCTCGGCGGCCACCGCGTACACCAGTGGCACCGCCGCCCTGCTGCGCGCCGCGCACCGGTCGTGGTCGGCCCCGGTCGTCCGCTCCGCCCTCGCCACGAGCGCCGTCCCGCTGGCCGGCGACCCCACCGCGCTGCGCGCCGGCGCCGGCCGGGTCCGCCCGCACCCGGCGGCCCGGGCCGGCGTCGCCTACGACGTCGCCCCCGGCGACTACCGCGCCTGGCTCGACGGCCGGCTCCCCTCGGACCGGCTCAACGTGCCCTCGCTGCTGCTCCGGGGCGATCAGGACCTCGCCCACCGCACGATCACCAACACCGGCCACCGGCCGCTGTACTTCTCCTCGCACGCCTACGGGTTCGCCCGGCACACGGTGTCCGTGACGCCCGCCGCGGTGCGGCTGGCGCCCGGGGAGAGCGTGCGGTTCACGGTGCACGTGGCTCGGGGCTCGGGCGCGCAGCCCGCCGACGACGGCTGGGTCTCCTGGCGGGGCGGCAACGGCAGCCGGTCCCGGATCCCGGTGCTGATCAGCCGCTGACCGCCCAACGGCCCGACCGGCTCAGCCGGCGGCCGGCGCTCACAGGCCGAGCCGGGCCGCGGACTCCTCGCGCATCTGCACCTTGCGGATCTTGCCGGTGACGGTCATCGGGAACTCCTCGACCACCATCACGTAGCGCGGGATCTTGTAGTGCGCGAGCCGGCCGGCGGCGAAGTCGCGCACCGCGTCGGCGTCCAGCGGGGGCGCGCCGGCCTTCATCTTGACCCAGGCGCACAGCTCCTCGCCGTACTTCTCGTCGGGGACCCCGACGACCTGGACGTCCTCGATCTGGGGGTGGGCGTAGAGGAACTCCTCGATCTCGCGGGGGTAGATGTTCTCCCCGCCTCGGATCACCATGTCCTTGATCCGGCCGACGATGTTGCAGTAGCCGTCCTCGCGCATCTCGGCCAGGTCCCCGGTGTGCATCCAGCCGTCGGCGTCGATCGCCTCGGCGGTCTTCTCCGGGTCGTCCCAGTAGCCGAGCATCACCGAGTAGCCGCGGGTGCAGAACTCCCCGGGCCGGCCGCGCTCGACGGTCTCCCCCGTCACCGGGTCGACGATCTTGATCTCCACGTGCGGGTGCACCCGCCCGATCGTGGCGGTGCGGCGCTCCAGGTCGTCGTCGGCCCGGGTCTGGCAGGAGACCGGGGAGGTCTCGGTCATGCCGTAGGCGATGGAGACCTCGGCCATGTGCATGTCGTTGACGCAGCGCTTCATCACCTCCACCGGGCAGATCGAGCCGGCCATGATCCCGGTGCGCAGCGTGGAGAGGTCGTGCTCGGCGAACGACGGGTGGTTCTGCATGGCGATGAACATCGTCGGCACGCCGTACACGCCGGTGCACCGCTCCGCCGCGATCGTGCGCAGCGTGGTCGCGGGGTCGAAGCCGGGCGCGGGGATCACCATCGTCGTGCCGTGCGAGGTGCAGCCGAGGTTGGCCATCACCATCCCGAAGCAGTGGTAGAAGGGCACCGGGATGCACAGCCGGTCCTCCGGGCCGAGGTTGATCAGCTCGGTCGTGAAGTAGCCGTTGTTGAGGATGTTGCGGTGGCTGAGCGTGGCGCCCTTCGGGTAGCCGGTGGTGCCGGAGGTGTACTGGATGTTGATCGGGTCGTCCGGGTCCAGCGAGGCCATCCGCTCCGCGAGCGCCTCCGCGGGGACCGCCTCGCCGCCGGCGACCAGCGCCGCCCAGTCGTCGGTGTCGATGTAGACCACCCGCTCCAGGGCCGGGCACTGGTCGCGCACCTCCTCGACCATGCCGCGGTAGTCGCTGGTCTTGAAGCTCGAGGCCGCCAGCAGCAGGCGCATCCCGCTCTGGTTGACCGCGTAGGCGAACTCGTGGGTGCGGTACGCCGGGTTGACGTTGACCAGGATCGCCCCGGCCTTGGCGCAGGCGTACTGGGTCAGCGTCCACTCCGCGCAGTTGGGGGCCCAGATCCCGACCCGCTGGCCCTTCTCCACGCCGGCGGCCATCAGCCCGCGGGCGAGCGCGTCGACGTCGCGGTCGAGCTCGGCCCAGGTCCAGCGCCGGCCGCTGGCCACCTCCACCAGGGCCTCGCGGTCCGGGTTGGCCGCCACGGTCCGCTCGAAGTTGGCGCCGATGGTCTCCTCGAGCAGCGGCGGCGTGGTCTCGCCCTGGGCGTACGACGGGTTCGCGGCATCCATGGCGGAAAACTACGCCGCCGGCCGTGACCTCCGCCACGCACCCGCGTGACCTGGCCCACGTCGCGTCGTTGGAGGGGTGAGGACCACCCGGGTCCGCCTGCGATGGAAGGAACGTCCGTGACCTCTCGGCGCCGTAGCCCCTCATCCCTCGTCCCGGCCGGGCTCGCGGCCGGCGTGCTGGCGGCCGGCGCCGTCGGCTACGCGGTCGTGCCGGCCGACGCCGCGGCGACCGGCGCGCCCGCGCCCAGCTTCACGTCGTACGCCGCCCCGGCGTCGCTCACCGACCACGACAACTCCGGGGAGCCGTCGATCGGCGACGACTGGCGCACCGGCACCACGATGTACCAGTCGAGCCTCTCGACCTACGCCGTCAGCTGGGACGACTCCACCAGCCCCTCGACCGCGCACTGGTCCGACGTGTCGGCGAACGCCGGCAACGGCTGCCCGCAGGGGTCGACGGTCAGCCTCGACCCGATCCTGTTCACCGACCACGCCACCGGCCGGACCTTCGAGTCGCAGCTCTCCGGCGTGGACTCGCTGACCTGCTGGACCGACGACGACGGCCGGACCTGGAGCCCGAGCACCGGCGGCGGCATCCCCAGCGGCGTCGACCACCAGACCGTCGGCGGTGGCCCGTTCTCCAGCACCGGGATCGGAGGGCTGCCGCTGGGCTACCCGAACGCCGTCTACTACTGCAGCCAGGACATCGCCACCGCGTTCTGCGCGGTCTCGCGCGACGGCGGCACCACCTTCGGCGCCGGCGTCCCGACGTACTCCCTGCTGGACTGCGACGGCCTGCACGGGCACGTCAAGGTCGCCCCCGACGGCACCGCCTACCTGCCGAACAAGTCCTGCGGCGGCAGCCAGGCCGTGGTCACCTCCACCGACAACGGCACCTCGTGGACCGTCGACCGGGTCCCGGGGACGACGCCGAGCGACGCCGACCCGAGCGTCGGCGTCGGCGCCGACGGCACGCTCTACTTCGGCTACGTCGACGGCAGCGGCACGCCGGGGGTCGCCGTGAGCCGGGACCGGGGCAGGACCTGGACCGACCGGCAGACGGTGGGCCGGCAGTTCGGCATCCAGAACGCGGTCTTCCCGACGATGGTCGCCGGTGACGGCGACCGGGCGGCGCTGGCCTACCTCGGCACGCCGACCGGCGGCGACTACCAGGACGAGGCGAACTTCCACGGCGAGTGGCACCTCTACGTCGACACCACCTACGACGGCGGGAAGACCTGGACGACCACCGACGCCACGCCGAACGACCCGGTGCAGGTCGGCTCGATCTGCACCGGCGGCACCACCTGCGGCAACGACCGCAACCTGCTGGACTTCATCGACGTCACCACCGACTCGCGGGGCCGCATCGAGGTGGCCTTCGCCGACGGGTGCGTGGCCGGCTGTGTCACCGACCCCCAGCACCAGGGCCGCGACGCCTGGGCGACGATCTCCCGGCAGAGCGGCGGGCTCGGCCTGTTCGCGGCGTACGACCCGGTGAGCTGAGCCCCGCGGCCCGCGACCACGCGGCCGCGTGGCCGCGGGGTCGGGCCGGGTTCAGCGCTGCGGGCGGTAGACGAGGTACTGCACGCCGTTGGCGTAGGTGGTGTGGTCGACCAGGGTCAGCTTGACCTTGTCCTCGGCGGCGTCGGGGTAGAGCCGCCGGCCGCTGCCGAGGATCACCGGGAAGACCGCGAGCCGCATCTCGTCGACCAGGCCCGCGGCCAGCAGGGACCGGGTCAGCGCCAGGCTGCCGTTGACGATGATCGGCCCGCCGTCGCCCTCGCCGTCGCCCTCGCGGAGCCGGGCCACGTCGTCGAAGGAGATGACCGAGGTGTTGGTCCACTGCGGGTCGGTCACGGTCGAGGAGACGACGTACTTGGGCATCGCGTTGAACCCGGCGAAGTAGTCCATCTGCGGCCAGACCGGGGCGAACGCCTCGTAGGAGCGCGCCCCCATCAGGAAGGCGGTCGCCTCCTCCTGCTCGCGGGCCTTCGCCTCGTAGAGCGCCGGGTCGGGTTCGACGTCGAAGGTCCAACCGGCGTGCTTGTAGCCGGGCTCGCCGCCGGGCGCCTCGGCGACGCCGTCGAGGGAGACGAAGTGGGTGGTGAAGATGGTGCGCATCGCGGGCTCCTGGGATCGGCGGGGGTCATCTGTCACGACCGGCGCCGACCCGCGCACTCATCGCCGCAGGCTCACCCGGGGGTCACGGCGTCGACGTACGCCTCGATGCGGTCCTCGTCCCAGAGGCGGGACTCGCGCAGGCCCTCGGCGATCGTGGCGAGGTACGGCGGGGCGGGGTGGCTGTGGTCGACCGCCTCGGCGCCGTGGGGCGCGGTGAACGTGAGCAGCGGCAGGCCCTCGTGCCTGCCGACCTCGACCAGCGTCTCGTAGCGACCGGGGCCGGCCGTGTGCCGGCCGCCGGCCAGCGGTTCGAGGACCACCTGCTCGAGCGGGTCGCCGTCCTCCGGCACCCGGTGCATCTCCTGGGCGGCGATGTCGGCGAACTGCTCGGCCGTCACCAGGTAGCCGCGGGCCGCGGTCCAGCCGGGCGTGTCGTGGTCGTAGAAGGCGACGCCGCCGCCGCCCCACTGCGGGGACTCACCGGCGAAGTAGAGCGTGCCGGGCAGGTCGACGGGCACGCTGCGGCGCGGTGGCGTGGCGTCGCGGGCCCCCGGGTGGCTGCGCGATCCGCCGGGCGGACGACCGCCCTCGAGATAGCAGGCGAGCCGGGTCGAGGACATGTTGGAGCCGTAGCTGACGTACCAGACGTGGGACATGACCCCCGGGCTTCTACCCGCCCGCCCGGCTCCCCACACCTCGGCCGCTCGACCGCGGGCGTGAGCCTGGACACCCTGCTGTGGGTGGGCGGCTGCGGTCGGTCAGGCTCGCAGGGCCTGGTCCAGGTCCGCCCAGAGGTCCTCGACGTCCTCGAGCCCGACCGAGAGCCGGAGCAGGGCGTCGCCTGGTCGGGCGTCGGCCGCGACCGGCCGGTGGGTCAGCCCGGCCGGGTGCTGGATCAGCGTGTCGACCCCGCCCAGGGAGACCGCGTGGGTGATCAGCCGGCACCGCTGGGCGGTCGTCGCGGCGACCTCGAAGCCGCCGCGGAGCTCGATGGCGAGCAGGCTGCCGGGGCCGGCCATCTGGGTGCCGACCAGACCGGCCGGGTCGCACTCCTTGAGGCCGGGGTAGAGCACCCGGGCGATCCGCGGGTGCTCGGCGAGCCGGCCGGCGAGGGTCGCGGCGGTCTCCTGCTGGGCGCGGACCCGCAGCGGGAGGGTCTGCAGCCCGCGGTGCAGCTCGTAGGCGGCCATCGGGTGCAGCAACGCGCCGGTGACCGCGCGGACCTGGCGCAGCCGGACGGCCCACTCGGCGTCGCCGGCCACCACGCCGCCCATCACGTCACCGTGGCCGCCGATGAACTTGGTCGCGGAGTGCAGCACCAGCGCGGCTCCGTGGCGGGCGGGCCGCTGCAGCACCGGGGTCGCGAAGGTGTTGTCGACCAGGACCGGCACGTCGCCGGCCTGCGCCACGACCGCGTCGAGGTCGACGAGGTCGACGGTCGGGTTCGCCGGGGTCTCGACCACGACCAGCCCGGTGTCCGGCGCGATCGCCTCCGCGATCCGGTCGGCGGTGGCCCAGCTGACCCGGGTGCCGAGCAGGCCGGAGGCGAGCACGTGGTCGGTGCCGCCGTACAGCGGGCGCACCCCGACGACGTGGGGCCGGCCCGCCGCGACCGTCGCCACGAGCGCGGCGGCCAGCGCTGCCATCCCCGAGCCGAACGCGACCGCACCCGCGCAGCCCTCCAGGGCCGCGACCGAGCGCTCCAGCCGGTCGACGTTGGGGTTCCAGAGCCGCTGGTAGACCAGCGACGCCCCGTCGACCGGGCGGCCGCCCGTCGCGAGGTTCTCGTAGGCCAGGCCGCCGGTCTCGATCGTCGGCAGCGGGTACGTCGTGGAGAGGTCGATCGGCGGGACGTGCACGCCCAGCTCGCCGAGGTCCTCGCGACCGAGGTGGACGGCGTCGGTGTCCAGGTGGCTCATGCCGACCAGACTGGACTTTCCACGCCGGGAGGGCAATCGTCCCGAAGATCCCGTCGAGATGGCTGCTTCTGGCGCATTTCCTGCGGTGGCGGCGGCGTACCCTTCCCCCATGCCGAAGAATCCTCCCCGGCCGCCCGGGCCGCCGCCCCGGCCCCGCCCGGCCCTCGACGAGGTGGACCGGCTCCTGGTGGCCGAGCTGCTCCGCGACGGGCGCGCGCCCAACACCGCGCTCGCCCGCGCCGCCGGCATCGCCGAGTCCACCTGCCTGGCGCGGGTCCGGGCGCTGCGCGAGCGGGGCATCGTCACCGGGGTGTCGGCCGAGGTCGACCTGGCGCGGCTGGGGCTGCCCGTGCAGGCGATGGTCGCGGTCCGGTTCTCCGGCCACCTCCGCGCCGACGTCGACGCGTTCGCCGAGGAGGTCTCCGCCCTGCCCGGCGTCGTCGCGACCTACAACATCAGCGGCGCGAACGACTTCCTGGTGCACGTCGCTGCCCCCAGTCCCGAGCATTTGCGCGACTTCGTGCTCGACAACCTCACCGGACGGCCCGGCGTGGTCCAGGCGGAGACCAGCCTGGTCTTCCACGTCCGCCGCGGCACCGACGTGCTCTCGACGTGAGCCCGCCCGCGTGGGCGGTGCTCCCGCGGGGCGGCTGCTAGTCCTCGCGGGCGACGGTCATCTCGCGGTCGCCGAACCGGATCCGGTCCCCGTCGAGCAGCGTCGCCGGTCGGCCCGCGGCGAGCTCGCGGCCGACCCCCTGGCGGATCAGGATCGAGCCGTTGGTCGAGCCCCGGTCCATGACGACCAGGACCCCGTCCGGCGCCACCTGGAACTGGGCGTGGGTCTTGGACAGCGACATGTCCTCCGAGCGCAACGGCACCAGGTGCCGGACCGGCTCCCCGGGCCGCGGCTCGGGACGGCGGCCGACGAGCGCGAGACCCTCGACGAGGAAGGACTCCCCGGAGTCGAAGGAGACCCGCCACCGGGCCAGTCGCCGGCGTCCCTCGGGGCCGCCCGTGGCGGAGCGCGCGACGGTCGCGTGGCCCGGGGCGGGCGCCGGGGGCGCCGGCGGAGTGGGGCCGGGGGCAGCGGGTACGCCGGGGGCCTCGGCCGGAGCGCCCAGCGGCGCGCCCAGCGGCGCGCCGAGGCTGCGCCGACGGGCCGGCGGGGGCGTGCCGGGCACCGGGGAGGTGCCGACCGGCTCCGTGACCGGCTCCGGGACCGGCTGCGCCGGTACCGGCGCCTCCGCAATCAACGGCTCCGACGGCTGGGGCGGCGACGGCTCGGCCGGAAGCCGCGCCGGCGCCGGGCGGGGGCTGCGCGCCGGGGCCGACACCGGCTCGGCACGCGGCGCGGGCACCAGTCGCATCGCGGTGAGGTTGACGATCTGGCGCGGCGCCTCGACGACCTCCTCGGGCTCGACCGGCACCGGACGGACGTCGACGACCACCGAGTCGGCGACGTGGTCGTGCCAGCCGCGCCGCTGTCGCCCGCGGTCCATGACCGCGGTCCACGCCAGCGTCGCCACCCCGAGGCCGAAGGTCGGCAACGTCGCGGCGCCCAGCACCAGGCCGCGCAGCAGCGCGGGCCCGGCGCCGATCGGCAGGCCGGTGCCGGGGCGGACCACGCGCAGGCCGAGCGCCGCCTTGCCCGGGGAGGTGCCGCGCAGCCCGAGCAGCAGGGCGAAGCCCAGGCCCACGACCAGGACCGCCGCGACGACCAGCCCGACCACGACCCAGGGGTGCCCCGGCCCGACCAGGAAGTGCGCGGCCGTCGCCACCAGCACCGCCTCGAGGGTCCAGGCGATCAGCCGGTCCAGGGTGAACGCATAGAGACGACGCTCCAACCCGGCGGGCGGGAACGTCGAGGCGTCGGCGGGAGCGGTCATCGGGGCGTCGTCCACGGGGGTCAGGGGTTGGTGACGCGGATGGTCACCCCGTCGCCGAGGTCGAGCACCGCGCCGGGGATCAGCTGGACCGCGATGCCGGGCTGGAGGTCCTCCGGCGGCAGCCCGGGCTGGACCAGCACGGTGCCGTTGGTCGAGCCGAGGTCGGTCACGACCGCCGAACCATGGTCGGCACCCGAGCCGGGCCGGATCTCCAGGTGGGTCGAGGAGATCTCCTGCTGAGGGCTCGGCACGGTGACCAGCCGCGGCTGGTCGGTCGAGCTGAAGCGGCGGGCCTCGGGGGCGCGGCCGACCAGCACGGCCCGGTCGACGTCCACGCGCTCACCGTGGGAGAGATGCAACCGGGCGACGGGCCGCGCGGTCACGCTGGGCGCCGGCGGCTGGCCGGCGAGCCAGGGCTCGGGGCGGTCGAACTGGGCCGGGTCCCAGCCACCGGTGCGGGTGTGACCGTCGTGGTCCCCCGTCTCGTCGCCGTCGGTGTCCGGGCCGGCCGGGGTGGCGGCGTGGGCGCCCGGCCGCACCGGGGGTGGCGGCGGGGGCGGCGGCGGGATCGGGGCGCCGTACGGCGGGGCGCCGGGGGCGGGCGGCGGCATGACCGGCGAGGGCTCGGCGGCGCGCGGCTCGTCCCGGTCGCCGAAGACCTCGGAGAGGAACGGCACCGCCTGGGTGGGCTCCTCGTCCGCCGCGTTCGTCCAGGACGGCTCGAGCGGCTGGACGGGCGCCTCCTCGACGACACCGATGGCCGGCTCCGGCTCGGGCTCGGGCTCGGGCTCGGGGGCGGCCGCGGCGTACGACGACACCGGGGCGGCGCCGCCCAGCGGCTGCTCGCCCCACTCCTCCACCGGCTGCTCGACCGGCTCCTCGCCCCGCTCCCCGACGTGCTGCTCGACCGGCGGCCGCTCGATCAGGGCGACCCGGGCCAGGCCGGCGGCGGTGCTCAGCACCGTCGCCGAGCGGGGCTCGGCGACCTCGATCCGCACGCTGCTGACCTCGGCGAGGGTGCGCTCGATCCAGGTGCTGGCCTGCGAGCCGTCCAGCTCGACGACCTGCCCGCCGGCGGTGAAGATCGCCCGCCCGGCGCCGCGCACGACCACCCGGGTGACGTCGTCGGCCTCGCTGACCAGGACGAAGCCGGGCAGCTGCCGCAGCCCCGAGGAGATCAGCGCGTCCAGCGCCTCGTCGAAGCCGGCCCCCGCGTCCACCATCTCCCACAGGGCGCCCGCCCGGTGCTTCTCGGTGGGCGGCAGGACCACGATGGCGTGCTCGCCGACGATCGCGATCCAGTCGCCGGGGCGGTAGGACCAGGTGGTCGGGTCGTGCTCGCTCACGGCAAGGCCCCCAGCTTCTGTTCGAGACTCACCCGCTGGCGCTCGGAGTCGTAGGAGTGCTCGTTCGTCCATCCCACCACATCGACGACGAGGGCGGTCGCGTTGTCCCGGCCCCCCGCGCGCAGCGCCGCCGCGACCACCTCGTCGGCGGCGTCGCGCGGGTCCGCCGTCCCGCCGAGGATGGCGCCGATCTCGGCGTCGTCGATCATGCCGCTCACCCCGTCCGAGCACAGCAGCAGCCGCTCCACCGACGGCAGCGGCAGCAGGAAGTAGTCGGCCTCCACCCGGTCGCCACCCCCCAGCGCGCGGGTCACCACGTGCCGCTCGGGGTGCACGGCGGCGTCCTCGGGGGTGATCACGCCGGCGTCGACCAGCTCCTGGACCACGCTGTGGTCGACGCTGACCTGCTCCAGGGCCCCGTCGTGGAAGCGGTAGGCGCGGGAGTCGCCGAGGTTGGCCAGCAGCCACTTCGGCACCCCGTCGTCCTCGACCAGCAGCGCCGCCACCGCCGTCGTACCGGCGTGGAAGCCGTGCGCGCCGCGGGCCCGCTGCTCGGCGCCGAACCGCTCGATCCGGTCCTGGCACTCCCGCAGCGTCGCGGCGACCGCATCGGCGCCCCGACTCGGGTCGTAGCCCTCCTCGGCGAGGCGGGCGAACTCCTCGACCACGATCGTCGAGGCGACGTCGCCGCCGTCGTGGCCGCCCATGCCGTCGGCCACCACGAACACCGGCGGCGCGGCGAGGTAGGCGTCCTCGTTGACCTCGCGCACCCGCCCCACGTCGGTGGCCGCACCGTGATGGAGCTCCACCCCGCGCATCTGCTCTGTCATCCCACCTCCCGGGTGGGCAGGAGCGTACGGCGTCGCGCGCGGCCGTGCGCGCGACGCCGAGCCGATAGCGTGGGAGGGATGTCCCGATCACCCGCCCGGCCACCCGGGTTCCGCACGGTCGCCGACCAGCTGCGCAGCTGGCCGGACGACCGGCTGTCCCGGTTGCTGGTCGCGCGCCCCGATCTCGCCACTCCTGCCCCTCACGACTTCAGCCAGCTGGCGTCCCGCGTCGCCACCCGAGCCTCGCTGCTGCGTGCGCTCGACCACCTCAACCGGCTCGAGCTCTGCACACTGGATGCCCTCGTGGTGCTCGGCCAAACCAGCCGGGAGCGACTGGTGGCGAGCGTGCGCGCCGCCCCCGCCGCGGTCGAGGCCGCGCTGGACCGGTTGGTGGACCTCGCCCTGGTCTGGGAGTCCGACCAGGGCCTGCGGGCGCTCTCCGGCGTCGCCGACGGCCTCACCGGCGGGGCCGGGCACGGCCACAGCGGTCTGCGGCCGGTCTCCGCGGAGCCGCCACCGCCGGCCGAGGTCGAGCGCCGGCTGGCCGAGCTGTCCGAGCCGGCCCGGACGCTGCTCGAGCACGTCGCCGACAACGGCGGCGAGGCGACCACCGGCACCGCCCGGCACACGGTGCTCCCCGAGGAGGCCGCCACCCCGGCCGAGGAGCTGCTGGCGCGGCGGCTGCTGGTGCCCCGCGGCGGCGGGGTCGTGGTGCTGCCCGGCGAGGTCGGCCTGGCGCTGCGCGGCGGTCGCACCACCCGGGAGCCCGTCGACGACCTGCCCGCGCTGGCGGCCTCCTCGCGCGCCGAGGCCCTCGTCGACCGGGCCGCGGCGGGCGCCGCCTTCGAGGCGGTCCGCCGCCTCGAGCTGCTGCTGGACCAGTGGGGCACCCGGCCGCCCGGCGCGCTGCGCACCGGCGGCCTCGGCGTCCGCGACCTGAAGGCCGCCGCCGCCACCATGCACGTCGACGAGCCGACCGCGGCGCTGGTGGTGGAGGTGGCCCACGCCGCCGGCCTGCTGGCCACCGGCCAGGACGCCGACGGCAACCCCGCCTGGCTGCCGACCGACGCGTTCGACCAGTGGGTGGACCGTCCGGTCGCCGAGCGCTGGCTCGCGGTCGTGTCCGCCTGGCTGGAGAGCCCGCGGCTGCCGGGGCTGGTGGGGGCCCGCGACACCAAGGGCAAGGCGTGGAACGCGCTCGCCCCGGAGCTGGCCGCCAGCACCCAGGTCGAGACCCGGCGGATGACGCTCGACGCGTTGGCCGGCCTGCCGCCCGGGCAGGTGCTGGCCACCGGCACCGGGGTGCCCTCGCTGGTCGCCCACCTCACCTGGTTGCGCCCCCGCCGGCCGCGCACCCGGGCCGACCAGGTCGCCTGGACGGTCAGCGAGTCGGCCGTCCTCGGGCTCACCGGGCTGGGCGGGCTGGCGTCCTACGCACGCCCGCTGCTGGCCGGGGACGCGGCCGCGGCCGTGGCCGGGCTCGCCGACCTGCTGCCCGCGCCGGTCGACCACGTGCTGGTGCAGGCCGACCTGACCGCGGTGGCGCCCGGCCCGCTGGAGACCGCCCTGGCCCGCAGCCTCCAGCTGCTGGCCGACGTGGAGTCGCGCGGCGGCGCGACCGTCTACCGGTTCACGCCGGGCTCGGTGCGCCGGGCGCTCGACTCCGGGTGGTCGGCCGCGGAGATCCACGACTTCCTCGGCTCGGTCTCGCGCACCCCGCTCCCCCAGCCGCTGACCTATCTCGTCGACGACACCGCGCGGACCTTCGGGACCGTGCGGGTCGGCTACGCCGAGGCGTTCCTGCGGGCCGACGACGAGGCGGCGCTGACCGAGCTGGTGCACCATCCACAGGCCGCCTCGCTCGGTCTGCGACGGATCGCCCCCACCGTGGTCATCACCGACACCCCGATCGACGTGCTGCTCCCCCGGCTCCGCGAGCTCGGGGCGGCCCCGGTGGTGGAGGCGGCCGACGGCACGGTCCGGGTGGCCCGGCCCGACGCGCTGCGGGCCCGCACCCCGCGGGACCGGCGCGGCCCCGCCGTGCGCGCGGCGCACCAGAGCGCCCAGGTCGCCCAGGTCGTGGGAGCGGTGCGCGCCGGCGACCGGGCCGCCGCCCCCGCCTCGACGCCGGCCGCGCCGGCGGCCGCGCTCACCCCCAGCGGCTCGCTCACCGCGCTGCGCGAGGCGGTCGAGACCGGCACCACCGTGGTCATCTCCTACGTCGACAACCACGGCACCCGCTCGGACCGGGTGGTCGAGCCGATCCGGGTCGAGGGCGGCTGGCTCACCGCCCACGACCAGCGCAGCGACGACGAGCGGACCTTCGCGGTGCACCGGATCACCGCCGTACGCCCCCTCGACGCCCGCTGAGACCGGCGCACCGGGCCGCACATCGGGGCCGTCCGTAGACTCGACGGGTGGACTTCCTGAGGTACGCCGAACAATCGGCCGCCCTGCTCAACGCGGAGATCCCCGACGTCGAGGCGCTTGTGGACCACCTCGCCGGGCGGGAGTGGCTGCACGAGCAGTGCAGCGACCGCGACTGCATGTTGCTGCGCAAGTTCCAGCGCGAGCTGCGCCCGGTCTTCGAGGCCGGCCAGCAGGGCGATGTCCAGGGCGTCGTCGACGGCCTGAACGAGCTGATGGTCCGGCACCCGATCACCCCGCGGATCGCCCACCACGACCACCAGGAGCTGCACCTGCACGTCGCCACCAAGTCCGCGAGCGTCGCGGAGCTGTTGGTCGGGGAGTCCCTGCTCGGGCTGGCCACGCTGGTCTGCGACCTCGGCCCGACCCGGCTGGGGGTGTGCTCGGCGTCCCCGTGCACCCACGTCTTCGTGGACACCTCGCCGAACCAGTCGCGCCGCTACTGCTCGGACCGGTGCTCCTCGCGCGCCAACGTCGCGGCCTACCGCGCCCGGCAGAAGGCCGTCGACAAGGTGGTCCCGGCTTGAACGACGGGCCCCTGATCGTCCAGTCCGACAAGACCCTGCTGCTGGAGATCGACCACGAGCGCGCCGCCGACTGCCGCAAGGCGATCGCGCCGTTCGCCGAGCTCGAGCGGTCGCCGGAGCACATCCACACCTACCGGCTGACCCCGTTGGGGCTGTGGAACGCCCGGGCCGCCGGGCACGACGCCGAGCAGGTCGTCGACACGCTGCTGGAGTACAGCCGCTACGCGGTGCCGCACGCGCTGCTCGTCGACGTCGCCGAGACCATGGCCCGCTACGGGCGGCTGCGGCTGGAGAAGCACCCCACCCACGGCCTGGTGCTGGTCTCCAACGACCGCCCGGTGCTCGAGGAGGTGCTGCGCGCCAAGAAGATCGCGGGCATGCTCGGCGCGCGCGTCGACGGCGCCGACGGGGACACCGTGGTGGTGCATGCCTCCGAGCGCGGCAACCTCAAGCAGGCGCTGCTCAAGCTCGGCTGGCCGGCGGAGGACTTCGCCGGCTACGTCGACGGCGAGGCGCACCCGATCTCGCTGGCCGAGGAGGACTGGCAGCTGCGCGACTACCAGCGCGACGCCGCCGAGTCGTTCTGGCACGGCGGGTCCGGCGTGGTGGTGCTCCCCTGCGGCGCCGGCAAGACCCTGGTCGGCGCGGCCGCGATGGCGCACGCGCAGGCGACCACGCTGATCCTGGTCACCAACACGGTCTCGGCCCGCCAGTGGAAGGACGAGCTGGTCCGGCGTACCTCGCTGACCGAGGACGAGATCGGCGAGTACTCCGGCTCGGTCAAGGAGGTCCGGCCGGTCACGATCGCGACGTACCAGGTCCTGACCACCCGCCGGAAGGGCGTCTACCCGCACCTGGAGCTGCTCGACGCCCGGGACTGGGGCCTGATCGTCTACGACGAGGTGCACCTGCTGCCGGCGCCGATCTTCCGGATGACCGCGAACCTGCAGGCCCGGCGACGGATCGGGCTGACCGCCACGCTGGTGCGCGAGGACGGCCGCGAGGGCGACGTCTTCTCGCTGATCGGGCCGAAGCGGTACGACGCGCCCTGGAAGGACATCGAGGCCCAGGGCTGGATCGCGCCGGCGGACTGCGTCGAGGTGCGGGTGACGCTGCCGACCGCCGAGCGGCTGGTCTACGCGACCGCGGAGGCCGACGAGCGCTACCGGCTGGCGTCGTGCACCCACCACAAGATCGACGTGGTCCGCGACCTCGTCGCCGCGCACCCGGGCCAGCCGACGCTGGTGATCGGGCAGTACATCGACCAGCTCGACGAGATCGCCGCGGCCCTCGATGCTCCCGTGATCAAGGGCGAGACGTCGGTCAAGGAGCGGCAACGGCTCTTCGAGGCGTTCCGGTCCGGCGAGGTCGGCCTGCTGGTGGTCTCGAAGGTCGCGAACTTCTCCATCGACCTGCCCTCGGCCGAGGTGGCGATCCAGGTGTCCGGCTCGTTCGGCTCCCGCCAGGAGGAGGCCCAGCGGCTGGGCCGGCTGCTGCGGCCCAAGTCCGAGGGCAAGACCGCGCACTTCTACACGATCGTCTCCCGCGACACCGTGGACGCCGACTTCGCCCAGAACCGGCAGCGCTTCCTCGCCGAGCAGGGCTACGCCTACCGGATCGTCGACGCGGAGGACCTCCCCGCCTGAGCGTTGAGTTGGGCCCCGCGCCGCGTTGAGTTGGGCCCCGCGCCGGGTTGAGTTGGGCCTCGCGCCGGGTTGAGTTGGGCCCCGTGCCGGGTTGAGTTGGGCCCCGCGTACGGCGGGGGCGCCATGCGGCCCCGGAGGTCCGGCGGCCTCGAGTCCCCTGACGTCCCGGGACGCCCTCGGCGTCCACGCTTCGTCGCCGAATCGGCGCGGCCGGGGATCCCTCCTACGCTGGAGCCGTGAAGGTGCTGCTGCTCGAAAACATCCATCCGGTCGCCGTGGAGATCCTCCAGGGCCACGGCTTCGAGGTCGAGCTCCGCTCCAGCTCGATGAGCGAGGACGAGCTGGTCGCGTCCCTGGCCGACGTCCAGCTGCTCGGCATCCGCTCCAACACCCACATCACCGAGCGAGTGCTCGACAACGCGCCGAACCTGCTGGCGGTCGGCTGCTTCTGCATCGGCACCAACCAGGTCGACCTGGCCGCCGCTGCCGACCGCGGGGTCGCGGTCTTCAACGCGCCGTACTCCAACACCCGCAGCGTCGTGGAGCTGGTGATCGCCGAGATCATCATGCTGGCGCGCCGGCTGGCCGAGAAGACCCAGCGCATGCACGACGGGGTCTGGGACAAGTCGGCGAAGGGCAGCCACGAGGTGCGCGGCCGGACGCTGGGGATCGTGGGCTACGGCAACATCGGCACCCAGCTGTCCAACGTGGCCGAGTCGCTCGGCCTGCGGGTCATCTTCTACGACACCGCCGACCGGCTCGCGCACGGCAATGCCCACCGGGTCAGCACCCTCGACGAGCTGCTTGCCGAGGCCGACGTGGTCAGCATCCACGTCGACGGCCGGCCGGGGAACGCCGGCCTGTTCGGCGCCGAGCAGTTCGCGAAGATGAAGCCGCGCTCGCTGTTCATCAACGCCTCGCGCGGCATGGTCGTCGACGACGTGGCGCTGCGCGACAACATCCTGTCCGGCCACATCGCGGGCGCGGCGCTGGACGTGTTCCCGGTCGAGCCGAAGGCGCAGGGAGAGCCGTTCGAGTCGGTGCTGCGCGGCCTCGACAACGTCATCCTGACGCCGCACGTCGGCGGGTCGACCCAGGAGGCGCAGGAGGAGATCGGCTACTTCGTGGCGGGCAAGCTCGCGCACTTCGCCAAGGAGGGCCAGACCGCGCTGTCGGTCAACCTCCCGGCCGTGCAGTCGCCCGACCTCGAGGCCGGCTTCCGGGTGGGCTACCTGCACGTGAACGTGCCCGGCGTGCTCGCCGCGGTCAACAACGCGCTGGCCGACCAGGGCGACAACGTCATCGGCCAATACCTGTCGACCCGGGGCCAGCAGGGCTACGTCGTCACCGACGTCGTGGACGCGGTCTCCGACGACGCGCTGAAGAAGCTGATCGACAACCCGCACACGATCTGGCTGCGGACCTGGCAGGCCTAGGAGCCGTACGCCGAGTCGCCGCTCGTTGACGTCCCCGGGCGTCAACCAGCGCCGACTCGGCGCACCCCCGGGCGTCAACCAGCGCCGACTCGGCGCACCCCCGGGCGTCAACCAGCGCCGACTCGACGTAGCCACGGCGTCAACAAGCGCCGACTCGGCGAACCCACGGGCGTCAACCAGCGCCGACTCGACGTACCCACGGGCGTCAACCAGCGCCGACTCGGCGTAGTCACGGCGTCAACGAGCGCCGACTCGGCGGGGGCCGGGCTTGGGTGAGCGGGGCACCATGGCGAGGTGACTCCTCCCGGATCCGCGAGGGTCCGAGCCGCGCGACGGCGGCTCGGCGAGGCCCTGTTCCTGCGCGTCGCCGGCCCCGACGGCGCGCGGCACCGCGCCCGCATCCACGACCGGCCCGGGCCCCGGTGGTTCGAGCCGGGGAGCCCGATCACCGTCGTGCACGGCGACGCCTCGATGTTCATCGGCGGCATCCGGGCGCTCCTGCTGCAGACCCTGCACCCGGCGGCCATGCGGGCGGTCTCGGAGCACTCCGGCTTCCGCGGCGACATGTGGGGCCGCCTCGCGCGCACCAGCCGGTTCCTGGCGGTCACCACGTTCGGCCACGCCGAGGACGCCCAGCAGGCGGTCGACGTGGTCCGCGCGATCCACGAGCGGGTCACCGGCACGATGGACGACGGCACGGCGTACGCCGCCTCCGACCCGCACCTGCTGGCCTGGGTGCACGTCGCCGAGGTCGACAGCTTCCTGCTGGCCCACACCGTCTACGGCAAGGAGCCGCTGGACCAGGCCGGCCGGGACACCTACGTCGCGCAGGCGGCCGAGGTCGCGCGGCGGCTCGGGGTGGTCGACCCGCCCACCACTGAGGCCGAGCTGCGGGCGGCCCTGGCGGCGTACCGGCCCGAGCTGCGCGGCACCCCGGAGGCCCGGGAGGCGATCTCCTTCCTGCTGCTGCGGCCGCCGCTGCCGCTCGCAGCCCGGGCGCCGTACGGCGTGCTGGTGGCGGCCGCGGTCGGGCTGATGCCCCGGTGGACTCGGCGACCGCTGCGGCTGCCCTGGCTGCCGGTCTCGGAGCGGACCGTGGTCCGCGCGCTCGGCACCGCCGCGACCGAGACGATCCGCTGGGCGATGACGCCGCCCCCGCCGGACGCCGAGACCGCGCCCGCGACCGCCTAGCGGACGATCTCCCCACCCGAGGAGTCCCGGCCCACCCCGGGGAATCCGGTGGCCGCCGGCGCGCGCGACTGTTAGCGTCGCCGTCCCCTCCCACCAGCCGCGACCGCGGAGGTCTCGTCGTGCCCCCAGCCCAGTCCGCCACAGACCACCCTCCGGATCCCGAGCTCGCCGCCGAGCAGGAGCACCTCGCCGAGTCCCGGCGACAGCTGGCCCGGATGCGCGAGCGCACCGCCGCCCTGGACGCCGCCGCGGCGGGCGACTGGGTGAGCAGGGAGTACCTGGAGTCGGCGTTCGCGCTGCGGATGAAGCAGCTCGCCGACGACCCGGGCGTGCCGCTGTTCTTCGGCCGGCTCGACACCGCCGCCGGCCCGGACGGCCCGGACGGCCCTGCGGGCGAGAGCTGGCACATCGGCCGGCGCCACGTCTCCGGGCCGGACGGCGAGCCGCTGGTCATCGACTGGCGCGCGCCGGTCAGCCTGCCGTTCTACCGCGCGAGCCGCACCGAGCCGATGGGCGTGGCGCGGCGGCGCCGCTACGGCTTCCAGCACGGCCGGCTGACCGCGTTCGAAGACGAGGACCTCGCCGCCGGCGACCGGGCCGGGCAGGCCGGGCAGGGTGGGCAGGGGCACGGCGGCCACTCGGCCATCCTCGAGTCCGAGATCGAACGCCCCCGGGTCGGCCCGATGCGCGACATCGTCGCCACCATCCAGCCCGAGCAGGACGTCATCGTCCGCGCCGAGCTGTCCCGCTCGGTCTGCGTCCAGGGCGCGCCGGGCACCGGCAAGACCGCGGTCGGCCTGCACCGCGCGGCGTACCTGCTCTACGTGCACCGCGAGCAGCTGACCCGTCAGGGCGTCCTGGTCGTGGGGCCGAACGCCAGCTTCCTGCGCTACATCCGCGACGTGCTGCCGGCGCTCGGCGAGATCGACGCGACCCAGTCCACGATCGAGGAGCTGGTCGCGCGCAGCCTGCGCGAGCAGAACCCCCGCTGGCAGATCCGCGGCGAGGACAGCGCCGCGGTCGCCACGCTCAAGGGCGACGCCCGGATGGCCGAGGTGCTGCGTCGCGCGCTGTGGTCGCACCTGCAGGCGCCGGACGAGGCGCTGGTGGTCCCCCGGGGCGCGCGGCGGTGGCGGGTCCCGGCGTACGAGGTCGAGGAGGTCGTGGCCTCGCTGCGCGAGCGCGGGGTCCGGTACGGCGCGGCGCGGGCGATGGTCCCGCAGTCCCTCGCGCACCGGGTGCTGGTGAAGATGGAGCTCGCCGGCGACTCCCCCGACGACCGGGTGCAGGACGCGGTCGCGCGCAGCAAGCCGGTGAAGGACTACGCCAAGGTGCTGTGGCCGGTGGTCGAACCGGCCCGCCTGGTGTGGCGGCTGCTCTCCGAGCCGGCGCTCCTCGCCGCCGCCGCGGACGGCCTCCTCACCGTCGAGGAGCAGGAGCGGCTGCGCTGGGAGCGGCCCGCGAAGAGCCCCGCCGCCACCCGCTGGTCGCTCGCCGACGCGGTGCTCGTCGACGAGGCCGCCGACCTGGTCGAGCGCACCGCCTCGATGGCGCACATCGTCGCCGACGAGGCGCAGGACCTCTCGCCGATGATGCTGCGGGCCCTCGCGCGCCGCTCGTCCACCGGATCGCTGACCGTGCTCGGCGACCTCGCCCAGGCCACCACGCCGTGGGCGACCCGGTCGTGGGCGGAGGCGCTGGCCCACCTCGGCAAGCCCGACGCGCACGTCGAGCAGCTCACCCGAGGGTTCCGGGTGCCCGGGGAGGTCATCGAGTACGCCGCCCGGCTGCTCCCCCACATCGCCCCGGACCTCGAGCCGCCCACCTCGGTGCGGCGTACCCGCGGTGAGCTGTCCGTACGGGCGGCCGGCGAGGACCCCGCCGCGCTGGTCGACGCGGTCCGGGCCGCGGTCCGGGACGCGGTGGCCCGCGAGGGCTCGGTGGGGCTGATCGCTCCGGACGCCGCGGTCGGCGGGCTCGCGGCCGCCCTCGAGGAGGCCGGATTCGGCTTCGCGCTGCTCGGCGACGAGCCCGAGGACGAGCGACTGACCGAGTTCGACGCGCAGCTCGACCTGGTGCCGGCGAGCCTGGCGAAGGGCCTGGAGTTCGACCACGTGGTGCTCGCCGAACCCGCCGGCATCGTGGCCGGTGAGCCCGACCGGGTCACCGGCCTGCGCCGGCTCTACGTCTGCCTCACCCGGGCGGTCACTTCGCTGGTCGTGGTCCACAGCGAGCCGATGCCGCCGGAGCTCGGCACCCCCGGGCCCTAGGATGAGAGCCCGACCGGGTGCTGTGGGGCCCCCGACCACTCCCGCGGAGCGCCGATGCTGGCCGTGATCCATGGCTGACCTCCTCGACATGTGGCCGCTGAGCGACGCGCGCGAGCTGCGCGACCGGCTGCTGGCGGCCTACGACGACCCCGCCCGGAGCTACCACGACCGCCGCCACCTGACCGAGGTCTGCGACCGCATCGTCGAGCTGCTCGACGCCGGGGACGATCGCGATGGCGCCGGCGTCCGCGTCGATCGTGGCACGGTGCTGCTCGCGGCGTGGTTCCACGACGCGGTCTACGACGGCGAACGGGACGCCGAGGAGCGTTCGGCGGTGTGGGCCGAGCTCGAGCTCCCGGACGCCGGAGTGCCCGCGTCCGTCGTGGCCGAGGTCGCGCGGCTGGTGCGGCTCACCGAGACCCACCGCCCCGAGGACGACGACCCCGCCGGGTGCGTGCTCTCCGACGCGGACCTGGCGATCCTGGCCGCCCCGGCCGGGCGGTACGCCGAGTACGCCGCCGACGTGCGCCGGGAGTTCGCGCACGTGCCCGACCCGGACTTCCGCGCCGGTCGTGCGGCGGTGCTGCGCGACCTGCTCGCCAAGCCGCGGCTGTTCCACACGGCCCACGCCCGCGAGCACTGGGAGGCCGCCGCCCGCGCCAACGTCGAGCACGAGCTCGCCGAGCGGACCGGGCCGTCCCCGGCGCGCTGAGCGCGACCCCACCGGTCCGCGGCGGATCCGTCCCACCAGGCACGTCGGATCCGCCGCAGAGGATCGGAGCCGGCCGGACCCCGGCGCAGGACCGAGGGATCCCGGCCCCCGCCGAGACGCGCGGACGACGGCGGGCGTGCCGCTAGGCGCCGTCTCGGCGCTTGCGGCGGCGCAGGCCGGCGGCGATCAGCCGACGCACCAGCTCACGGGAGGAGACCGGCAGCGCGCCGGCGGCGACCACGTCGTCGTACCACTCCGAGGGGACGTCGTAGTGGTCCCGGTCGAACCCGCGCTCGGGGATGCCCACGGTGCGGGCGAAGGCGTGCAGCTCCTCGTAGGAGTCGTCGCTGGCCAGGTGCGACCACATCCGGCCGTGGCCGGCGGTGAGGGGCGGGTCGACCAGGACCGTCATCGGGCCGGGGACGCGGAGTGCCGCCGGGCCAGGTCCAGCGCGTCGTCGGCCAGCAGCCGCCAGGAGCGGACGTGGGAGGCGTCGACGTACGCCTTCCGGCTGCCGCCCGGACGGGCCTGCGGGCCGAGGTGCAGCTGCCGGACACCGGCGCGCACCAGCCACGGCACGTGCTCGGCGAGCAGGCCGCCCCCGGGCAGCAGCAGCCGGGCGATCCCGGGGGCGGAGGCGGCGGTGGCCAGCAGGTCGTCGTACCCCACCGACATGCCCTGGGGCGAGCCGGCCGAGCGGACCGCGACCAGGTCGGGCAGCGTGAGCAGCTGGCGCCAGGCGCGGGCCGGCTCCAGCGAGCTGTCGACGGCGTCCGGGAACGTCCACGGGACCCCGGGGAGCGCCTGGACGAGGTGGCCGCAGACCTCGGTGTCGACCAGCAGGTCGGCGTCGAGGAAGCCGAAGCACAACCCGGTGGCGCCGCGGGCGAGGTAGTCCTCGGCCAGGCCCACCAGCCGGGTCAGCTCACCCCCGGTGGTGGTCCAGGAGTCGTTGAGCCGCAGCACCACGAAGACCGGGAGGTCGGTCTCGCGGCACACCTCGGTGACCGCGGCCAGTTCCGGGGAGAGCCCCCCGGCCTCACTCGGCGCGACCAGGTGCAGCCGGTCGGCGCCGCCCTCCTGCGCACCGGGCACGTCGCGCCCGTGCTCGACGGCGACCTCGAGCAGCACCCTGCCGTCCGGACCCATGCTCCGACTCTAGGGCGCGACCGCCGCGATCCGGCGGCGACGCACAGCCGTCCCCGCGGCGACTTGCCCGCCGGGCATGATGGGGAGGTGGACGAAGCCCTGCTGTTCGACGCCCGGGCCCGGGTGCTCGCCGACCTCGAGGCCCGCGCCCATGCGACCCCCGCGGCCGTCTCGGTCCTCGAGGACGCCGTGTCCACCCGGCGGTGGTGGGCCGAGCAGTGGCCCGAGGGCGAGGTGTACGTCGCCGGGCTGGTCGCCCAGGACGTGCAGGACGCCCTGCTGGAGTCCGTCGGCCGGTGGCCGCTGTGCCTGTCCTGCGGCGAGGCCCCCCAGCACGCGCTCTACATCCAGCCCGACCTCGGCGGGCCGGACCCGGTCTGGGTGTGCGAGGAGTCGGGCCGACCGGTGGCCGAGCTCGGCCAGCTGAACGGCGCTAGCCCTCACGACCCAGCTGGACCCACATCGTGAACCGGTCCGCGCGGTAGACCGAGCGGGAGACCTCGACGCTCTTCTCACCGACCAGGGCGCGCCGGGAGTGCCGCAGCACCGCGGCGGCCGGCCCGGCCTCGAGCAGGGCCGCCTCCTCGTCGGTGGCCACGTCGGCGGCGATCGAGTCCTCGGCCCAGGTCGGGCGCAGGCCGCGGCCACCGAGCGCGTCGTACAGGCTCGTGGGCATCCCGGCCTGCAGGAAACCCGGGATCAGGACCTCGTTGAGGTAGGCGTCCTCGACGCACATCGGCACCCCGTCGGCGCGGCGCAGCCGGCGCCAGTGGATCACCGCGTCGCCCTCGGTGACGTTCAGCGCCCGGGCGACGCCGGGGCCGGCCTGCTCGCGGCGGGCCAGCAGCGTCTGCGACTCCGGGAGCAGGCCGCGGCGGGTCATCTCCTCGGTGTACGACGTGGGCCCGCTGGTCACCCGGCGCGGCTGGGCCACGAACGTCCCGCGGCCGGGGATCCGCTCGAGCAGGCCCTCGGCGACCAGCGCATCCATCGCCTGGCGCACGGTCATCCGCGCGACGCCGAACATGTGCACCAGCACCCGCTCGGACGGCGCGGCCGACCCGGGCGCGGCGCCGGCCACCAGCGACCGGACGTACTCGCGCACCTGCACGTGCTTGAGCGCCCTGCCCTCGGTGACCACCGCTTCCTCCACGGCGGTCACTGTAGGGGCGGCACCGCGCCCCCGTCCTCGGATCGGCTCAGGTCGTCACATCCCGCACCACCCGTCACTCGGTGGCGATCGCGCGCAGCACGTCGAGCCGGGCCGCCCGGCGCGCCGGGAGCACCGCGGCCAGCACGCCGATCAGCAGCGCCAGCACGAGGAACACGCCGAGCTGCCCCCACGGCACGCTGATGACCTCCAGGCCCTGGTCGCGCAGCGCATACATCAGCGCCACCCCGAAGCCGATCCCCAGCACCAGCCCCAAGGCCGTGCCGAGAACCGCGATCACCACCGACTCCAGCGTGATCATCCAGCGCAGCTGCCGGCGGCTGGTCCCGATCGCGCGCAGCAGCCCGACCTCCCGGGTCCGCTCGATGACCGAGAGCGCCAGGGTGTTGACGATGCCGAGCACCGCGATCACCAGCGCCAGCCCGAGCAGCGCGTAGATCATCTGCACCAGCTGGTCGATCGGGCCGCGCTGCTCGGCCGCGAAGCCCGCCTCGTCCTTGACGGTCACGACCGGCAACCGCTGCACCACCCGGTCGAGGCGGGCCTGGACGCCGGTCGCGCCCGAGGCGGTGAAGACCACCAGCGCGTTGTCCTGGCGCGGGATCCCGGCCCGGGCGAGGGTGTCCAGGGTGGTGAGCACCGGGAAGAACACCACCGGGTTGTCGGCGAACGTGCCGGCCACCCGCCAGTGCCGGGTCCCGGTCGGCATCACGACGGTGAGCGCGTCGCCGACCGCGAGGTGGTGGTCGGCGGCCCAAGAGTCCTGCAGCAGCACGGTGCCGTCGCGCAGCGCGGCCCGCGAGCCGGAGGTCATCCGCAGGCCCAGCGCGGAGGTGTCGTGGGCGCCGGTCGCGGCGATGCCCTGGTCCTGGCCGTCGCGGGTGCCGAACCCGTAGCGCTCCCGCACCACGTCGGCCACGCCCGGCACCCGCGCCATCCGGTCGGCGATGCCGGTGGGGAAGCCGCCCCCGAAGACGTTGCTGACGATGTAGTCGCCGACGAAGTTCTCGGCCACCGACCGGTCCACCGAGGCCTTCGCGGAGTCGCCGACGATCGCCATCGTGCAGGCCAGGGTGAGCCCGATCATCAGCGCCGACGCGGTGGCCGTCGTACGACGGGGGTGGCGCAGCGCGTTCTGGCCGGCCAGGTTGCCGACGCTGCCGAAGAGGCGCGCGTAGGTGACCCGGGCGGCGACCAGGAACGGTCGGCTGATCACCGGGCTGGCCGAGGAGACCCCGAGCAGCACCGCCAGCACGCCGCCGCCCACGAACCAGCCGGCGTGCGGCACGCCCGCGAACAGGCCCGCGGCCAGCGCGCCCATGCCGGCGCCGAGCAGCACCAGGCCGA
This sequence comes from Nocardioides panaciterrulae, assembly GCF_013409645.1. Classification (NCBI taxonomy): domain Bacteria; kingdom Bacillati; phylum Actinomycetota; class Actinomycetes; order Propionibacteriales; family Nocardioidaceae; genus Nocardioides; species Nocardioides panaciterrulae. The sequence goes on along the minus strand of NZ_JACCBG010000001.1, from coordinate 780,646 downwards.
GCAGCAGCCGGCGTCGCAGCGACGACTCCGGCATCGCGACCTCGTCGCGCAGCGCCTGGACCGGCGCCAGCCGGCCGGTGCGCCGGGCCGGCAGCCACGCCGCGGCCATCGTCACGACCACGCCCACGGCGTACGCCGCCAGCACGGTCCGCGGCTCGAAGACCAGCGACTGCCCGGACAGGTCCAGCCCGAAGCGCGCGAACAGCGCCCTGATCGCCACGGCCAGCACCACCCCGAGGCCGAGCCCGGCCGTGGAGCCGAGCAGCCCGAGCGTGAGCGCCTCGAGCTGGACCGAGCCGGCGACCTGGCGGCGCGAGGCGCCCAGCGCGCGGAGCAGCGCGAGCTCCCGGCTGCGCTGCGCGACCAGGATCGAGAAGGTGTTGACGATCAGGAACGCGCCGACCACCAGCGAGATGCCGGCGAAGATCAGCAGGAACGTGGTGAGGAACGAGACCGCCTTCAGCAGGTCCGAGGCGGACTCGTCGGCCGCGGTGTCGCCGGTCACCACGTCGTACCTCGCCGGGAGGGCCCGGTCGACCTGGTCGCGCAGCTGCCCCTCGGAGACGCCGCTCCGGGCGGTCACCCACACGTCGTTGAACGCGTCCCGGCCGTGGAGGAACAGCCGCTGGGCGGTCGAGGTGTCGAAGACCGCGAGGGTGGCGCCGTTGAGCGACCCGCCGCCGGGGAAGCCGGCGACCCCCACCAGCCTCGGGTGCAGCGAGAGCCTGCCGGAGCTGATCAGGCGGACCCGGTCGCCGAGGGCGTAGCCGCCGCGCTCGGCCGTCTTGTCGTCGAGCACCACCTGGTCGGGGCCGTGCGGTGGCCGGCCGCGCAGGATCTCCAGGCCCGGCAGGTCGTGCCCGGCGGGCGCGCCGGTCCAGTTGGCGCCCAGCGCGGGCGGCCCGAAGCCGCCGACGACCTTGCCGTCGGTGCCGACCACGAACGTGCCGACCGCGCTGACGTTGCCGTCCACCCTGGCCGCCTCGGGCAGGCCGCGCAGCCGCGCCACCACCGATGCCGGGACGGTCTTGGTCGACGGCTGGCCGTTGACGGTGGTGCCGCCCTCGGGGCGCACGACGACATCGCCGACCGTGGAGGCGAAGATCGCGGTGAAGCTCCGGTTCAGGGTGTCGGAGAAGACCAGCGAGCCGACCACGAACGCCACGCCCAACACGATCGCGAAGGTGCTCATCAGCAGCCGCACCTTGCGGGCCAGCAGGCTCTTGAGCGAGGCCCGGATCATGGCGCCGACTCGGGCAGGGCCAGCCGGGCCATGACCGCGAGCACCTGTTCGCGGGTGGGGTCGCGCAGCCCGTCGACCACGCGACCGTCACCGAGGAACACGACCCGGTCGGTGTACCCGGCGGCCACCGGGTCGTGGGTCACCATCACCACGGTCTGGCCGAACTCGTCGACGCTGCGCCGCAGCAGCTGCAGCACCTCGGCCCCGGACCGGGAGTCCAGGTTGCCGGTCGGCTCGTCGGCGAACACGATCCGCGGCCGGCTCACCAGCGCCCGGGCCACCGCGACCCGCTGCTGCTGGCCCCCGGAGAGCTCCTCGGGCTTGTGCCGGAGCCGGTCGCCGAGCCGCACGGCCCCGATCACACTCGCGAACCACTCCCGGTCCGGACGCCGGCCGGCGATCGCCAGCGGGAGCAGGATGTTCTCCTCGGCGGTCAGCGTCGGCACCAGGTTGTAGGACTGGAAGACGAACCCGATCTCGTCGCGGCGCAGCCGGGTCAGCGCCGCGTCCCGGAGCCGCCCGAGCTCCCGCTCACCGATCCAGACCTCGCCGGAGTCGCCGCGGTCGAGCGCGGCGCAGCAGTGCATCAGCGTCGACTTGCCCGAGCCGCTGGGACCCATCACCGCGGTGAACTCCCCCGCGAGCAGGTCCAGCGACACGTCGTCCAGCGCGCGGACCAGGGCCGCGCCCGCGCCGTACGTCTTGGTGAGGTGCCGCACCCGCGCGGCGACCGGGGCCGGGGCCGGGGCCGGCTCGGCGGCCGGCAGCGACGAGGTCATGCCTGCACGATCCCGCGGCCGGGCACGCGCCGCCACGGATGGAGGTCCCCTCCTGTCCCGGGGAACACCCCGACCCGACCCGGACCGACTCCACGCCCCGAGATCGAACACGCGTTCGACTTTCCGCGCTAGCATCGGGGCCATGGACTTCCAGGGCACCCTCTTCGCGGCCGAGGACACCACGCTCTCCTTCGCCGGGCTCCAGCGGCGCCCGCTCGGCCGGGGCGCGTGGATCGACGTCCGGCGCGGCTGGCTGCCCGAGGCCGACGACGCCTTCGCCACGCTGGTCGCCGCGGTGCCGTGGCGCGCCGAGCGCCGGGAGATGTACGAGCGGGTCGTCGACGTGCCCCGACTGCTGCACACCTACGGCGTCGGCGAGGCGCTGCCGCACCCGGTGCTGGACCGCGCGCGCGACGCGCTGTCGGCGCACTACCTGCCGGAGCTGGGCGAGCCGTTCGTCACCGCGGGCTGCTGCTACTACCGCGACGGCCGCGACAGCGTCGCCTGGCACGGCGACCGGATCGGGCGGGGCCGCAGCCGCGACACCATGGTCGCGATCGTCTCAGTCGGCGACCCGCGCCGGCTGGCGCTGCGGCCGCGCGGCGGCGGGGAGTCGATCTCGGTGGCGATGGGCCACGGCGACCTGTTGGTGATGGGCGGCTCCTGCCAGCGGACCTGGGAGCACGCGGTGCCCAAGGTGGCGCATGCCGGCCCGCGGATCTCGGTGCAGTTCCGCCCGCTCAACGTCTTCTAGGAATCCCGCCGCGCGCGACGTCGTACGCCGGCGGCAGAAACCCGCGTGACCGGTGTCGGCGGGCACTGAGAGGATGCGCGGCGATGAGCACCGCCACCGCCCCGCGCCCCAGCCTCGCCTCGTTCTGGCACGACCTGCCCCGAGAGGGCCGGCTGCTGCTGTCGGTGGTGGTCTTCGAGTTCCTCGGCACCGGCCTGGTGCTGCCGTTCCACGTGGTCTACCTGCACGAGGTCCGCGGCTTCTCGCTCAGCGACGTGGGGCTGCTGCTCGGGCTGTCACCGCTGGTCGGGTTCCTGCTGGTCGGCCCCGGCGGCCACCTGATCGACCGGGTCGGCGCCCGCCGGGTGGTGATCGGCACGCTGCTGCTGCTGATCGCCGGCGACCTGGTCCTGATGACCTCCTCGACGGTCTGGATGGCCGCGGTCGGGCTCGGGCTGAGCGGACTCGCGTTCGGCGTCTCGTGGCCGGCGTCGCAGAGCCTGGTGGCGGCCGCGGTGCCCTCGGAGCTTCGGCAGCGCTACTTCGGCGTGAACTTCACCCTGCTCAACCTCGGCATCGGGATCGGCGGCATGCTCGGCGGCGCCTTCGTCGACGTGCACCGGCTGGTGACCTTCCAGGCGATCTACGCCGTCGACGCGGTCAGCTTCGTGCCGGGCCTGGTGCTGATGCTGGTGCCGCTGCGGCACGTGGCGGGACGGCCGGTGGCCACCGGGCACCACGAGGACGCCGGTGTCAGCTACATCGCGATGCTCCGCCGCCCCGGGGTGGCCTCGCTGACGCTGCTCGGCTTCGCCTCCTCGTTCGTCGGCTACTCCCAGCTCAACACCGGCATGCCGGCGTTCGCCCGGGCGGTCGGCCGGGTCTCCACCCAGGGCCTGGGGCTGGCCTTCGCCGCGAACACCCTGGTCATCGTGCTGCTGCAGCTGGTGGTGCTGCAGCGGATCGAGGGTCACCGGCGCACCCGCATCATCGGGGTGATGGGGGTGCTGTGGTCCCTGTCCTGGGTGCTGCTCGGCGCCGCGGGGCTGGTGCCCGGCACCCTCGGGGCGACGATGCTCGTGGCCTCGTGCGCCTCGGTCTTCGCGCTGGGCGAGACGCTGCTCCAGCCGACCATCCCGGCGCTGGTCAACGACCTCGCGCCCGACCACCTGCGCGGCCGCTACAACGCGCTGAGCTCGGCCGGCTTCCAGCTGGCGGCGATCATCGCGCCGCCGGTCTCCGGCGCGCTGGTCGGCCACCACCTCGGCTCGCTCTACATCGGCGTCCTGGTCGCCGGCTCGCTGGGCGTGGGCCTGCTGGCGATCCTGCACCTCGAGCGGCAGCTGCCGCCGGCGGTCAACGGCCTGCGCGGGGCGCCGGCCACCGGTGCCCCGGCCGTCGTCGTGGAGCCGGTGCCGGGCGCGCCCGCGGTCGGCGCCCCGGCCCCCGGCCAGCCGGTCGGCGCCGACACCCGCGACTGACCCGGCGACCCGGCCCCGGTCGGAGCCTGGTCGCCGAGTCCCGGTCACCCAGTCTCAGTCGCGGCGCGAGACCAGCCACCAGATCAGCGCCACGACGGCGAGGACCGCCGCCCCCTGCTTCCAGTACGCCTTGGCCAGCACCGGGAGCACGGTCGCGCCCAGGTCGAGCGCCTCCCCCGGCTGCGGGCCGGCATGGCGTGGCCCGCCGGCGGCGGCCGCGGTCGGCAACGGTCGGGTCGGGGCCGGCCCCGCGGCCGCGGGTGCCTCCCCCGCCGACGTCGCCTCCGCGGCCGGCGCACCGCCCCCCGCCGGGGCCACGGCGGCCGCGCCCGCCGGCGCCGCGGCGGGCGCCGTCGGAGTCTCGGCCGGCGCCTCCGCGGGCGGCCCGGTGAGCCGGGCCTCCAGGCAGGCGACGAACTGGCCGAGCAGCTTGTCCGAGACGTCCTGCATCACGCCCCGGCCGAACTGGGCCGGCTTGCCGGTGATCGACAGGTCGGTCAGCACCTCGACGTCCGTGGCGGGCGTCTCGTCGCCGGAGCCGCCGTCGGTCATGGTCAACGTGACGGTGGCGCCCGCGGTGCCGTTGCCGCGCTTGTCCTTGCCCTTGGCCTCGACCACGAAGCGGTGCGCCGACTCGTCCTTCTCCAGGAACGTGCCGGTGCCGTTGTACTGCAGGGCGATCGGGCCGAGCTTGACCTTGACCGACCCGGCGAACGAATCGGACTCGACCGCGCTCACCGTGGCTCCGGGGAAGCACTCGGCCACCGTGGCGATGTCCTGGAAGTGCGCCCAGGTCTGCTCGATCGTGGTCGGGACGGTGAAGCGGTGCTGCAGATCCACGGGCTCAGCCTCCTGCGGCCGCGAGGACCGCGCGACGGGTCAGGACGGTTGCCAGGTGCCGACGGTAGTCGGCGTCGCCGTTGAGGTCCGAGGGCGGGTTGGCGCCCTCGGCGGCGCGGGCGGCGGCGGCTCGTACGGCGTCGTCCGTGGCGGGCTGGCCGGCCAGCGCCTGCTCGACCGCACGGGCCCGCAGCGGCGTGGAGCCCATGTTGGTCAGGCCGACCCGGGCCTCGGCGATCACGCCGCCCTCGACCCGGACCGCGGCCGCGACCGCGACGATCGGCCACTGGTGCGCCACCCGCACGAACTTCTCGTAGTGCGCGCCCCAGCCGGTGTGCTTCGGGATCCGGACCTCGGTGAGGATCTCGTCCTCGCCGATCGCGGTCTCGAAGAGGTCGACGAAGAAGTCGTCGGCCGCCACCGTGCGGGTGCCGCCGCTGCCGGCGATCACGAACTGCGCGCCGAGCGCCAGCGTCGGGGCACCCAGGTCGCCGGCCGGGTCGGCGTGCGCGAGCGCGCCGCCGAAGGTGCCCCGGTGCCGGATCTGGGCGTCGGCGAGGTGCTCGACGGCCCGGCTGATCAGCGCGGCGTGCTCGGCCACCAGCGGGTCGGAGCCGACCACCGCGTGCTGGGTCATCGCGCCGATCACGATCGCGTCGCCCTCGTCGCGGATCCCGCGCAGGGCGTCGATCCGGCCGAGGTCGATGACCACCTCGGGCGCGTTCAGCCGCATCCGCAGCACCGGCAGCAGGCTCTGCCCGCCGGCCAGGATCTTGGCGTCGTCGCCGTGCTCGGCCAGCGCGGCGAGCGCTTCCTCGACCGAGGTCGGCGCGATGTAGTCGAACTGTGCGGGGATCATGCGTCCGCTCCTCCGGTCGTGCGGTCCACGGTGCCCTCCATGCCCGTCGAGGCGTCGAAGTGGGGTGCGGCGGCACCCTCGGTGTCGGCGTGCCCACCACCGTGGGCGCCGTTGATCGCCTTCCACACCCGTTCGGGCGTGCAGGGCATCTGGATGTCGTTGACGCCGAGGTGGCGCACCGCGTCCACCACCGCGTTCACCACGGCCGGGGTCGAGGCGATCGTGCCCGCCTCGCCGACGCCCTTGGTGCCGAGGGTGTTGGTCGTCGACGGCGAGGTGGTGTGGTCGACGTCGAAGCTGATCGTGTCGGCGGCGGTGGGCAGCAGGTAGTCGACGAACGACCCGGAGACCAGCGTCCCGGACTCGTCGTACACCGCCTCCTCCCACAGCGCCTGGGCGATGCCCTGGACCAGCCCGCCGTGGACCTGCCCGGCGACGATCAGCGGGTTGATGATGTTGCCGATGTCGTCGACGCAGACGTACTTGCGCATCTTCAGGGCGCCGGTCTCCGTGTCCACCTCCATCGCGCACAGGTGGGTGCCGTGCGGATAGTTGAAGTTCACCGGGTCGTAGGTCGCCTCCGAGTCGATGCTCGGCTCGACCCCGTCGGGCAGGTTGTGGGCCGCGAACGCCGCGGTGGCGATCTCCCCGATCGCCATCCCCTGGTCGGTGCCCCGGACCGAGAACCGGCCGCCGGTGAACTCCAGGTCGTCGACCGAGGCCTCCAGCAGGTGCGCGGCGATCGGCTTGGCCTTCTCGATCACCTTGTCGACGGCCTTGACCAGCGCCTCACCGCCGACGACCAGCGAGCGGGACCCGTAGGTGTCCAGGCCCTTGTGGGAGATCTGCGTGTCGCCGTGCAGGATCTCCACGTCCTCGAACGCCACCCCGAGCCGGTCGGCCACGATCTGGCTGAACGCCGTCTCGTGGCCCTGCCCGTGGGCGGAGGCGCCGGTGACGACCTCGACCTTGCCGGTGGGCAGCATCCGCACCTCGGCGTGTTCCCAGCCGCCCGCGCCGTAGTTGAGCTGGCCGAGCACCCGCGAGGGCGCCAGCCCGCACATCTCGGTGAACGTCGAGACCCCGATACCGAGCTGGACCGGGTCACCGGACTCCCGCCGGCGCCGCTGCTCGGCCCGCAGCTCGTCGTACCCGAAGAGCTCCCGGGCCTTCGCGGTGGCCGCCTCGTAGTTGCCGGAGTCGTACTCCAGGCCGGCGACCGTGGTGAACGGGAACTCCTCGTGCTTGATCCAGTTCTTCTCCCGGACCGCCAGCGGGTCGACGCCCACCTCGGCGGCGAGCTCGTTCATCAGCCGCTCGATGGCGTACGTCGCCTCCGGGCGCCCGGCGCCGCGGTAGGCGTCGGTCCAGGTCTTGTTGGTCAGGACCGTCTGGCAGTTGAACCGGTAGGCGGGGAACTTGTAGATCGCGTTGAACATGAACGCGCCGAGCACCGGCACCCCACCGCCGACGATCGCGACGTAGGAGCCGAGGTCGGCCAGCAGGTCGACCTTGAGGCCGGTGACCGTGCCGTCCTTGGTCGCGGCCAGGGTCAGCCTCTGCCACTGGTCGCGGCCGTGGTGGCCGCTCATCAGCGACTCCGAGCGGGTCTCGGTGTACTTCACCGGCTTGCCGAGCCGGCGGGCCACCGCGAACGCGATCATCTCCTCCGGCGTCTGCTGCAGCTTGCCCCCGAACCCGCCGCCCACGTCGGGGGCGATCACCCGGATCTTCGACTCCGGCACGCCGGTCGTGGCCGCGAGCGCGAACCGCAGGATGTGCGGGATCTGGGTGGCCGACCACATCGTGATCTGCTCCCCGGTGGGGTCGACGACCACCGAGCGGGGCTCCATGAACGCCGGGATCAGCCGCTGCTGGCGGTACTCCCGCTCGATCAGGATGCCGTCGGTGCGGGCCTTCTCGATCGCCTCGTCGACGTTCCCGCCGGTGCCGGCCTCGGCCGAGTCGAACGTCCACAGCGCCGACTTGTTGGTGCCGAGGTCGGGGTGGGCCAGGGCGCCCCCGTTCTCGGGCGTGGCCTCGGCGGCCTCCTTGAGGTCGAGCGCGGCCGGCAGCTCGTCGTACTCCACGTCGACGAGCTCGGCGGCGTCGCGCGCCTCCGCCGCGCTGCGGGCCACGACCACCGCGACGATCTCGCCGGCGAAGGTCACCCGGTCCGCGGGCATCGGCGGGTGCGCCGGGGTGACCTGGTCGGTGGTGATCGCCCAGGCGTTGATGCACGCGCCCAGCGACTCGCCGAGGTCGGCGGCGGTGAACACCGCGACCACGTTGGTGGCCTTCTCGGCCTCGCTCTTGTCGATCGAGGCGATGGTGGCGTGCGCGAACGGGCTGCGGATCATCGCCAGGTGCAGCATGCCCGGCAGCTGCAGGTTGTCGGTCCAGCGGGTCCGGCCGGTGATCAGGCGCTGGTCCTCCTTGCGCCGCCGGTCCCGGCCGATCTCGGCGCCGGGGCGCTCCTGTACGGCGGTCACGACGTGGCCCCGGCGGTCTCGGCCTGGCCGGAGGCGTGCTGCACGGCCCGGACGATGTTGTGGTAGCCGGTGCAGCGGCACAGGTTGCCCTCGAGCCCGAGCCGGATCTCCTCCTCGGACGGCTTCGGGTTCTCCTGCAGCAGCGCGACGCTCTGCATGATCATCCCCGGGGTGCAGAAGCCGCACTGCAGGCCGTGGCACTCCCGGAAGGCCTCCTGGACCGGGTGCAGCTCGCCGTCGCGGGCCAGCCCCTCGATCGTGGTCACCTCGGCCCCGTCGGCCTGCACGGCGAGCACGTTGCACGACTTCACGCTGGTGCCGTTGAGGTGGACGGTGCAGGCGCCGCAGTTGCTGGTGTCGCAGCCGATCACGGTCCCGGTCTTGCCGAGCTTCTCTCGCAGGTAGTGCACCAGCAGCATGCGGGGTTCGACGTCGTCGGAGACCGACGCTCCGTCGACGGTGAGACTGATCCGGGTCATGGACGACTCTCCTGGGGTCGGGGTGGTGCTGTGACGCCGCTCACGGTAGGACCGTCCGGTTGGGGAAAGGTTGGGGCGAAGGTCCCTTCTCTCCGGCGCGGGTGCGTGCCCGGGCTGACCTTCGGACGTGTGCGCCGACTTGCCCGGGAACTTAGGGGAACCTAATCTCGAGGGGTACGGCGCTCTCACCCCCGATCGGAGTATCCGTGAGCCTGTCCTCGACGCTCGTCCTCGGCCTCATCGCCGGCGCGACCATCGTGCTCGGCCTGCCGGTCGGGCGGATCCGCCGGCCTGCGGCCTCGCTGCGGCTGTTCCTCAACGCCACCGCCGTCGGCGTGCTGCTGTTCCTGGTCTGGGACGTGCTCTCCGCGGCCTGGGAGCCGATCGACGCGGCGCTCGGCTCCGTGCACGACGGCAACGGCGGCCTCGGCACCGCGGCCGGCTACGGGCTGATCTTCGTCGGCGGGCTGGCGGTCGGGCTGCTCGCGCTGGTCTGGTACGAGCGCTGGATGGGACGCCAGGTCGCCGCCCGCCCCGCGGGCGCCCCGGCCCGGCCGCAGGGTCCCGGCGCGATGACCATGGGCGAGGTGCAGCCGCCCCGCGGGCTCGCGTCCTGGTCGGCCGCGCGGCGGCTCTCGCTGATGATCGCGGTCGGCATCGGCCTGCACAACTTCGCCGAGGGCCTGGCCATCGGCCAGTCCGCGGCCAGCAACGAGATCGCGCTGGCGCTGATGCTGGTGATCGGGTTCGGGCTGCACAACGCCACCGAGGGGTTCGGCATCGTCGCCCCCCTGGCCGCGGACGTGGACGGCGACGGGGTGCCGCGGACGCCGTCCTGGGCGTTCCTGCTCACCCTCGGCGCGATCGCCGGTGGCCCGACCTTCGTCGGCACCCTGATCGGGCACACCTTCACCAGCGAGCCGCTCAGCGTCGCGTTCCTGACCCTGGCCGCCGGGTCGCTGATCTACGTCATCACCCAGCTGATCGGCGTCGCCGCCCGGGCCCGGCGCAGCGACCTGCTCGCCTACGGCATCCTGGTCGGCCTGGTCGCCGGCTTCCTCACCGACGCGATCGTCACCGCGGCCGGCGTCTGACCGCCGAGTCGGCGCTCGTTGACGCCCCCGAACCGCCGACTCGGCGCTCGTTGACGCGCTTCCGCGTCAACCTGCGCCGACTCGAGGTGGTGTGGGCGTCAACCTGCGCCGACTCGCGGGGGACGCGGGCGTCAGGTGCGGGCGACGGCGAGCCGGCCCTTGAGGAGGGGTACGGCGGGGTGCGGGCGCCCGGCCAGCTGGTCCAGGCACACCTCGAGCACCTCGGAGTCGTACGGCGCCCGCTCGCTGTAGCGGACCACCGCGTCGGGCTGCGGGTCGGCCAGCAGCGCCTCGCGGACCGCGACCGCGACGTACTCGGCGAGCTCCACGAGCGCCGGGGAGTTGGTGCCGGGCAGCAGGTCCCCGCCGTACGCCTCGACCGCGGCGGCGACCTGGCCGGCGCGCAGCAGGCCGAGCACCTGGTCGACGTCGGTGGTGACCGGCATCGTCAGCCGGTAGGGCCGCGAGGCGAGCTGGCCACCGAGCGCGGCGCGCAGGTGGCTCACCTCGGCCTTGAGCGTGGACAGCGTGACCGCCTGGTCGCCGTAGACCAGCGCGTGCAGGTGCTCCAGCGAGAGGCCCTCGGGGTGCATCGCGAGCAGCGCCAGCACCTCGGTCTGGCGGCGGTTCAGCAGCAGCCGCTGCCCGTCGAAGCGGACCTCGACGGTGCCGAGCAGGCGCAGCCACAGCCCGGGCTCGTCCTGCTCCTCCGACGGGTCCACGCCGGCCCGGGCGGTGCGCGGGAGCGCGGTCTCGATCAGCCGGGCCAGCACCCGGGCGGTGGCCAGCCCGATCGGGTGGGTGCGGTCCCAGGTGGTGGAGAGGTCGATGACGCCGAGCTTGGCGCCGCTCACCGGGTCGTGCACGGGCGCGGCCCAGCAGACCCAGTTGTGCACGATCGAGGCGTAGTGCTCGGCGCTGAAGACCATCGCGGGGGTGGCGAGCCGGTTGGCCAGGTCGAGGGCGTTGGTGCCGACGCTCTGGTCGTCCCACCGGCCGCCGGGCACGAAGTTCACGGTCTCGGCCTTGCGGCGCATCACCCGGCCGCCGTAGGTCCACAGGATCCGGGTGTCGGGGTCGGTCACCGCGACGACGAGGTCGCCGTCCTCGGCGGTGCGCCGCAGCTCGGCCTCGACCCGCTGGACCGCGGTCTGCAGCGGCGAGTCGCGCCAGAACGCGGCGGTCTCGGTCTCGTCGGCCAGCGGGGCCATGGTCACGTCCGGAGGGATCGCGGCCTCCGAGCGCGCCCAGCTGCTCAGGATCTCGGGGCGTACGACGTGCTCGGCACCGTCCCCGCGCTCGACGAAGCTGGTCCAGGCGCGCACGGCGGCGACCCTGCGCTCGTGCAGCTCGCTGCGCGGCATGGCGGACCCCCGGGCTCGACGTGTGCCGTCAACGTAACACCGGCCGGGGAACGGCCCGGGTCGCGGCGGGCTCAGGCCCCGGGGTGGAGGGCGACCGTGAGCAGCACGGCGCAGTCGGTGAGCGCGGACAGGTCGTGCCGCTCGGGCGGGATCACCAGGAAGTCCGACGCCTCCCCCTCCCACGTGTCGCCGGCGGTGGCGACCCGCACCCGGCCCCGCAGCACCTGCAGGGTCGCCTCCCGCGGGCTCTCGTGCTCGCCCAGCACGTGACCCTCGGCGAGCGCGATCAGGGTCTGCCGCAGGCTGTGCTCGTGCCCGCCGTGCACGGTGGAGGCGCTCCGGCCGCTGTGGTGGTCACGGGCCTCGGCCAGCCGCTCCTCGATGAGCTCGGTCAGGGATGTGCCGTGCATGTGTCCTCCTCGGTCGGGTCGGGCCAACCTAGCGGCGGCCCGGCCGGCTCGCCATCGTCCGCAGTCTCAGGTCGACGCGGCGGCGGGCGACCGCCCCGGGTACGCGTCCGGGTCTGTGTCCGTGTCCGCGTCCGGGCCCGGGGAGCGGGTCTGCTCCCGGTGGATCCTGCCGTCGGTGGTGGCGAGCCGCTCACCGGAGCCGCCCCAGCGGCCGGCGATGATCTCGGCGGCGATGCTGATCGCGGTCTCCTCCGGGGTGCGCGCGCCGAGGTCCAGGCCGATCGGCGAGGAGAGCCGCTCGAGCTCGGCGTCGGTGAAGCCGGCCTCGCGCAGCCGCGCCAGCCGGTCGTCGTGGGTGCGGCGCGAGCCCATCGCCCCGACGTAGGCGACCTCGGGCAGTCGCAAGGCGACCTCGAGCAGGGGTACGTCGAACTTCGGGTCGTGGGTGAGCACCGCCAGGACCGTGCGCTGGTCGATCCGGCCGGCGTCCCGCTCGGCGGCGAGGTAGCGGTGCGGCCAGTCCACGACGACCTCGTCGGCTTCGGGGAACCGGCTGTTCGTGGCGAACACCGGCCGGGCGTCGCACACCGTCACGTGGTAGCCGAGGAAGCTGCCCACCCGGGCGACCGCGGCGGCGAAGTCGATCGCACCGAAGACCAGCATCCGGGGCTTGGGCGCGAACGCCCACACGAACACCCGCATCCCCTCGCCGCGGCGCTCGCCGTCGGGCCCGTAGGTCAGGGTGGCGTTGTGGCCGGCGGCGAGCAGCCCGAGCACGTCGTCGTGGACCGCGGCGTCGGCGCGGTCCGAGCCGAGCGATCCGAGCGCGTCGGTGTCGGGTCGCACGACCATCCGGCGGCCCAGCCGGGAGGGGTCGGGGTGCTCGATGACGGTGGCCAGCGCGACGGGGCGACCGGCCTCGATGTCGTCGGCGATCTCGCCGAGCTCCGGGAACGACTGGCGGTCGACCCGCTCGACGTAGACGTCGAGGATGCCCCCGCAGGTCAGCCCGACCGCGAACGCGTCGTCGTCGGAGACGCCGTACCGCTCCAGCACCGGGGTGCCGGACGCCACCACCGACTGGGCCAGCTCGTAGACCGCGCCCTCGACGCACCCGCCGGAGACCGAGCCGACGGCCGACTCGTCGGGGCCGACCAGCATCGAGGCGCCGGCCGGGCGGGGCGCGGAGCGGAAGGTCGCGACGACGGTGCCGACGCCGACGGTCTCGCCGGCCCGCCACCAGGTCATCAGCTCGGGAAGGACATCACGCACGGGAGACCACCTCCGCCAGCTCGGCGTACGTCGCCAGCGAGTGGCCGGCGATGAACTCGTCGCAGTGGGGCAGCGCCGCGAGCACGCCCTGCTGCACCGGCTCGTAGCCGGCCTTGCCACGGTGCGGGTTCACCCAGATCACCCGGTGGGCGATCCGCCGCAGCCGCTCCATCTGCTCGGCCAGCAGCGACGGGTCGCCGCGCTCCCAGCCGTCGCTGAAGACCACCACCACCGCGCCGCGGGCCAGGCCGCGCTGGCCCCACCGGTCCAGGAAGAACCGCAGCGTCTCCCCGAGCCGGGTGCCGCCGGACCAGTCCGGAACGGTCTCCCCCGCGGCCACCAGGGCCCGCTCGGGGTCGCGCAGCCGCAGCGCTCGGGTCAGGTGGGTCAGCCGGGTGCCGACGGTGAACGTCTCGACCACCCCGCCGGTCTCGCGGCCGACCTGGGTGAACCGGTGGGCCAGCCGCAGCAGCGGGTCGGCGTACCCGCTCATCGAGCCGGAGACGTCGACGAGCAGCACCACGCGCCGCGGCCGGGTGCCGCGCCGCCGCCAGGCGATGTCGCCGGGCTCGCCCATCCGGCGCAGGCTGCCGCGCAGGGTGCGGGACGCGTCGACCTCGCCGCGGTGCCAGGCCTGGTGCCGGGCGGTACGCCGCCGCGGCGGCCGCGGCCGGATCGTGGCGAACATGCCGGCCAGCCGGGCCCGCTCCGCCGGGGACATCCCGGCCACGTCACGGTGCCGGAGCACCTCGGTGTCGCTGGCCATGGCGCGGACCACCTCGTCGGAGGCCTCGCCGTCGCCGGCGCCGCCGTCGGTGGCGGGCAGCTCGGAGAAGGTCGGCGCCCCCGGCTGGGCCGGCCGGCTGCGGGGCAGGCCGTCGCGGGCGTTGAACCAGGCCTCGAAGACCTGGTCGTAGCGCTCGAGGTCGTCGGGGCCGGCGCACAGGGTGGCGCGGCCGGCCAGGTAGGTCGCGCGCTGGTCGTCGAGGCCGAGCAGCGCGACCGCGGAGAGGAACCCGTGGGCGCGGTCCTGGGTCACGCCCACGCCGGCCGCCCGGAGCGCGCGGGTGAACCCGAGCAGCACCTCGTCGGCGCCGCGGAGCAGCTGGTCGGCCGGGGCCATCACGCCCTCAGCATCTGGTCCAGCGCCTGCCGGACCCGGTCGGCGTCCTCGCGGTACTTCACCAGCGCGCCGAGCGTCACCGAGGCGGTGGCGAGGTCGAGCTCGGTGGTGCCGAGGTGGTGCAGCGCCCGCGCCCAGTCGAGGGTCTCGGCGACGCCGGGCGGCTTCTGCAGGTCGTGCCGGTCGCGCAGCTGCTGGACCAGGGTGACCACCTGGCGGCCGAGCGCCTCGGACACCTCGGGCGCGCGGGAGCGGACGATCTCGACCTCGCGCTCGAGGCCGGGGTGGTCGATCCAGTGGTAGAGGCAGCGGCGCTTGAGCGCGTCGTGCAGCTCGCGGGTGCGGTTGGAGGTCAGCACGACCAGCGGCGGGGTGGCCGCCTTGACGGTGCCGAGCTCGGGGATGGTGACCTGGTAGGTCGAGAGCACCTCCAGCAGGAACGCCTCGAACTCGTCGTCGGCACGGTCGACCTCGTCGACGAGCAGCACCGCGGGGCTGTCCTGCAGCGCGCGGAGCACGGGGCGGGCGAGCAGGAAGCGGGCGTCGTAGAGGCTCTTCTCGGCCTCCTCGACCTCCACGTCGCCGCGGCCGGCCGCCTCGAGGGCGCGCAGGTGCAGGATCTGCCGGGGGAAGTCCCAGTCGTAGAGCGCCTGGGTGGCGTCGATCCCCTCGTAGCACTGCAGCCGGATCAGTGGCAGGTCCAGGCTCTCGGCGAGGGCCTCGGCCAGCGCGGTCTTGCCGGTGCCGGGCTCGCCCTCGAGCAGGAGCGGCCGCTGCATCCGCAGGGCGAGGTAGGTGACGGTCGCCAGCGCCTCGTCGCACAGGTAGCCCGTCTCCTGCAGACGGGCCGCCACGTCCCGGGTGCTCTCCAGCTCCATGGGTCGAGGCTACTTCGCCGGGTGTTGGCATCAGGTTGGCTTCCGGATGGCGAGGCCGGGCAGGTGCTCCGGCCGAGGTGGTCGACCGGCGGTTGGAGGAGGCGGGCCGCGGGCCGGCCGGTGGAGTCGAGGGCGGAGGACCCCCGGTTGGTGGACGAACGTTCGACCACCACCGGACCGGTCAGGGGGTGTCCCGGTCCTCCCCGGTCGCGAGGTCGCCGCACTCGACGAGCGTGACCGACTCGCCGGCGAGGTAGTCGCGCGCGCCCTTGTCCCCGGTCGCCGAGGCGGTGACCCCGGGCCAGTGGCCGCGGCCGAGGAGCACGGGGTGGCCGGGGACGCCGTGGTAGCCGGCGCGCCGCAGGCTGCGGTCGTCGACGTCGCCCCGGACCACCCGGGCGACCACCGCGGCGGAGAGGTCGGTCAGGTCGACCAGCGACACCAGGACCGCGTCGACCTCGGGGCCGAGCGCGGCCAGGCCCGCCCGCAGCGAGGCCCCCATCCCCTCGGCCCAGTCCTCGGCGACGGTGACCGCCACCTCCTGTCCCTCCAGCAGCGCGGCCGCCTCGTCCGCGGCGGCGCCGAGCACCACGGTGACCGCGTCGCAGCCCCCCTCGCGGAGCACCTCGACACCCCGGACCAGCCAGGGCTCACCCGCCTCGTCGCGGACCAGTGCCTTCGGCCGTCCCATCCGGCGGCCGGCGCCGGCGGCCAGCAGCAGCCCGGCGAGCATCACTTGCCCTCGAACGCGCGGGTGTAGAGGGTCGCGAGACCGCGCGACCAGGGTGCGCTGAACCCGCAGATCGTGACGGTCCCGTTGCTCGCTGAGACCAGGTAGCGCTGGCCCTGCTGGAACCGTATGGCGGTCAGCAGCGGATCCAGGCTCCCGTGCGGCGCCGCGACCTCGACCACGTCGGTGGCGTCGCCGGCGTAGAAGTGGGTGGGGACCAGCGTGACCACGTGGTCGGTGATGCTGCGGACCGTGCCGTCGAAGGCCAGGGTCTGCTGCGCCAGCGCTGCGGCCGTCGGCACCATGCAGCGCGCGTGGTACGCCGAGGCGGCGGGCGCGTTCAGCTCGGTGACGGTCCCGGTCGTCCCGGTGCTGCCTGTCCCGGCGCCCGGGCCGCCGGCGACCGGAGGGTGCCCAGTGGTGGTGGTGGTGGTCGTGTGGTCTCGGCCGACGAGTCCGAAGACCGCCGCGCCCGCGATCAGCAGCACCGCCGCCGCGGCGACCAGCCAGGTCAGCGGGTTGCGGCCGCGGGTGCCGGTCTCGCGGGTCGGCGGCTCCTCGGCGGTGGCGGGGGCCGCGGGGCTGCGGTCGGTGTCCATGGTCTCCTCCAGGAGTCGGGCCACGCGGCCCGGGTCGGCGGGTGGCAGGGAGAGCGCGGGGTCGGCGGCCCGCAGGCGGCCCCGCAGCGCGGCGTCACCCCCGTCGTCGTGCCGGCCGTCGTCGTGCCGGTCGTCGTGCCGGTCGTCGTGCCGGCCGTCGTCGTCGGTCATGGCGCCCTCCCCTCCTGTACCCCGTCATGTCCGGCAGGCAGGTCGCTCTTTCGCAGCTCCTCGCGCAGCCGCTGCCGCGCGCGGTGCAGCCGGATGCCGGCGGCGTTCGGGGTGAGGTCGAGGACCGTGGCGATCTCCGCGGCCCCCAGCTGCTCCCAGGCCCACAGCCGCAGCAGCTCCGCGTCCTGCTCCCGGAGCCGGCCCAGCGCCTCGACGACCTCGGCGTCGCGGCCGGCGCCGTCCCGCTCCCCGGGGCCGGGCTGGACCGCGGCGGGCGGGTCGACCACGGCGATCCGGGCGGCCAGCCGCTGCTGCCGGCGGGCGCCCCGCTCGGCGTTGGCCAGGCAGTTGCGGGCGACGGCGTACGCCCAGGGCAGCGGCCGCTCCGGCAGCTCCGCCACCCGCCGCCAGCACACCAGCAGCGTCTCGGCGAGGACGTCCTCGGCGGTCGCGGCGTCGGTACGACGGGCCAGGAACCGTCGCAGCGGCTCGATCAGCGCCGGAGCGATCTCCTCGAAGCGGGCCCTGCGGGTCTGCTCGTCCACGCCCCCAGCCTCACACAGGCGCCGGGGGGACGATCAAGGGCAGTCCCAGCACCCGGAGGCGGCGGTCAGGGGGACGGTTCGCGGGTCAGGAAGGTGGGCGTCGCCTCGTGGGCCCGGGCGACCCGGTCCCATCCGGCGGCCCCGAGCGTGACGACCGAGACCGGGAAGATCCCGAGGTTCTCGCGCTCGACGTGCTCGTCGAGGTCGCCGAGCAGGGTGAGCACCGCACGCTCGAACGCGTCGCCGTCCCCGTCGCCGTCGCCGTCCAGCGCGGCCGCCGCCGAGTCGAAGCCACGGTGCTCGGCCTCGAGCGCGTCGACCTCGGCGACGAACTCGCCGTCCGCGCGCAGCGCGCTGAAGATGCCCCGCTCCTCGCGCCGGACGTGGCGCTCGAGGTGCGCGCGCAGCCGCCCGAGCTCGCGGACCGCGGCGGCCCGGTCCCCCCGGCCCAGGGCGGCGCGGACCCGGTGGGCCTCGTCGAGGAGGGCGAGGTGCTCGTCCATCAGCTCCGCGACCGGCGGGACACCGCGGCAGCCGCAGTGCTCACACATCAGCCGACCCGGTCCCAGCCCCGCCGCGGCCGGTGCGAGCCCAGCTGCACGTCCCGGCTGCGGTAGACGATGTAGGGCCGGGTCAGGTAGCCCAGCGGTGCGCTGAACACGTGCACCAGCCGGGTGAACGGCCACAGTGCGAACAGCGCCATCGCGACCAGCCCGTGCAGCTGGAAGCTCCACGGCGCGTCGGCCATCAGCCCGGGGTGCAGCTGGAAGCGGAAGATCCCGCGGAACCAGATCGAGACGCCCTCGCGGTAGTTGTAGTCACCGGCGATGTTGGCGGCCACGGTGTTGTAGAGCCCGAGCAGGATCACCACCGCCAGGAAGACGTACATCACCTTGTCCATCCGGGTCGTGACCGAGAAGACCGGACCGACGGTGCGTCGCCGGTAGATCAGGATGCCCAGGCCGACGACGGTCGCGAGGCCCGCCAGCGCCCCGACCGAGACCGCCAGGAAGTGGTAGAGCCCTTCCGAGATCCCCACGGCCGAGGTCCACGACTCGGGGATGCCGAGGCCGACCACGTGGCCGAAGAAGACCCCGATGATGCCGAAGTGGAACAGCGGGCTACCGATCCGCAGCAGCCGGTTCTCGTAGAGCTGGGAGGAGCGGGTGGTCCAGCCGAACTTGTCGTAGCGGTAGCGCCACAGGTGCCCGACCACGAACGTCGTCAGGCAGATGTAGGGGACGACCACGAACAGGAACTCATTCATCAGCGGGCTCCCGGGAACGAGGGCATGGGCAACAGGGTCTGCTCGGGCGACGCGCCGGCCGCCGCGCCGGCCGCCGAGTCCGGGCTGAACGACGGGGCGGCGAACGGGGCGAGCCCCACCTCCTCCTCGGGCGGACCCTCGGCGGCGAGGCGGCGTACGGCGTCCAGCTCGCCGCCGCGCAGCGGCGGCAGCGTGGCGGTCACGGCGTCGACCGCCGGGCCCCACACCGAGTCCCGGTCCCGCAGCGAGAGCCGCAGCAGCTCCAGGCCCGCCCGGTGGTCGAGGATGAGCTGGCGGCCGAGGTCCTGGTCGACGGTCGCGGCGTACTCGAGCACCACGCACAGGTGGTCGGGCAGCTCGCTGTCGTCGAGCACGAACCCCGAGCCAAGGTAGGTCTGCTTGAACCTCAGCAGCGCCATCCCCCGCTTGCGGGTGTCCCCGTGGGCGAAGTAGGTCAGGAAGAGGTTGCAGCGGCGCCGGTTGTCGAACGTCTCGACGTAGTCGGCCTGGAGCTCCCCCAGCGGGGTGGACCGCAGCCGGTCGGCGGTCGCGCGGAGGGGGCCACCCACCGGCGCCGGCAGCCGCTCCGACGCGCGCCGGATCAGGTCGAGCCGGTCGAGCAGCTCCTCGTCGGGGTAGCCCAGCAGCAGCGAGGCCGACTGCCAGGCGATCAGCAGCTGCTCGGCCGGGAGGGCCGGGGCCGGCGGCTTGCGGCTCACTGCTCCGACTCCTCGTGCTGCTCGGGCTTGGGCGGGAACAGCCCGGGCGGCGAGCCCTTGCCGTCCCAGTTCAGCAGGTTGACCCGCGAGGCCTTGCCCGCGGGCGCGGCGACGGTGTCGGCGGTCTGCCGGCCCTGGAGCATCTGGAAGTTCTCGACCGCGATCGGCGTCGGCGCCCCGGACCCCTCGCCGAACGGTCCCGAGCCGCCCATGCCGGGGCCGCCCTCGTAGTCCAGGGAGCACTCGGTGGCCAGCTCCTCGAGTGAGTGCGCCTGCTCGGCGTGGGCCGGCGGGATGACGTAGCGCTCGTCGTACTTGGCGATCGCGAGCAGCCGGTACATGTCGTACATGTCCTCCTCGCTCATCCCGACCGCCGCCGGGATCGAGCCGTCCGGGTCGCGGCCCATGTTGATGTCGCGCATGTAGGAGCGCATCGCGGCGAGCTTCTTGAGCACGGCGTCGACCGGCGCCACGTCGCCGGCGGTGAACAGCTCGGCGAGGTACTCGATCGGGATCCGCAGCGCGTCGATCGCGGCGAACAGGTTGCCCTGGTCCTCGGCGTCCTCACCGGTGTCGCGCACCACGTCGACGACCGGCGACAGCGGCGGGATGTACCAGACCATCGGCATCGTGCGGTACTCCGGATGCAGCGGCAGCGCGACCTTGTACTTGTTGATCAGGGCGTGGATCGGCGAGCGCTGCGCGGCGTCCACCCAGTCCCGCGGGATCCCGGCGTGCTCGGCCGCCCGGATGACCGCCGGGTCGTGCGGGTCGAGGAACACCTCGCGCTGCGCCTCGTACAGGCCGTGCTCGTCGGTGGTCGACGCGGCCTCGAGCACCTTGTCGGCGTCGTACAGCATCAGGCCGATGTAGCGCAGCCGGCCCACGCACGTCTCCGAGCAGACCGTCGGCAGCCCGACCTCGATCCGCGGGAAGCAGAACGTGCACTTCTCGGCCTTGCCGGTGCGGTGGTTGAAGTAGACCTTCTTGTACGGGCAGCCCGAGACGCACATCCGCCAGCCCCGGCACTTGTCCTGGTCGACCAGCACGATCCCGTCCTCCGCGCGCTTGTAGATCGCACCGCTGGGGCACGACGCCGCGCAGGAGGGGTTCAGGCAGTGCTCGCAGATCCGCGGCAGGTAGAACATGAACGTCTGCTCGAACTCGAACTTCACCTTGTCGCCGATCTTCTTCAGCATCGGGTCGCGGCTGGTGTTCGCGGTCGAGCCGCCGAGGTCGTCGTCCCAGTTGGCCGACCACTCGATCTTCATGTCCTTGCCGGAGATCAGCGACTTGGGCCGTGCGACCGGGGTGTGCTCCTGGGCGGGCGCCTCGGTGAGCGTGGCGTAGTCGTAGGTCCACGGCTCGTAGTACTCGCCGATCGAGGGCAGCTTGGGGTTGGAGAAGATCGTCAGCAGCTTCTTGAACCGGCCGCCGCCCTTGAGCGCGAGCCGGCCGCGCTTGTTGAGCGTCCAGCCCCCTCGCCACTTCTCCTGGTCCTCGTAGGTGCGCGGGTAGCCGAGGCCGGGCCGCGTCTCCACGTTGTTGAACCAGACGTACTCGGTGCCGGAGCGGTTGGTCCACGCCTGCTTGCAGGTCACCGAGCAGGTGTGGCAGCCGATGCACTTGTCGAGGTTCATCACCATCGCCATCTGGGCCATGACGCGCATCAGTACTGGACCTCCTGGGAGCGCTTGCGGATGATCGTGACCTCGTCGCGCTGGTTGCCGGTGGGACCGAGGTAGTTGAACGCGAAGCTCAGCTGGGCGTAGCCGCCGATCAGGTGCGACGGCTTGACCAGCAGGCGGGTGAGCGAGTTGTGGATGCCGCCGCGCTTGCCCGACGTCTCCGCGAGCGGGACGTCGATCAGCCGGTCCTGGGCGTGGTACATGTACACCGTCCCCTCGGGCATCCGGTGCGAGACGATCGCCCGGGCGACCACGACACCGTTGCGGTTGACCGCCTCGATCCAGTCGTTGTCCTCGATCCCGACCTTGGCGGCGTCGCGGTCGCTCATCCAGATGTTCTGGCCGCCGCGCGAGAGCGACAGCATGAACAGGTTGTCCTGGTACTCCGAGTGGATCGACCACTTGTTGTGCGGGGTGAGGTAGCGCACCGTCAGGCCCTCCACGCCGGCCGAGCCGCCGGAGCCGTCGGGGCCCCCGGACCCGTCGGAGACCGTGCCGAGCGCGGGCTCGGCGAACAGCGCCGCCATGTTCAGCGGCGGCCGGTAGACCGGCAGCCCCTCACCGAGCTCGGTCATCCAGTCGTGGTCGAGGTAGAAGTGCATGCGCCCGGTGAGCGTGTGCCAGGGCTTCTTGCGCTCCACGTTGATCGTGAACGGCGAGTAGCGCCGCCCGCCGGTCTCGGAGCCCGACCACTCCGGCGAGGTGATCACCGGCACCGGGGGGCCCTGGGTGTCCGTGAAGGTGATCTGCTTGCCCTCGTGCTCCTCGGCCAGGTCGGCCAGCTTCACCCCGGTGCGCTTCTCGAGCGTCTTGAACCCCTGGGTGGCCAGGTGCCCGTTGGTGGTGCCGGACAGCGCCAGGATCGTCTCGCACACGTGCACGTCGCGCTGGAGCGAGGGCCGGCCGTCGGCCACGCCACCGCGCACGGCGCCGTTCTTGTGCCGCAGGTACTCGACCTGCTCCGAGAGCTCGAAGGTGACGCCCTTCGTGGTCGCGCCCAGGGTGTCCATCAGCGGCCCGAGCGCGTTCATCTTCTCGGCGATCGCGCCGAAGTCGCGCTCGACCTCGACGATCCTCGGCATCGTCACGCCCGGGACCGGCTCGCACTCGCCCTTCTTCCAGTCGCGGACCACGCCGTGCGGGTTGGCCATCGCGTCCGGGGTGTCGTGCATCAGCGGGACCGCCACCACGTCCTTGCGGACCCCGAGGTGGGTGGCCGCGAGCTCGCTGAACTTCGCCGCGATCGTCTGCCAGGCGTCCCAGTCGGTGCGGGTCTGCCACGGCGGCGCGATCGCCGGGTTGAAGGAGTGCACGAACGGGTGCATGTCGGTGGTGTTGAGGTCGTGCTTCTCGTACCAGGTGGCGGCGGGCAGCACGACGTCGGAGAAGATCGTGGTGCTGGTCTGGCGGAAGTCCAGGGTCAACAGCAGGTCGAGCTTCCCCTCGGGGGCCCGGTCGCGCCACGTCACGTCGACGGGGCGCTGGGCCGGCGGCGTCTCGGTCGCCCGCAGCGAGGAGTCCGCCCCGAGCAGGTGCTTGAGGAAGTACTCGTTGCCCTTGCCCGAGGAGCCGAGCAGGTTCGCCCGCCAGATCGACAGGATCCGCGGAAAGTTCTCGGGGGCGTCCGGGTCCTCGCCGGCGAAGTCGAGCTCGCCCGACCGGAGCTGCTCCACGACGTACTCGCCGGCCGGCTTGCCGGCCGCGGCCGCGTCGTCGCTCAGCGTGAGCGGGTTGCGGTTGAAGGTGGGGTACGACGGCATCCAGCCCATCCGGGCGCTCTGCGCGATCACGTCGGCGGTGGACTTGCCGGCGAGCTGGCCGCTGCCCGTGGTGGCCGAGAGCGTGTCCGCGCCGAACTGGTCGTAGCGGAACTGGTTGGTGTGGAGATACCAGTAGGCGGTCTGGATCATGTTGCGCGGCGGCCGGTTCCAGTCCAGCGCGTTGGCCACCTGGGTGTAGCCGGTGAGCGGCCGCACCTTCTCCTGGCCGACGTAGTGCGCCCAGCCGCCCCCGTTGACGCCCTGGCAGCCGGTCAGCGTGGTCAGCGTCAGGAACGCCCGGTAGATCGTGTCGGAGTGGAACCAGTGGTTGGTGCCCGCGCCCATCACGATCATCGACCGGCCGTGCGAGTCCTCGGCGTTCTGCGCGAACTCGCGGCCGATCCGGGCGGCCGCCGCGGCCGGCACGCCGGTGATCGACTCCTGCCAGGCGGGCGTGTACGGCGACTCGGGGTCGTCGTACGAGGTGGCCCACTCCCCCGGCAGGCTCGGCCCGCCCATGGTGCGGCCGACGCCGTACTGGGCGAGCAGCAGGTCGAAGACCGTCGTCACCAGGTGGCCGCCGACCCGCCGCACCGGCACGCCGCGGGGCAGGTCGGCCGCGGCGCCGTCGGGGGTGTCGAAGCGCGGCAGCCGCACCAGCACCGAGTCGGCCGAGGTGTCGATCAGCGACAGCTTGGGGTCGACCTCCCCCAGGTCGAGGTTCCAGCGCCCGGCCCCGGTGTCGCCGAAGCGGTGCCCGAGGGACCCGTTGGGGACCGTGGGCTGGTCGGTGCGCGCGTCGATCAGGACCGTCTTGAACGCGGCGTTCTCGTCGTGCTCGTGCGCCGGGAGGTCCGCGGCGGTCAGGAACTTGCCCGCCGTGAAGACCCTGTCGCTCCCGGCCGATCCGCCGCTCCCGCTCGCCGCGCCGGTCGGGACCTCGTCGAGCTTCACCAGGTAGGGCAGGTCGGTGTGGCGCTTGACGTAGTCGGAGAAGTACGGCGTGGTCCGGTCGACGAAGAACTCCTTGAGCACGACGTGGCCCATCGCCATCGCCAGCGCGGCGTCGGTGCCCGGCTTGGCCGCCAACCACTCGTCGGCGAACTTCACGTTGTCGGCGTAGTCGGGGGCCACCGCGATCACCTTCTGGCCGCGGTAGCGGGCCTCGGTCATCCAGTGCGCGTCGGGCGTGCGGGTGACCGGCAGGTTCGAGCCCCACATGATCAGGTAGCCGGCGTTCCACCAGTCGCCGGACTCCGGGACGTCGGTCTGGTCGCCGAAGACCTGCGGGGAGGCGACCGGCAGGTCGGCGTACCAGTCGTAGAAGCTCAGCATCGAGCCGCCGATGAGGTTGACGAACCGCGCGCCCGAGGCGTGGGAGACCATCGACATCGCGGGGATCGGCGAGAAGCCGGCGACCCGGTCGGGGCCGTACTTCTTGATCGTGTGCACGTGCGCGGCCGCGACGATCTCGACGGCCTCCTCCCAGGTGGCGCGGACCAGCCCGCCCTTGCCGCGCGCGGACTTGTAGGCCTTCGCGCGCAGCGGGTTCTCGACGATGTGCTCCCACGCGCGGACCGGGTCACCGTCGTGCTGGCGCTTGGCCTCGCGGAACATCTGCAGCAGCACGCCGCGGACGTAGGGGTAGCGCACCCGGGTCGGGCTATAGGTGTACCAGGAGAACGCCGCGCCGCGGGGGCAGCCGCGGGGCTCGTACTCCGGGGAGTCCGGCCCGACCGAGGGGTAGTCGGTCTGCTGGGTCTCCCAGGTGATGATCCCGTCCTTGACGTAGACCTTCCACGAGCACGACCCGGTGCAGTTCACCCCGTGGGTGGAGCGCACCACCTTGTCGTGGCTCCACCGGTCCCGGTAGAAGTCGTCGGCGGCGCGCCCGCCCTGCTTGGTCAGCGTCCGCAGGTCCTCGGACACCTCCCCGCGGGTGAAGTAGCGCCGGCTGCGGACCAGCGCCTCGGCCAGGCCCCCGTCCAGGCCCACCTGCGGGTCCCGCTTCTCGCCTGCTCGCACCTCGTTCACTGAGCCACCTTCCCGGTCTCGCGTCGTGTGGGGCGGCGGCTTCCCTCGAAGCCCGCCGGAACTGTTCGTCGGATGGTTAACCTGCTGTGGTGCCGGAGTCCCTCGGTGACCGCCTGGCCCGTGCCGTCGAGGGCCTCACGCCGGGCTACTTCGCGCTGGTCATGGCGACCGGGATCCTGTCGGTGGGCACCGCCCTCGAGGGCGTCGAGGTGCTGTCCGAGCTGCTGCTGGCGGTCTGCGTGGTGGCGTTCGTGGTGCTGGTGGCGCTCACCGCCTGGCGGCTCGTGGCCTACCGCCGCGCGATGGTGGAGGACCTCCTCGACCCGCGCCGGGCCTTCGGCTTCTTCACCACGATCGCGGGCGCCGACGTGCTGGGGGTGCGGTTGGGCATGACCGGGCACCAGGGGGCCACGGCGGTGCTGCTGGCCCTCGCGGTCGCGGGCTGGCTCGCCCTGGGCTACGTGGTGCCGTGGACCGCCGTGCTCGGTCCGCAGCCGCGACCGGTGCTCGCCACCGCCAACGGCACCTGGTTCATCTGGGTGGTGGCCAGCGAGTCGGTCGCCGCGGCCGCGGCCAGCCTCGAGCCGGCCGTGGCGCAGGGCCGGCGCGAGCTGGCCCTGCTGGCGGTCGTCTCCTGGTCGGTCGGCGTCTTCCTCTACGCCGCCACGGGGGTGTGCGTGGCCCTGCGGCTGATGCTCTACGAGCTCGGCCCCGAGGACCTGACCCCGCCGTACTGGGTCTCCATGGGCGCGCTGTCGATCACCGTGCTGGCGGGCGCCCGCATCGTCGAGATGGCCGACGCCCCCATGGTCGACGCGACGCGTGGGCTGATCGCCGGGCTGGCCGTGGTGTTCTGGGCGTTCGCCACCTGGCTGATCCCGGCCCTGGTCGCGGCGGGCTGGTGGCGACACGTGAGCCGGCGCGTCCCGCTGCGCTACGAGCCGACGCTGTGGAGCATCGTCTTCCCGCTGGGGATGTACGCCGTGGCCGGGATCTACCTCGGCGAGGCCGACCACCTGCCGGTGGTCCACGCCGTCGGCCGCGCGGAGCTGTGGGTGGCCCTCACGGTGTGGCTGGTCGTGCTCGTCAGCATGCTGGGTCATCTCACGCGCTCCGTGCTCCGCCCGGGGAGGCCGAGCGAGCGCTGATCGCGGCGGCGTGCTCGCGCTCGGTGCGCCGCACGACGGTCAGCGTGAGCAGCAGTGTCAGCGCGGCCGTGGCCGCGAGCAGCCACAGGCCGATGGCGTAGGAGTCGGTGCGGCCGTAGACGTAGCCCATGACCAGCGGCGGCACGAAGCCGCCGAGGCCGCCGGCGGCGCCGACCAGGCCGGTCACCCCACCGACCCGCGAGGGCTCGGTGACCCGGGCGATCAGCGCGAACGTCGCGCCGCTGCCCGAGCCGAGCGCGGCGGCCATCGCGAGGAACGCGACGGTGCCGACGTGCTCGAGGATCGGGTGGGTCGCGGCCACCCCGGCGCCGACGACGACCACGGCGTACCCGGCCGCGAGCACCGGCACCGGGCCGATGCGGTCGGAGAGCCAGCCGCCGACCGGGCGCATCACCACCGCGACCACGACGAAGCCGGCCATCCGGTTCGCGGCGTCGGCGGGGGTGAGCCCGTAGTCGGTCTTGAGGTAGGCGGGCAGGTAGACCGAGAACGCGACGTACCCGCCGAAGGCGACGGCGTAGAGCAGGCAGGCCTGCCAGGAGATCGGCAGCCGGGCGTTGGCGACCACCCGCTGGACGAGCGAGGTGGTGGGCGGGGTGCGGCCCGGCGCGTCGCGCAGCACCACCCAGGCGACCACCGCGTAGATCGCGAGCGCCGCGGCGGTGAGGAGGAACGGCGCCTTCTCGCCGACGTTGGTGTAGAGCTTCACGGTGGTGAGCGCGCTGATGGCGGTCCCGCCCATGCCGGCGCCGAAGATGCCGACCGCGAGGCCGCGCCGCTCGGGCGGGAACCACGCGTTCACGAACGGCACGCCGACCGCGAACGAGGTGCCGGCGATGCCGAGGAAGAAGCCGCCGACCAGGATCAGCGTGTAGGAGTCCAGCGCGAAGAACGCCAGGAACAGGATCGGCACGATCGTGGCCGCCGAGACCAGCGGGAACATCACCCGGCCGCCGAGCCGGTCGGTGAGCGCCCCGACGACGATCCGGCCCAGCGACCCGACGATCACCGGGACGGCGACCATCAGGGCGACGTCGGACTCGCTCAGGCTCCCGAGGGTGCCCTGCTCGCGGAACAGCGGTCCGAGCGGGCTGATCAGGGCCCAGGCCCAGAAGTTGAGGGCGAACCCGAGCGTGGCGACGGCCAGCATCAGCCAGGGCCCCCCGGACCGGCCTGCCCCGTCCACGGACCCCGTGGCGTGACGGGCGCCTGCGCGCCCCGGCTCAGCCGAGCTCATGATGCGACCACTGTGACGGACGTTACTGTCGTTGCCAACCGTGCCACGCCGGTGCCTCATCATCGCTCCTCCCCCGGGGACCCACGGCCGGGCCCCGCGTCATCCCATCCCCCGGGAGTCCGCACCATCAGGGCCGGAGGTCCCCACTCCCCGCCACCCGGCCCGTCCACGGGCCCGACCCGGTCGGCGCTCTGCTCGTCCACGGGGACCTCCTCGGGCCCACCGCTCGGTGGGCCTGATCTGAGTTTTACTACCATTGCGACCGTGGAAAATGAGTCTTTCGGCATGGCGTCGGTCACTCCCCCGCGAGACCGGCCGCCCGGCCCGCGGCCCGGCCGGCCGGACCGCCGCCCACTGTCGGCCTCCGCGACGGCGATCCACGAGACGCTGCGCGGCCAGCCCGAGCCGCTGGCGCTGGCGGCACTGGTGCGGACCACCGGCCTGCACGGCAACACGGTGCGCGAGCACCTCGACGTGCTGGTGCGCCGCGGCCTGGTCGCGCGCCGGCGGGCCGCGCCGAACGGCCGCGGGCGCCCGGCGTGGCTCTACGAGGCGACCGGGACCGAGGAGGAGACCCCGGAGTACGCCGGGCTCGCGACCGCGCTGGCCGGCGCCATCGTGCGGGGCAGCGCCGACCCGGCGGCGGCCGCCGCGGCCGCGGGCGAGGAGTGGGGCCACGGGCTCGCCCGGGACCGTGGCGCGACGCCCGCCGCCCCGGCGGACTCGGCGGGCGCGGGCGGCGCAACAGAGGGGGCCGCGGCGGGCGCCCGCGAGGAGGTCGTGGCGCTGCTGGCGGACCTCGGGTTCCGGCCGGAGCCGGCCGGGACCGACCCCGCGACCCTGCTGCTCACCCGCTGTCCGCTGCTCCAGGCCGCCCACCAGCACCCGGAGGTCGTGTGCGCGGTGCACCTCGGCATCGTCCGGGGCGCCCTCGCGGAGTACGGCGCGGATCCGACCGGCAGCGAACTCGAGCCGTTCGCGCAACCCGGCGCCTGCCGGCTCGTCGTACCGCCGCGCTGACCCGCCCGATTTTTCACGTCGGCGGGGTCACGTGGGTCGTAATTGGTATCCGCGATGCCAGTTCTCCTACGGTCGAGCCGTGCAGCTCAGCGGCTTCACCGACCTGGCCCTCCGACTCGTGATGCGCCTGGCGGTCCAGGACTCGACGACCACGACCCGGGCCGTCTCCGAGGAGCTCGAGATCCGCTACACCCACGCCGCCAAGGCGGTCGCGGCGCTGCAGCGCCTCGGCGTCGTCGAGACCCGGCGCGGGCGCGCGGGCGGCCTGAGCCTGCGCGAGGAGGCCCGGTCGTTCTCCGTGGGACGGCTCGTGCGCGACCTGGAGCGACCCGCCGAGGTCGTCCAGTGCGAGGGCCCGACCCCCTGCCCGCTGCGCGGCGGCTGCCGGCTGCGGACCGCGCTCCGCGACGCCCAGGAGGCGTTCTTCGCGGCGCTGGACCCGCTGACGATCGCCGACCTGACGGCACCCCCGACCCGGACGCTCCTGCTCACTCTCGGGACCCGTCCGTCCACCTGACCCACCCGCCACACCCTGAGGAGCAACCCATGCTGTCCCCCTCGTCCACCGAGGTCGTCCGGGCCACCCTGCCCGTGATCGGCGCCGCCATCGACGACATCACGCCGGTCTTCTACCGACGCATGTTCGCGGCGCACCCGGACCTCGAGCGGGACCTGTTCAACCGCGGCAACCAGGCGCAGGGCGACCAGCAGCGCGCGCTGGCCGGCGCGATCGCGGCGTACGCGACCCTCCTGGTCGCCGACGGCGGCCCCGACCCGCAGCAGGTGCTGGCCCGGATCGCGCACAAGCACGCGTCGCTCGGGATCACCGAGGACCAGTACCCGATCGTCCACGAGCACCTGTTCGCCGCGATCGTCGAGGTCCTCGGCGACGCGGTCACCGCCGAGGTCGCGGCCGCGTGGGACGAGGTCTACTGGCACCTGGCGAACGCGCTGATCGCGATCGAGAGGGAGCTCTACGCGGCGACCGGCGTCGCGGACGGCGAGGTGTGGCGCACGCTCGTCGTACGCCGGCGGGTGCAGGAGTCGCCCGACACGGTGTCGTTCGTGCTGGGCTCCCCCGACGGCGGGCCGCTGCCGCCGTGGCGGCCCGGCCAGTACGTCTCGGTCGCGGTGCGGCTGCCCGACGGGGCCCGCCAGATCCGGCAGTACAGCCTCACCGGCGGCCAGGCACCCGACGAGTGGGCGATCACGGTCAAGGCGGTCCCGGGCCACCGCGACGGCGACTCGATCGCGCCGGCGGGTGAGGTGTCCAACTTCGTGCACCTCAACCTCTTCGAGGGCGACGAGCTCGCGGTGTCCGCGCCGTTCGGCGACATGGTCCTCGACACCTCCGACGCACCCCTGGTGCTGATCTCGGCCGGCATCGGCGTCACCCCGATGCTCGGCATGCTGCGCCACCTGCGCGAGGAGGGCTCGACCCGCGAGGTGCTGGTGATCCACGCCGACCGGTCCCCCGCCCGGCACGCCCACCGGCAGGAGCTCAAGGAGCTGGTGGCCGCCCTGCCCGGCGCCCGGCTGCAGCGGTGGTACGAGGACCTGGGCCTGCGCGCCCCCGAGGACGTGCTCGCGCTCGGCCGCGTCGACCTCGCCGCCGTCGAGCTCCCCGCCGGCGCCCGGGTCTACCTCTGCGGCCCGCAGCCGTTCATGGCCTCCACCCGCGACGCGCTGGTCGAGCGCGGGGTCGACTCCGACCGGATCCACTACGAGGTGTTCGGCCCGGACACGTGGCTGGCGTCGGCCTGAGCGAGAAGTTGTAACGCCCGGTTAGGGGCACTCCGGCGCCGTTCGACCGGTGCGGTGGAGCCCCTAACCGGGCGTTACATGCGGAGTGGCCCCCCCTCATGCTCGCGGATGGGCGCGATACCACTGCCGCCAGACCAGCCGGTGCACGGGGATCCAGCGCGGGATCGACCGCAGTCCGGGGATCCAGGGCAGCAGCGCGAGCACCAGGGTCAGCGCCATCATCAGCGCCCAGACCTGGGCGTCGGCGTTGGGCGAGGTGGAGAACGGCTTGACCTGGTACCAGAACGTGTAGAGCCACATCCACGGCTGGCCCGGGTAGTTGCCGGTCTCGTTCATCATCCCCCACTGGTCCCCGCCGAGGTGCTGGGCCACGGCCTGGTCCTCGAGGTAGGCGCCGTCCGCCAGCAGCAGCATCGTGCGGGTCTGGTCGCCGCCGTAGAAGTTGCCCGACGAGGTGAGGGAGCCCTCGAGCCCGCCGGTCCGGGCCAGCTGCAGGAACGACGAGGCCAGGAGCGGCACCGGGCCGTAGCCGCCCACCGGGACCGCCGCCGGGTTCCCGCCGGCCTTGGCCAGCGCGTCGGCGTACGACGTGGCCCAGGTCTGCTGCTGCTGCGGCGACGCGCTGCGCCACAGCTGGAGCGAGGCGGCGAGCCGGGGGTCGCCGGCGAAGCCGGAGAGCGGCTGGAGCACCAGCTCCTGACTGTCGACGGGGATCCGGACGCCACCCCACTTCTGCAGCGGCAGCCCGAGCAGCTTCTGGCCCTCGCTGGCGTGGTTGTACGGCGCGCCGTAGGTCGCGCTGGTCGTGGTGCCGGCCAGCTCGCCGACCGCGGTGGCCACCACGTCGTCGGGGGCGGCGGCCGCCCAGCGCTGCATGGTGATCGCCTTGTCGTCCGGGGAGGAGAAGACGGCGGCGAGCACGGTGGTCAGCACCGCCACGACCGCGAGGGCGATCACGAACTCCTTGACCAGGTCGTAGGGCCGGGTCTCGAACGCGTGCGAGTCGGGGGTCGTGGTCCGGGTCCGGGTCAGCGTGGCCACCTCAGTCCGCCTCCGTCCGGGAGACCGGGGCGCCCGGCTCGGCAGCGTCCAGCGGCGGGACGACGCCGTGCCGCCGCACCAGGACGACGTGGACGACGACGATGAACCCGACCGCGAGCGGCAGCAGCACGATGTGCCACATCAGCATCTGTCCGGGGTTGAGCACGTTGAACCAGGCGCCGGCGCCGAGCGAGTTGATCCCGTCCTTGCCCTCCGAGCCGATCCACTGGGAGTCGAAGTTGGACTGGGAGAGGTAGCCGGTGAAGGCGGTCCCGATCGAGGTCACGAACGCCACCACCCCGGTCACCCAGGTCAGCCCGCGCTTGCCGCGCCAGGCCGCCATCCAGAACTTGCCCCACAGGTGGATCACCATCGCCGCGAAGAAGATCTCCACGCTCCACAGGTGCAGCGAGTTCACGAAGTGGCCGAGCGACG
The DNA here is from genome assembly GCF_013409645.1 of Nocardioides panaciterrulae. Lineage (NCBI taxonomy): Bacteria > Bacillati > Actinomycetota > Actinomycetes > Propionibacteriales > Nocardioidaceae > Nocardioides > Nocardioides panaciterrulae. The sequence continues at coordinate 749,420 of NZ_JACCBG010000001.1, read as the reverse complement.
AGTCGTGCCACCACGCCACCCCGCCCATCGACAGCACCAGGCCGGTGCCGATCACGACGACCAGCGCCGCGAGGCTGAGCACCCCGAAGACGTAGATCCAGGAGGCGACGTACGCCGGCTGCCGGTCCGGCAGCGCCTGGCCCGGCGGCAGCACTCCCGTGATCCGGGTCCGCAGCGAGGCGGTCCAGCTGCGCGTGGGCGCCGGCCCGGGGGCCGGCACCTGCCCGGCCGTCACCGCTGCTCCTCCTCGACCTGCTGGCGCTCCTCCCGCGGTCGCGGGAAGGGCAGCAGCAGCGCGAGCACGAAGACGACGACCATCAGGCCGATGATCGCCGCGTTCGTCACGCTGATGCTGATGACGCCCCAGTCGATGTAGTGCCCGGCGGCGAGCGCTGCGCTGTCGTGAACGGCCATGCCGGCCTCCTCCTGCGCGAGACCCCGGGGCGGGTGGCTCCTGCCGCCACCCTCGGACGCGCCCCGCCGGCGGCTCCAGAGCCGCTGGTCACCCGGCCCGATGCCCTTCGACCGGCCGGCACCCGCCGGGTGCGCCGCTGCGCACCGGTTCACGCGGCGAGGGCGGAGGCGGCCGGTCCGGCCGCCCCCGCCCCGGCGGAGCCGTTCAGCGCTGCCGATCAGCCGGCGTCCGGCGCCACGATCGCGGGCAGCTCCTTCTCGAACATGTCGGCGAAGGTCAGCGAGGGCAGGATCTTGCCCTGCGGCCGGGCGGCGTTCGCGACGTCGGCGGCCCAGGTGGAGGCCCGCAGCCGCTGGTTGGGCGTCCCGTGGTGGCCGGGGTCGGTGTAGTAGCAGTCGCCCACCTCGTAGAAGCTCTTCTCGACCTGCAGCACGCGCTTGGTGTTCAGCGCCAGACCGCGCGCGTGGGTCGCGAAGTAGGTGCCGAACGCGTCGGCCATCAGCTCGGTACGACGGGTCGCCTCGGCGCCGGTCAGCGGCGAGTCGAAGAGGTTGTCCTCGTACTGCACGTGGTGACCGAACTCATGGCCCATGACCGCGCGCGGACCCACGTCGCCGATGCCCATGGCCTGCAGCGCGTCGAGGATGCCGTCACCGAAGATCAGCTTGTCCGGGACACCCTGCACCAGCGGGTCCGGGTCGCCCTGGGCGGTGAAGGCGAACGCGTTCAGCGTGAACAGCGGGTTGTCGCCGCCGTCGAACCCGGTCGAGACCGCGTTCGCGACGTCCTGGGCGCGCGCCGCGGCGGCGGTGGGGCTGAGGCCGTAGACCTCGCGGTAGACCCGGGCGACCCGCTCGGGGTCCTGCATCACGCTGCCGTGCATGGCGTGCAGCTCGATGTCGGAGGAGTTGATGTCCCAGAACCGCTTGACGTCGCGGAACGTCTGGGTGAGCGACTGGCGGTAGTCCGGGCGCAGCGCGTAGCGCGGATCGGTGTCGCTGCCGTGGAGCAGCGCGTCGTACGTCGGGATGTCGAGCATCTCGGTGTGCCGGATGAGGAAGTTCCACTCGGTGTCCGAGAAGCCGTTGATGAGGCTTCCCACGTAGGCGTCGAGGTCGGTGGAGGCGCACTGGTAGTCGCCGGGGTTGATGGCGCGTGCCAGGGCACCGTGGGCGAGCGAGGCCTCGATGCCGAAGCGGGCGGCGATGCTGTCGGCCTGGGCCGGTGACGGGGTGGTGTCGGTGCCCGAGGTGGCGGCCGCGCCGGTGCTGGTGGACGCGGCGGCGGTGCCGGTGTCGGCCAGGGCGCTCGGAGCGGCGCCGAGGGCGAGTGCCGCGCTCGCGCCGAGGACGGCGAGCCAGCGGGTGGAGAGGTTCATCTGTGAACTCCTTCGAGCCGCGCGGCACTGTGGCCGGAGCGCGAAGACGTGTGCGCGATGCGCACTTCCTCCCCGAGCCGCCGCCCCCGAGACCGGTGCCTCGAGCCGTACGCGGTGTGATCCTAGGCACCATCCGTCACGCCGGTATCACCCGAAAAGGGGAAACGCTCCCCGTCCCTCCCGGTCCGGTCCCCGCGGACGGCACGAGGCCCCGGTCCATCGGACCGGGGCCTCGCGTGTTGCTCTGTGCTTGGTTGCTCTGTGCCGAGCGGGCTGGACTCAGGTGCTCAGAAGTCCATGCCGCCCATGCCGCCGTCGCCACCCGGCATCGGGGCAGCCTTCTCGGGCTTGTCCGCGACGACCGCCTCGGTGGTGAGGAAGAGCGCCGCGATGGAGGCGGCGTTCTGCAGCGCCGACCGGGTCACCTTGGCCGGGTCGATGATGCCCTCGGCGAGCATGTCGACGTACTCGCCGGTGGCCGCGTTCAGGCCGTGGCCCGGGGTCAGGTTCCTGACCTTCTCCGCCACGACGCCGCCCTCGAGGCCGGCGTTGATCGCGATCTGCTTCAGCGGGGCCTCGGTGGCGACCCGGACGATGTTGGCACCGACCGCCTCGTCGCCCACCAGATCGAGCTTGTCGAACGCCGTGGCCGACGCCTGCACCAGGGCCACGCCACCGCCGGCGACGATGCCCTCCTCGACGGCCGCCTTCGCGTTGCGCACGGCGTCCTCGATGCGGTGCTTGCGCTCCTTGAGCTCGACCTCGGTGGCCGCGCCGACCTTGATCACCGCGACACCGCCGGCCAGCTTGGCCAGGCGCTCCTGCAGCTTCTCGCGGTCGTAGTCGGAGTCGGACTTCTCGATCTCGGCGCGGATCTGGTTCACCCGGCCGGCGATCTGGTCGGCGTCGCCGGCACCCTCGACGATGGTGGTCTCGTCCTTGGTGATGACGACCTTGCGGGCCTGGCCGAGCAGCTCGATGCCGGCCGACTCGAGCTTGAGGCCGACCTCCTCGGAGATGACCTGGCCGCCGGTCAGGATCGCGATGTCCTGCAGCATGGCCTTGCGACGGTCACCGAAGCCCGGAGCCTTGACGGCGACGGACTTGAAGGTGCCGCGGATCTTGTTGACGACCAGCGTGGACAGGGCCTCGCCGTCGACGTCCTCGGCGATGATCATCAGCGGCTTGCCCGACTGCATGACCTTCTCCAGCAGCGGCAGCAGGTCCTTGACCGAGCTGACCTTGGAGTTGGCGATCAGGATGTAGGGGTCCTCGAGGACCGTCTCCATCCGCTCGGGGTCGGTGACGAAGTACGCCGAGATGTAGCCCTTGTCGAAGCGCATGCCCTCGGTGAGCTCGAGGTCGAGCCCGAAGGTGTTCGACTCCTCGACGGTGATGACGCCTTCCTTGCCGACCTTGTCCATCGCCTCGGCGATGATCTCGCCGACGGTGGTGTCAGCAGCGGAGATCGAGGCCGTCGAAGCGATCTGCTCCTTGGTCTCGACGTCCTTGGCCATCGCGAGCAGCTGCTCGGACACCGCGGCCACGGCGGCCTCGATGCCGCGCTTGAGGCCCATCGGGTTCGCACCCGCGGCCACGTTGCGCAGGCCCTCCCGGACCATGGCCTGGGCGAGCACGGTCGCGGTCGTCGTGCCGTCACCGGCGACGTCGTCGGTCTTCTTCGCGACCTCCTTGACCAGCTCGGCACCGATCTTCTCGTAGGGGTCCTCGAGCTCGATCTCCTTGGCGATGCTCACACCATCGTTGGTGATGGTGGGGGCGCCCCACTTCTTCTCGAGCACGACGTTGCGGCCCTTGGGGCCGAGAGTGACCTTGACGGCGTCGGCGAGCGTGTTCATGCCACGCTCGAGACCGCGCCGGGCCTCCTCGTCGAATGCAATCAGCTTCGGCATAACTCCTGCGATCCTTCGCATTGAAGCGTTCGTGGACGGTCCGGATCGTTGCCCGCGACGGACGACCTGCCGGACCCGGCGGACCCTTCCCGCCGGCGCTGCAGGCCTCAACTCCCCGGCCCGTGTGGCACTCTCACGGGGAGAGTGCCAGTCACATGTTTAGCACTCGGGTGGTGCGAGTGCAAACACTTCCTACCGGTCCCAGACCCGGGCGTAGCTCGACACCAGGCTCACCCGGCTCGGGTCGTACCCGACGATCCGGGTCACCACACCCAGCGCGTGCGTCCCGACCCGCCAGGCGACCAGCCGGCGCGGCGCGGCGCCGCTCTCGTAGACCACCGTGCGGTCGTCCAGCCAGAAGTCCACGTCGCAGCAGCGGGCGGGGCGCGGTTGCGCCGCCGAGGCGCCGAGGACCAGCAGCGCGTCGGGCGCCGGCGGGTCCCCCTGCACCAGCAGCACCTGCGCGGGGGTCGCCTCGCCGGCGGGCCCGGGCAGCCCGGTCACTCCCGCCCAGCTCTGCGCGGTCCCTCCGGGTCCCATCCGCCACCGGCCGTACGGCGCCGCCCCGGCCCCGAACGGACCGGCCGGTGCCTGGAGGTTCGTGGCCCCGGACCGGGTGCCGTCCAGCACCGAGTACATCGGCCCGGGCCCGCCCTGGGTCGTGGGCGGCAGCCAGAGGTCGGTGTCCCCCATCCAGTGCAGGGTCGCCGTCCGGTCGCTGCCGGTGTGCACCGTGCGCCACTCCCCGGTGGCCAGCGTCAGCACCCGCACCTCGCCGGCGGCCTGGGGGAAGGCGAGGTACTCCCCCGTCGGCGAGAGCAGCGACTCGTGGGCCACCGAGACGTCCTGGCCGCTGCCGTCGTCGTACGCCGCGACGGCAGCGGTGTCGACGCTGCGCAACGAGCCGTCGGGAGCAAGCAGCAGGAGCCGCCGCCCCCCGCCGGCATCGGTCAGCACGTAGGCGGCCAGCGCCTCCCGGATCGGCTGGTCCGCCAGGTCCGGGGCGGGCGCGGAGAGGTCGACGGTCGCGGGGAACGGGGAGTCGACCCCGGGCAGCGTCGCCTCCTGCGAGACCAGCGGTCCCCGGTAGACCGGCAGGCCCCGGTAGCGGCCGTCGGGTCGCGTGGCCCCGGACCCCGGCCACGGGGCCGTCCGGCCCGGATCGCCGGGCCCGCTCGGCCCGGTGGGCGCGGGCTGGTGGGTCGCCGGGCCCGGCCCGGGGCCGTCGGAGCGGTTGACCCCGGGCACTCCCGCCAGCGCCGCGGCGACCACGGCCACCGAGGCGACCGCCCCGACGACGACGCCGGTCGCGCGGCGGCGGCGGATGCGGCCGGCCCGCTCCCAGGCACGGCCGCTCAGGTCCGGCACCGCGACGTCGGAGACCCGCTCCGCCAGCAGGTCGCGCAACTCGTGGTCGGTCATCGCAGGTCCTCCAGCATCTCGGCGAGGTGGGGCGAGCCCTCCCGCAGACGGCGCAGCGCCAGGTGGGTCTGGCTCTTGACGGTCCCCGTGCTGACCCCGAGCGTCTCGGCGGTCTCGCGCTCGGGCAGGTCCTCGTAGAACCGGAGCACGATCACCGCTCGCTGTCGTGCGGTGAGCCGGGCCAGGGCCGCGTCGAGGGCCATCCGGCGGTCGGCCCCCCGCTCGGCGCCGGTCGTCGTCAGGCCGTGCTCCGGCACGTCGGCGACCACCTCGCGCCGGTGCTTGCGCCACCACGAGATGTTGCGGCGCACGATCACCTGCCGGGCGTAGGCCTCCGGGTGGCCGTCCGCGAGCCGGCTCCAGCGCAGCGCGACCTGGGTCAGCGCCTCCTGGACCAGGTCCTCGGCGCGATGGTGGTCGCCACTCACCAGCAGGGCGGTCCGGAACAGCGCGAGCTGCCGATGGCTCGCCCAGCGGGTGAACGATTCACGGTCAGCCGCCGACACGCCGCCCCCTCGTGGATCCCATGCCATGCAAACGCCCGGCCCCCCGAGTTGGTTGGAGGATCCGTCACGTTGTCCCGTCACGTTGTCACGTCTCGGGCACCGCCGCCCCGCGCTGCGGGCGCCGGCGGGGCTAGCGTGGCGGGATGCAGCTCCCCACCGCGCTCCGCACCCGCGTCCCCCTGATCGGCGCCCCGATGGCCGGACCCGGCGGCGGCCGGCTGGCCCACGCGGTGAGCCGCGCGGGCGGGCTGGGCATGGTCGGCGTGAGCCACACCCGGGACGCCGGCTGGATCCGCGACCAGGCCGGGGTCGCCGGCGCCGACGGCACGGCGTACGGCGTGGGCCTGATGGCCTGGGCGCTCGAGAGCAACCCCGCGCAGCTCGACGCCGTGCTCGACCTGCGGCCGGCGCTGGTGTCGGTGAGCTTCGGGGAGTACGCCGGGCCGGTGCGCCGGCTGCGCGAGGCCGGCCTCACCACCGCCACCCAGGTCGGCTCGCTCGACGACCTGGCACGGGCCGAGGCCGCCGGCGTCGACGTGATCGTGGCCCGGGGCGGCGAGGGCGGCGGCCACGGCCGCAACGACCTCGCGACCCTGCCGCTGCTGCAGCTGGTGCTCGAGCGCACCGACCGGCCGGTCTACGCCGCCGGCGGCCTGCTCAACCACCGCGGCCTCGCGGCGGTGCTCGCCGCGGGCGCGGCCGGCGGCTGGGTCGGCACCGCCTTCCTCGGCTGCGTGGAGGCCGACAACCGGCCCGCGGCCCGGGAGGCGCTGCTCGCGGCCGACCGGACCGGCTACGGCCGGGTCTTCGACGTCGCCCAGCAGGCGCCCTGGCCGCGGGAGTTCGGCGGCCGGGCCGTGGCGAACGCCTACTTCGAGGACTGGGTCGGCCGGGAGGACGAGCTGGACGAGGCGGCACGGGGCCGGTTCCGCGCGGCGGTCGAGGCGGGCGACCACTCCGTCGCCCACGTCTACGCCGGCGAGGGCGTCGTCGACATCACCCGCGAGCGGACCGCCGCCGAGGTCGTCGCGGAGTTCGCCCGGGCGCTGCCGCCGGGCTCATGAGAGCCGGCTGACGACCAGGTCGGCGAACGGCTCGGCGTTGCCGGGCACGACGTCGAGGTAGAGCCCGGGCTCGATCAGCTCGATCTCGCTGACCACCGGCTCCCCGTCGAGCTCCATCAGGTCGACCCGCCCGTAGTCCAGCGGGCGGCCGATCAGCTCGCCGGCGGCCGCCAGCGCGCGGACGGCCGCCGCCGCCGCCCGGTCGTCCAGCGGCACGGCTCGCGAGACCCCGCCGTACTCCTCGTGGACCCGGATCTCGCCGGGCGCCGGCCGCTTGTCGACCTGTGAGACCGCGCGGCCGTCGAGCACGAACACCGAGGTCTCGCCCCGCGTGCGCACCGACTCCACCAGCGGCTGCGCGATCCACGGGCCGGCGGTGAGCCCGGCGAGCCGGTGGTCGTCGGGGGACTCGGCGACCACGACGCCGACCCCGCTGGCGCCGGTGCGCGGCTTGACCACCACGACGCCGAACCGGTCCAGCGCCCGCTCGAGCCCGCCGCGCAGCCCGCCGCCGGGGCCGCTGTCGGGGTCACGGTCGGGGTCACGGTCGTCGAGCAGCACCGAGGGCACCACCGGCACCCGACCCTCGAGCCCGGTCAGGTAGGCCTTGTCGGCGTTCCAGGCGAAGACGTCGGCGCCGTTGAGCAGGCGCGTCTCCTTGCCCACCGCACTCGCCCAGCCGAGGAAGTCCGCGCAGCGCCGGTGGTAGTCCCACGTCGCCCTCACCGCCACCAGGTCGGCGTCGGCCCAGCGGACCCGGCCGTCCCAGGCCACCCAGGCCGCCTCGATCCCGCGGTCGGCGAGGGCACGGACCAGCAGCTCCCCGCCGGGCTCACCGTCGGGCAGCAGGGAGAAGGTCGCGAGCAGCACCCGCGGCACGGAGTGGGGGGTCACCGGGCGAGGGTAAGGTGCGCCGGACCCACGCCCAAGGAAGTTTCCGGCCCGTTGTCGATCGGGTCGCCGCTCGCCCGTCATCGCGATGACAGATCGACAGCGACGAGAGGAGACCACCATGACCGAGTACATCGTGCTGCTGCCGGACGACGAGGCCGCCTGGGAGCGGGCCACCGAGGAGGAGCGGTCGGCCACCTACGCCCGGCACGCGGAGTTCGCCCGGTTGCTCGCCGAGCGCGGACACAAGATCACCGGCGGCACCGAGCTCGCCCCCTCGCGCGAGGCGCGCACGGTCCGTCGCCGCGGCGGCGAGGTCGTCGTGACCGACGGGCCGTTCGCCGAGACCGCCGAGCAGCTGGGCGGCTACTACTGCGTCGAGACCGACGACCTCGACGACCTGCTGCAGGTCTGCGCGATCCTGGCCACCGAGCGCGGCCCGGTCGAGGTCCGGCCGACGGTGGACCACTCCGGGACCGTCTGAGCGGACCGGTCGGCGGACCGCCCGGCGGCCCGCCCGATCGCTCAGCCGGTCGCTCAGCCGCCGGCGACGGCCGGGATCACCGAGATCTGGGTGCCCTCGGGGGTGGGGGTGGCGAGGTTGTCGAGGAACCGCACGTCGTCGTTGCCGACGTAGACGTTGACGAACCGGCGCAGGTCACCGGCCTCGTCGAGGATCCGGCCCTTGATGCCGGCGTAGTTGCCGTCGAGGTCGTCGAGGACCTCGGCGAGGGTGGTGCCCGAGGCGGACACCTCGGACTCGCCGCCGGTGTAGGTGCGCAGGATGGTGGGGATCCGGACCGAGACGCTCATGGCTGCATGCTCCTGTAGTGGGGGGCGGTCACGCCAGACCCGTGGCGGTGAAGGCGGCGTACGACGGGTCGATGGTCGCCGCGGGGCCGACCGAGTCGGCGACCGCGTCGAGGGTCTTCAGCCCCATGCCGGTGTTGATGATGACGGTGTCGAGCGTGGGGTCGAGCTGGCCGGTCTCGACGAGCTTCTTCAGCACGCCGGTCGTCGTACCGCCGGCGGTCTCGGTGAAGATGCCCTCGGTGCGGGCCAGCAGCAGGATGCCCTCGCGCACCTCGTCGTCGGTGACGTCCTCGACCGCGCCGCCGGTGCGGCGGCAGATGTCGAGGACGTAGACGCCGTCGGCGGGGTTGCCGATCGCCAGGCTCTTCGCGATCGTGTTCGGCCGCACCGGGCGGACCACCTGGTGGCCGTCCTTGAACGCGGCGGAGACGGGCGAGCAGCCGGTGGCCTGCGCGCCGAAGATCCTGTACGGCTTGTCCTCGACCAGGCCCAGCGTGATCAGCTCCTGGAACGCCTTGTCGACCTTGGTCAGCTGGGAGCCGGAGGCGACCGGGATCACGACCTGGTCGGGCAGCCGCCAGCCGAGCTGCTCGGCGATCTCGTAGCCGAGGGTCTTGGAGCCCTCGGCGTAGAAGGGGCGGACGTTGACGTTGACGAACGCCCAGCCCTCCTCCTCGCCGGCGATCTCGGAGGCCAGCCGGTTCACGTCGTCGTAGTTGCCGTTCACCGCGACCAGCGAGTCGGTGTAGACCGCGGAGTTGACCTGCTTGGGCTTCTCGAGGTCCGCCGGGATGAAGACCACGGTCTTGATGCCGGCCCGGGCACCGGCGGCGGCCACCGCGTTGGCGAGGTTGCCGGTCGAGGGGCAGGCGAAGACCTTGGCGTGCAGCTCGCGGGCGGCGCTGAGCGCGCAGGCGACCACGCGGTCCTTGAAGGAGTTCGTGGGGTTCGTGGAGTCGTCCTTGACCCACAGGTTGGTCAGGCCGAGCTCGCGGGCCAGGTTGTCGGCCTTGAGCAGCCGGGTGAAGCCGGGCTCGGTGTTGGGGCTCTGCTCGATGTCGGTGGGCACCGGCAGCAGGGCCTTGTAGCGCCAGATGTTGGCGGGGCCGGCCGCGATCTGCTCGCGGGTGACGGCGGGGAAGTCGTAGGCGACCTCGAGGGGTCCGAAGCACTCCGGACAGGCGTAGAACGGGCCCAGGGCGACCTGGTGGCCGCACTCGCGACACGACAGGGCCGTGGCGTTCCCGAAGGCACCGGGACGCAGGCCGGCTACGGCCTCCGGGGTGCTCGGGGTGGTGGAACCCTGCTCGGCGACGACGGCGCTCATGAAGTCCTCCTTCTCATCTTCCCCGGGCGTCTCTCGCTACCGGGCCGGAATTGGCACCGTTTCCGCGACCGCGGCCGCACGGGCGGCAGCGGGGGGTTCGCGGCGGTTGCCGGGACGTCACAGGGCCGTTCCCTCAGTCCCTCTCGATGAGCAGGCACGACTCTACGACAGTCGTCTCACCATGCGTACCTCGGGTCCGCATAGTGGTCACGGGCCGCCGCAGCGCGTCGTACGCCGGGCCGGTCGCCTCAGGCGTGCAGGGCCGCCGCGTCGGCGGCCAGCTGCCGCAGCAGCTGCAGGACCCCCTCGGGCCCCTTGACCACGACGTCGGAGAGCGGCTCCAGCGAGCCCTCCTCCTCCGAGCCCGCGCAGACCAGCAGCGTGGGCAGGCCCTGCTCGCGCAGCGCCCGGACCGCGTGGAAGGCCTCGACGTCACCGAGGTCGTCGCCGGCGAAGAGGAACGCGCGGGCGTCCAGCTCGCGCGCCAGCGTCTCGACCGCGACGCCCTTGTGCATCCCCGGCGAGCGCACCTCCACGACGTTGCGACCGGGCTCGACGGTGAGCTCGTGCCGCTCGGCCCGCTCCCGGACCAGCGGCAGCAACCGGCCGAACGCCTCGTGCGCGTCGGGCAGCCGGCGGGTGTGCACCGCGACCGCGAGCCCCTTCTCCTCGATCCAGGCGTCGGCGGCGTCGGCCTGCCGCAGCAGCTCGGGCAGCTCGTCGAGGAAGGTCGCCAGCCCGCGCGGAGGGCGCGGCGAGATGATCCGCCGGTTGGCGGAGGACCAGCGCTCGTTGCCGTACTGGCCGAAGACGTAGAGCTCCTTGCCGGCCTCGGCCACCGCGCCGCCGACCTCCTCGAGCCCGCCCAGGGCCAGCACCTGCCGGGCCGGCCGACCGGTCACGACCGCGACCGCCAGCACCTGACGGGCCAGCGCGACCAGCACGTCACCGGCGTCGGGATGGATGTAGGCCTGGGTCGGGTCGTCGACGATCGGCGAGAGCGTCCCGTCGAAGTCCAGCGCGACCACGCACCCGGACGCCGCCCGCACCAGCTCGGCGTACCGCTGCTCGCCCTCGGCAGAGGTGAACTCCATGGAGGACAGCCAACCACGATCCGGCCACCTCGCACGCCGGGGGCCGGTCCTCTCCCCCGGGGGTTGTCAGCCCGTTCCTGCGGTTGACGGGCGTTGCAACGCCCCCCAACCGAGGGGTTCCCCGGCCAGCCGGGGATTCCTGCAGCCGGCCAGCCAGGCCGCCGGCCGGGGGCTCAGCCCAGCGCGCCGGTCAGGATCACGGTGAGCCGGTCCAGCCGCATGGGGTCGACGGCCGGCTTGGTCCGGTGGATGCCGAGGTCGAGCGCGAGCAGCTTGGCGGCCTTCTCGAGCCGCTGCGGGTAGTAGACGGTCGAGGCGGGCACCGAGCCGTACCAGTTGTCGGAGCCGACGACGTTCCAGCCCGCGTTGGTGGCGCGGCCGGCGACCTGGCCGGCGAGCCCGGTGATGCCGGAGTTGTTGTAGACCTCGACGTAGACCTTGCCGCGCTGGACGGCGGGCTTCTTCTTGTGGTCGCGCGACTTGTGCGCGTCGGCCTTCGAGGCGTCCTTGCCGTCCTGGGACTTCTTGGTGCCAGGTCCGTCGGTCTTGGCCGGGGCGGGGTGCTGCTCGGCCCCGGCGACCGTGGTGATGTCCCGCTCGCCGGCGTCCGGGGCGCGGGTCGCGAAGAACGCGATCCCGGCCATCGCCACGGCGATGACGCTGAGCATCACCACTGGCGAGGGGAAGACCACGCCGCGCTCGTCTCGGACGCGGCTGCCGCTGCGCAGCACGGCCTCAGACCTCGAACCCGAGCCGGCGCGCCGAGCGCTGCCGCTGCCGGGCGGCGCGCAGGCGGCGCAGTCGGCGGACGAGCAGCGGGTCGGCCTCGAGGGCCTCGGGACGATCGATCAGGGCGTTGAGGACCTGGTAGTACCGCGTCGAGGACATGTCGAACTTCTCGCGGACCGCGGTCTCCTTGGCGCCGGCGTACTTCCACCACTGGCGCTCGAACTCGAGGATCTCGCGGTCGCGGTCGCTCAGCCGCGGCGCGGCGTCGGCCGCGTCCGGGTCGTGGAAAGCGTTCGCGGCATCCATGCGCAGTCTCCCCGGGGGTACGTGTCTTGCCAGGCTCTGGATCGTCAGTGTAGGCGATCGAACGACAACGATGTGATTCGTCGTCCGCGAGTCGCGGAACGCCCGCCGAGCGCCACCGGAGCCTCCCACGGAGCGCTCCGGAGAGGCTCCGCGGCCCCCCTCGGCGCCTCACCGGGGCGCCTCCCCGAGGCCGCGCCCGGCCCCACACGCCAGCGGCCCTCACTCTAGGGTCGTGGCCGTGGACGACATCGGATGGGGCATCCTCGCGACCGGCAAGATCGCGCACACCTTCGCCCGGGACCTCGCGATGGTCCCCGGTGCGCGGCTGGCGGCGGTGGGCTCGCGGCGCCGGGAGTCGGCGGAGGCCTTCGCGGCCGCGCACGGCGCGGCGGCGGCGCACGGCTCGTACGCCGAGCTGGTCGCCGACCCGGCCGTGGACGTGGTCTACGTGGCGAGCCCGCACGCGTTGCACCTCGAGCACGCGCGGCTGGCCTTCGAGGCCGGCAAGCACGTGCTCTGCGAGAAGCCGCTGACCCTCAACGTCGCCGAGGCCGAGGAGATGGTGGCGCTGGCGCGCCGCCACGACCGCTTCCTGATGGAGGCGATGAAGACCGCGTGCCACCCGATGGTCCGCCGGCTGTCGGCCGACCTGGCCGCGGGGCGGTTCGGCCGCCCGCAGCACCTGCACGCCGAGCTCGGGTTCCGCGTGGACGCGCCGCCGGAGGACCGGATGCTCGACCCCGTCCTCGGCGCCGGCGCGCTGCTGGACATGGGGATCTATCCGCTCACGTTCGCCCACCTGCTGCTCGGCGAGGCCGAGCACCTCGCCGGGGTCGCGCACCTCTCGCCCGGCGGCATCGACCTCGCGGTCGCGGTGACCGGCCGCTACCCGGGCGGGGCGCTGGCCACGATGTCGGCGTCGATGACCTCGTGGTCCTCGCGCGCCGGGTCGGTGGCCACCGACCTGGGCCGGATCGAGGTCGACGACTTCCACCACCCCACCCGGGCCCGGTTCACGCCGTACGCCCCGGACGGCTCCAACGACCTCGACGCCCGGCAGCAGCCGGTGGAGGTCGAGCCCGACGAGCCGGTGCTGGGCCGCGGCTACGGCAACGAGGCGGCCGAGGTGCAGCGCTGCCTGCGCGCGGGGCTGCGGGAGAGCCCGCTGGTCCCGCACGCCCAGACGCTGACGCTGATGCGGCAGATGGACGCGCTGCGCGCGCAGATCGGCGTGGCGTACGCCGTGGACACTCGCCCCTGAGGGGGAGGACCGGTTAGCCCGCCACCCCTAGGGTTGGGCACGTGACTTCCTCCGGTTCCGACCTCGTCATCGTCGCCAACCGCCTGCCGGTGGACCGGGTGACGCTGCCCGACGGCAGCAGCGACTGGCGGCCCTCGCCGGGCGGCCTGGTCAGCGCGCTGGAGCCGGTGATGCGCGCCAACGACGGCGCCTGGATCGGCTGGCCCGGCGGCGCCGACTCCGACGACGAGCCGTTCGACGCCGACGGGCTCTCCCTGGTGCCGATCTCGCTGAGCCAGCAGGAGATCGAGTACTTCTACGAGGGCTTCTCCAACGCCACCCTGTGGCCGCTCTACCACGACCTGGTGGCCAAGCCGGAGTTCCACCGGGAGTGGTGGGACGCCTACGTCACCGTGAACCGCCGGTTCGCCGAGCGCGCCGCGCAGGAGGCCGCCGAGGGCGGCACGGTCTGGGTGCACGACTACCAGCTCCAGCTGGTGCCCCAGATGCTGCGCGAGCTGCGCCCCGACCTGCGCATCGGCTTCTACCTGCACATCCCGTTCCCGCCGGCCGAGCTGTTCCAGCAGCTGCCGTGGCGCCGGCAGATCCTCGAGGGGCTGCTCGGCGCCGACCTGGTCGGCTTCCAGCTCAGCGGCGGCGCGCAGAACTTCGTGCGGCTGGTGCGCCAGCGGGTGGGGCACAAGACCCACCGCGACCTGGTGTACCTGCCCGACGGGCACACACTGCGGGCCGCGGCGTTCCCGATCTCGATCGACACCGCGGGCTACGAGGAGCTGGCCCGCTCCGAGCGCGTCGAGAAGCGCGCGGCCGAGATCCGCGAGGCGCTCGGCAACCCCCGCCGGGTGTTCCTCGGGGTGGACCGGCTGGACTACACCAAGGGCATCTACGCCCGGCTGCGCGCGTTCAGCGAGCTGATCATCGACGGGAACTTCGACGTCGAGGACGCCTGCTTCGTGCAGGTGGCCACCCCCTCGCGGGAGCAGGTCGAGCAGTACCGCATCCTCCGCGACGACATCGACCGGCTGGTCGGGCACATCAACGGCGACCTCGGCCAGATCGGCCGCCCGGCCATCCACTACCTGCACTCCTCCTACCCGCGCGAGGAGATGGCCGCCTTCTACCGGGCCGCCGACATCATGGTGGTGACGCCGTTCCGCGACGGCATGAACCTGGTCGCCAAGGAGTACGTCGCCTGCCGCTACGACGACGACGGCGCGCTGGTGCTCTCGGAGTTCGCGGGCGCGGCCGACGAGCTGCGGCAGGCGTGGCTGATCAACCCCTACGACATCAACGGCATGAAGAGCGCCCTGCTCGAGGCCTACCGGGCCGACGACAAGGACCGCACGCGCCGGATGAAGGCGATGCGCAAGACCGTGCTGCAGCACGACGTGGCCGCCTGGGCGGACAGCTTCCTCACCGAGCTGGCCGCGGCGCGTCCCACGCACGGCAAGACCGTGCGGCCGGCCAAGCGGTCCTGACGTGACCGCCCCGCCCTCCGGCCGGCCCGATCCGGTCGTCTCCACCGACCCCGCACTGCTCGACGTGGACACCGTGCACCGCTGGCTGTCCACCGACGCCTACTGGGCGCTCGGCCGCTCCCGTGAGGTCGTCGAGCGGGCGATCGCCGGCTCGGTGAACTTCGGCGCGTACGACGGGGACCGGCTGGTGGGGTACGCCCGACTGGTGACCGACCGGGCGACGTTCGCCTGGCTGTGCGACGTCTACGTCGCGCCCGAGAGCCGCGGCCGGGGGGTCGGCACCGCGATGCTCGCGGCGGTGCACGAGCAGCTCGCCGCCTGGCAGGTCAAGCGGGCGCTGCTGGCGACCGAGGACGCCCACGAGGTCTACGCGCGCTTCGGCTTCGGTCCGCTGGAGGAGCCCGGACGCTGGATGGCGCGCGGCTACCTGGCGGACTGACCCCGGCGTACCCGACCGGGTGGCCGAGCCCACCTGCCGCGACCCTGCCCCCGGTGCCGGGTCGTCGGGTACGTTTCGCCGCATGGATCTGGTCCCGAAGCCCGATCAGGTCGTCACCGCCGCCAGCAACGTCGCGCACAAGGTGCTGTACGGCGGGCTGGCCGATCTCCGCCCGATGCCCCGCACGCTCATCGACGAGGGCACCCTCCGCGAGGTCTACCACTACCGGCCCTCCGGCAAGGTCAAGGAGCAGGGCGACCCCGTACTGCTGGTCACCCCGCTGGCCGCGCCCGCACTGTGCTACGACCTGCGCCGCGGCTGCTCGCTGGTCGAGCACCTGGTCACGCTGGGCCGGCCGACCTACCTGGTGGAGTACGGTCAGGTGTCGTTCCGCGATCGCGCGCTGGGCATGGAGCACTGGATCGACGAGGTCGTGCCGACCGCCATCCGCGAGGTCTCCGAGCACGCCGGCGGCCGGCCGGTGCACGTGGTCGGCTGGAGCCTCGGCGGCATCTTCGCGATGCTCACCGCCGCCGACTCCCCCGACCTGCCGATCGCCTCGCTGACCGTGGTCGGGTCCCCCGTCGACGTCAAGCAGGTGCCGCTGGTCGCGCCGTTGCGGCCGCTGCTGAACCTCACCGCCGGCCGCGGGATGATCACCCGCACCTACCAGGCGCTGGGCGGCGCCCCGAGGCCGCTGGTGCGGTGGGCCTTCCAACTCTCGTCGTTCCAGAAGCTGGTGACCAAGCCGGTCGCCGTCGCCACGCACCTCGACGACACCGAGTTCCTGGCCCAGCTCGAGGCGGTGGACCGGTTCACCGCCAACATGATCGCCTACCCGGGCCGCACGTTCGGGCAGCTCTACCACCGGTTCATCAAGGGCAACGCGCTCGTGACCGGGTCGATGGAGCTCGGCGACCGCACCATCTCGCTGGCCGACATCTCGGTGCCGGTGCTGGTCTTCGGCGGCGCCACCGACGGCATCGCGCCGGCGCCCGCGGTCAAGTCGGTCGTGCCGCTGCTCACCGGCGCCCCGGAGGTCCGCTTCGAGATCGTCCCGGGCGGCCACCTCGGCATGCTCACCGGCCGTCGCGCCCGGACCAGCACCTGGCAGGTGCTCGACGAGTGGGTCGCCCAGTGGTCGAGCCCGGCCGAGGGCGTCCCCACCCCCACCGCGCGGAAGAAGGCCGCCTCGGCGACGAAGACGGCCGCCCGCAAGACGGCCGCCACGAAGGCCTCGGCGCCGAAGAAGGCCCCGGCCGCCAAGAAGACGGCGTCCAAGAAGGCGGCACCGAAGAAGGCTGCGTCCAAGAAGGCAGCGGCGAAGAAGGCGGCACCGAAGAAGGGAGCCTCCCCCGAGGCGATCGGCGCCAACCCCCGCCGCCGCTACGGCTCCGGCGGCTCGCGCGCACTGTCGAAGTAGCCCCACCCCGCACCCGCCGAGTCGGCGCTCGTTGACACCCCGCGCACGCCGAGTCGGCGCTCGTTGACACCCTGCGCACGCCGAGTCGGCGCTCGTTGACACCCCTGCGCACGCCGAGTCGGCGCTCGTTGACGGGCCCGCGACGCGCCGGTGTTGACTCTGCCCCAACGGCAAGCCCCAGCGTGGGCCCGCCGGCGCACCCCGCGCCGGCGACGAGGAGGCGACGATGGGCCTGGTCACGATCAGCGAGTTCGCGCGTGCCAGCGGGCTGACCCCCAAGGCGCTGCGGCTCTACGCCGAGATGGGGCTGCTCACGCCGATGGAGATCGACACCGCCAGCGGCTACCGGCGCTACGCAGAGCACCAGCTCGGCCGGGCGCGGCTGGTCGCCCGGCTGCGGCTCGCGGGCATGCCGCTTGCCCGGATCCGGGAGGTCGCCGACCTGCCCAGTCCGGCCGCGGCTGCCGCGCTGACGTCGTACTGGCGCCAGGTGGAGGCGGACACCGCCACCGCCCGGAAGATCGTCGCCCTGCTCGTCGAGGAGCTCACCCACGAGGAGCAGCACATGACCGATCACCCGGCTGGGCAGACCGCCCGCATCGAACACGCCGTACGTTCCGGCATCGGCCGGCGGGACGCGCAGCTCGACGCGGCGCGCGCCGCACCGACACTGTTCGCCGTCGCCGACGGCTTCGGCGGCGCCGCGAAGGCCACCGGTGTCGCCGACGCCGCCCTCGACGCCCTCTGCTCGGCCGCCACCGGGGCACCGCGGACGGTGGCAGAGCTCGACGAGGCGGTACGCCGGGCCGCGACCGCCGCTCTCGCCGCGGCCGACGGAGACCCCGGATCCGGCACCACGCTCACGTCGGTGGTGCTCTCCGACGGTCAGGCGCTGGTCGCCCACATCGGCGACTCCCGGGGCCACCTGGTCCGCGAGGGCCGGCTAGAGCGGCTCACCCGGGACCACACGGTGGTGCAGACGCTCGTCGACGAGGGCCGGCTCACCGCCGAGGAGGCCCGCACCGACGGGCGACGGCTGCTGATCAACCGCGCCCTGGCCGCCGGAGCGCCGCCCGAGCCGGACCTCGCGGTTCGAGCCACCCGGCCCGGTGACCGCCTCGTGCTGACCACCGACGGCGTGCACGCGGTGCTCGAGGCCGGACAGCTCGCCGAGCTGCTGGTCTCCGCCGAGCCTCCGACCGTGGTCGCCGACGCCGTCGCCGAAGCGGTCGAGGCCGCGGGGGCGCCCGACAACTGGGCCGTGGTGGTCGTCGACCTGGCGGGGGGAACCGGCGGGGGGAACCGGCGGGCGGACGGCGGGGGCGACGCCGGTCCCGCTCCCGAACCCGGACTAGCCTGACCGGCCATGAGCGCACTGGCAGGACTGGTCGAGCAGGGGCTGGTGGCGCCGGACTGGGCCGCGGCCCTGGCGCCGGTCGACGAGCGGATCGAGGCGATGGGTCGGTTCCTGCGCGAGGAGCTGGCCGCCGGACGGCCCTACCTGCCTACCGGCGAGCGGGTCTTCCGCGCGTTCCAGCGACCGCTCGCCGACGTGCGGGTGCTGGTCGTGGGCCAGGACCCCTACCCGACCCCGGGGCACCCGATCGGGCTGAGCTTCGCGGTCGACGCCCACGTGCGGCCGGTGCCGCGCAGCCTGGCCAACATCTACGCCGAGCTGCGCACCGACCTCGGGATCGAGACGCCCGCGCACGGCGACCTGACCGCGTGGGCGGACCAGGGCGTGATGCTGCTCAACCGGGCTCTCACCGTGCGCCCCGGCGAGGCGGCCTCGCACCGCGGTCGGGGCTGGGAGGAGGTCACCGAGTGCGCGATCCATGCCCTGGCCCGACGCGGCGGTCCGCTGGCCGCGATCCTGTGGGGCCGCGACGCCCAGGGGCTCAAGCCGATGCTCGGGCCGGTGCCGTGGGTCGAGTCGTCGCACCCGTCGCCGCTCTCGGCGTCGCGCGGTTTCTTCGGCTCCCGGCCGTTCAGCCGGGTCAACCGGTTGCTCGTCGAGCAGGGCGGCTCCGAGGTGGACTGGCGACTGCCGGCCTGAGTCCGGCTCGCCCGTCAGCGGTAGGCCGGCTGCTCGGCGCTGGGGTCGTCGCGAACGACGTCGAGGCCGGGCTGGCCGAGCAGCGCGGCGACCGCCGCCTGCGTGCCCCCGATGCCCGCGTAGTGGGGGTCCACGTCGTGCGCGACGCACCAGGCACGGTCGGCGGGCCACACGAACGCCGGATCCGGCAGCTCCTGCCCCGGCCGGCGGGGCGCCGCGCCCGCCAGCGCCCAGCTCCCGAAGTCGGCGAGCGTTCCGCGCAGCAGATAGTAGGAGCGGTACGGGATGGGCAGCCGGTCCTCGCCGAAGACATCGACGCGGCCCTGGCGGTCCGGGGCCAGGTCCGCGGCGGACGGCGACCAGCCCCAGCCGTCCCAGACGCAGTAGTAGACCTCCTCCGGGGTGGTGGTGTGGTCGCGCAACACCTCCAGAGCGGCGTGCAGACGCGCGTGCTCGGAGGGCCCCTCCGGCCGGGTCTGGACGTCGTTCTCCGACTGGCCGGGGTGGTCCGGGTCCGGGATGAACCGCAGCCGGGCGTACGCCTCGAAGCCTGGCGGCCCCAGGCAGACCAGGCGCCCCCAGGGCACCTCGCTATCCGCGATCCAGTCGGCTGGTGACAGGTCAGCGCACAGCTGCAGCGGCATCGCGGCGATTCCTCTCTCCGAGCCGGAACGGTACGCCGCCGCTCATTCTCGTCGGGGTCTCCACCGGATCCAGGCCTGTTCGACCGCCGTGTTTGGGTGGGGTCTGAACTCGGGGCGTCCGTCGGGGCGCCCGTCGGGGCGCCCGTCGGCGGGGTCGAGCCGGACCTGCCACGGGGTGTGGTGGAGGACCCGGTGGTGATGGCCACACAGCAGCACCTGCTTCTGATGGCCTCGGTGAGAGCTGCCGTACTAGTGCGGCAGCCAGCGTCGTCGCATGCGCACGCGCTTCTCGTGCCGCTCGTCGACACTCATGTCCATCTGTGCGCGCTTGATAGCGCTCCGGTCGGCGGCTGAGTATCCGCCGAGACCGCCGCCCTTCATGCTCCAGCGCAGGACGCCCGCGACCGCGAGGATCGCGACGGCGATGATCAGCCATCCGATCACCGGATCACCCCTCTCGATGAAAGTGCGGATTCGGACTCTACTTGTGGCGAGTACCCGCGGGGGCGCTTCCACCGTTCGCAGGTCGCTGACCCGCCGTCACTGCCAACCAGCAACCACGGCCAGCGCGCCGTCAGCGGGGGTCTCGATACGCTCGCTGGCGCTCGCTACTCGACCACCGAGGGAAGCCGGGGTCTCGATACGCTCGCTGGCGCTCGCTACTCGACCACCGAGAGGGAAGCGGGGTCTCGATACGCTCGCTGGCGCTCGCTACTCGACCACCGAGAGCCGGGCCGCACTCGACCACCGGGCCGCCGACTCGACGACCGGGCCGCCGACTCGACCACCGGCGGCGGCTCGGGGCGCTACCGTCACGACGTGGGCAGCGTACGTCGCCTGGTGGTCGCGCTGGCCGCGCTCGTCGCGGTCACGATCTTCGGCACGGTCGGCTACGTGTTGCTCGGCTTCAGCACGCTCGAGGCCGTCTACCAGACGGTCACCACGGTCTCGACCGTCGGCTTCCGCGAGGTCCGGCCGCTCGGCACCGCCGGGCAGGCCTTCACCATCGCGCTGATCATCGTCGGGGTCGGCACCGTCCTCTACAACCTCGGCGTGGCCCTGGAGATCCTCACCGAGGGCCAGCTCCGCCAGCACCTGGAAAGGCGACGCATGGACGCCCGGATCGCCGCACTGCGCGGCCACGTGATCATCTGCGGCTACGGCCGGGTCGGTCGGGCCGCGACCGACTTCCTCACCTCGGCCGGCCACGAGGTCGTGGTCGTCGACACCGATGCCGACCGGCTGGGCGACCTCCCGGCCGGTGTGTCGCACCTGGTCGGCGACGTGACCGAGGACCGGGTGCTGCGCGAGGCCGGGCTCGAGCACGCCCGGGCGGTCGTGGTGGCGCTCGACAACGACGCGGACACCGTCTACGCGACCCTCTCCGCGCGCGCGATGCGCCCGAACGTGGTGATCGTCGCGCGCGCCCGCACCACGGACTCCAAGGCCAAGCTGCGGCTCGCCGGCGCCACCCGCGCGGTCAACCCGCAGCGGATCGGGGGGCGCCGGCTGGCGGTGTTCGCGCTGCAGCCGGACGTGGCGGAGTTCTTCGACGTGGTGATGCACGACGAGAACGTCGACTGGCGGGTGCAGCAGGTCCCGGTCGCGGCCGGCTCGGAGGTGGCCGGCCGGTCGCTCGGCGAGCTGCGCATCCGCGCCCGGACCGGCGCGCTGCTCCTCGCCGTACGACGCTCCGCCGGCGACGGGCTCGAGCCGAACCCGTCCGACGCGCTGGTCGTCCCCGCCGGTGCCGTGCTGATCGCGCTCGGCACCCCGCCGGAGCTCGAGGCCCTGGCCGCCCTGGCCCGCTGAGGCGCCGGCTGGCGCGATCGGCTCCTGAGGAATAAAGTTTAATCCTCAACCATTGGAGCAGATGTGAACGACCGCATGCCCGCCCTCTACCTCGGCCACGGCGCACCCCCGCTGCTCGACGACCCGACCTGGTCCGGCCAGCTCGCCGCCTGGGCCGCCGACCTACCGCGCCCCCGGGCGATCCTCATCGTGAGCGCGCACTGGGAGTCCGCCCCGGTGAGCCTGTCCGCGAGCAGCGCCCCGCTCGTCTACGACTTCGGCGGCTTCGCGGAGAAGTACTACCGGATGACCTACGAGACCCCCGACGCCACCGCGCTCGCCCGGCGGATCGCCGCGCTGATGCCGGCCACCGAGCCGGTCCACCAGCACGCCAGTCGCGGGCTCGACCACGGCGCGTGGGTGCCGCTGAAGATCATGTACCCCGACGCCGACATCCCGGTGCTGCAGCTGTCGCTGCCCACCCAGGACCCGGCCCGGCTGATGAGGCTCGGCGAGCGGCTCCGGCCGCTGCGCGACGAGGGCGTGCTCATCATCGGGTCGGGCTTCCTCACCCACGGGCTGCCGTTCCTGACCTCGTGGCGCCTCGACGCCGCCGCCCCCGGCTGGTCGACCGACTTCGACGCCTGGGCCGCCGACGCGCTGGCCCGCGGCGACGTCGACGAGCTCGCCGGCTACCGCGCGCACGCCCCCGGGATGCCCTACGCGCATCCCACCGTCGAGCACTACACCCCGCTCTTCGTCACCCTCGGCGCGGCCACCGACCCCGAGGCCCCCGGCCTGCAGGTCATCGACGGGTTCTGGATGGGGCTGTCCAAGCGGTCGCTGCAGGTCGCCTGAGCAGCGGTCCGGACAGCACGGCGGCGCCGAGGACGGCGGTGGCGCGGGTCAGCTCAGCCGGACCGGGCGAGACCGCAGGCGCTCTGCGCGCCGGTCGCGGACGTACCAGAGCACCCACGTCACCGGGAACAGCAGACCGCTCGCCCCCGCGAGCGCCCAGCCGTTCCCGCGACGCCGCGCACCCGCTCCCGTGAGCACGCCGAGGGCGGCCACGACGAGCGCCGCGGATGCGACGAGGAGAACGACCACGCTCGACAGTGTCCCCCGAAGACGGACCCGCCGCACGCAGGAAGGCGACCCCGGAACCCCGCCGGCTACCCGGTGATCGCGTCCAGCTCGACCAGATCCTCGGCCGTCGGCTCCCAGCGCATCGCGGCCGCATTGGTACGGACCTGGTCGCCCGAGGTCGCGCCGGAGATGACCGAGGCGACCGCCGGCTGGGCGGCCAGCCCGGCGATCGCGACGTCGAGCATCGAGAGGTCGCGGACCTCGGCGTACTTGCCGACCGCCTCGATGCGGTCCCAGTCCGCGCTCTCCAGCCACTGCGCCCGGCTCGGGTCGAGCGCCGCGCGGGAGCCGGACGGCGCGCCCTCGCCGCGGCGGTACTTGCCGGTGAGCAGGCCGTACTCCAGCGGGAAGTAGGGCAGCACGCCGAGCCCGAACGTCTCACAGGCCGGCACCACCTCCTCCTCGATGGTGCGGTCGAGCAGGGAGTAGCGGTTCTGCACCGAGACGAATCGCTCCAGCCCCGCGGAACGCGCGGTCCAGTCGGCGTCGGCGACCTGCCAGCCGGCGAAGTTCGAGCAGCCGAGGTAGCCGATCTTGCCCTCGCGCACGAGGTCGGTGAGAACCGAGAGGGTCTCCTCGATCGGCGTCACCGGGTCGGGGGCGTGCAGCTGGTAGAGGTCGATGTGGTCGGTCCCCAGCCGGCGCAGCGAGGCCTCCACGGCCCGGCGTACGTAGCGACGCGCGCCGCGCACCCCGCGGTCCGCGCCGTTGGCGCCGCCCATGTCCATGCCGAACTTCGTGGCGAGCACGAACTCCTCGCGCTGCCCCTTCAGCGCCTCGCCGAGCAGCTCCTCCGAGCCGCCCGCGGGGTCGCCGTACACGTCGGCGGTGTCGAGCAGCGTGACGCCGGTGTCGCGGGCGGCCGTGAGGATGTCTCGCACGCCGGCGAGGTCCACGCGCCGGCTGAACGCGTTGCAGCCGATCCCGACCGCGCTCACCATCAGTCCCGAGTCGCCCAGCGGGCGATAGCTCATCTCCATGCCCCCGACCCTACGCAAGCGGGAGCAAGCGAGCCTTCCCTAGGATGCCCCGGTGAAGATCCTGTCGATCCAGTCCTCGGTGGCCTACGGCCACGTCGGCAACTCCGCCGCCGTCTTCCCGTTGCAGCGCCTGGGCCACGAGGTCTGGCCGGTCCTCACTGTGCACTTCTCCAACCACACCGGGTACGGCGAGTGGCGCGGTCCGCTGCTGGCGCCCGACGACGTGCGCGACGTGATCACCGGCATCGAGGAGCGCGGGGTGCTCGGCGAGGCCGACGCGGTGCTGTCGGGCTACCAGGGCGACCCGGCGGTCGGCGCGGTCATCCTCGACGCGGTCGCCCGGGTCAAGGAGCTGAACCCCGACGCGGTCTACTGCTGCGACCCGGTGATGGGTGACGTCGGGCGCGGGATGTTCGTGCGCCCCGGGATCCCGGAGTTCATGCGCGACACCGTGGTGCCGAGCGCCGACATCATCACGCCGAACCAGTTCGAGCTCGACTTCCTCGCCGGGCGCACCACGAGCACGCTGGCCGAGGTGCTCGACGCGGTCGACGTCGTACGCGAGGGCGGGCCGCGCGACGTGCTGGTCACCAGCGTGCTGCACGCCGACATCCCCGAGGGCACCCTCGACCTGGTCGCGGTCTCCGACGAGGGCGCCTGGGCGGTGAACACGCCGCTGCTCCCGATCACGCCGAACGGCTGCGGCGACGTCACCGCCGCGCTCTACCTCGCCCACCTGCGCACGTCCGGGTCGCCCGAGGCGGCGCTGGCCAGCACCGCCTCCTCCGTCTTCGCCGTGCTCGAGCGGACGATCGCCGCCGGCACCCGGGAGATCCAGCTGGTCGCCGCGCAGGACGCGCTGGCCGTGCCGCCGCTGAACTTCGAGGTGCGCCGGCTGCGCTGACCCGGCCGTCCGGCCGGCGTGACCCCTGGGGCTGGCGGTGAGCCTGCCACCGATCCGGCCCCGCAGACGGTGGATGGTGCACCGCTCCGACCGGGTGCGGGCCGCGGGTGGCGGGTATGTTGGAGACCGTGAGGGCCCACGGCTGGCGCCCTGGGTGGGACGGGCACCTGCTGCTGTTCTACGACCAGGAGGCGCAGCGACGCGCCGGTGTCGCTGCGTGGGTGGGGCGCGGCCTCGACCTGGGGTCGAAGATCATCTACACCGAGCCCGGCGACGCCCCCGCCGACCGGTCGCTGCGGGGGATGCTCGAGGGCGACCCGCACGCCCTCGAGGCGCTCGACCGCGGTCAGATCCAGGTCGTCCCGGCCGAGCGGACGTCGTACGAGCTGAGCTTCATGGAGACCGTCGTCGACGAGGCGCTCTCCGAGGGCTACCCGTCGGTCCGGTGGTCCGCGGACGCCTCCGCGGCCTGGCAGGTGATGCCACGCCGTCGTCACGAGCAGCTCGAGCAGGCGACCGACCGGCTCTGCCTGTCCCGTCCGCTGTCGGCGATGTGCCAGTACCGGACCCCGGAGTCCGGGGAGGCGGCCTGGTCCCTGAGCCGGTCGCACCGCGCCGGGCTGCGGGAGCAGCTGTTCCAGGCCGCGACGGTGGAGGGTGGCCTGGCGCTGGCCGGCGAGCTCGACATCGCCAGCCAGGACACCCTGCGCTCGCTGCTGGCCACCGCGACCACGGGGCTCGGGCAGGATCCCTTCGTGCTCGATCTGAGCTGGGTGGACTTCCTCGACCTGCCTGGCGCCCGGGCACTGATGCTGGGGACCGGCGCTCACCGCGACCGCGGCGGCCAGGTCCTGCTGCAGGCCCCGCGGCCCCACGTCGAGCACCTCATCCACCTGCTCGGCATCGACCAGAAGGACGGGATCCAGCTAGGAGGCCGGCCGCGATGACGACACACCCCGACTACAGGCACAGCGTGATGGTCCACGACACCGACGAGGAGCTCGTCTCGGTGACGGAGGCCTTCGTCGCCCGGGGGCTGGCGTCGGGCGCCGAGGTGCTGGTGCACAGCAGCAGCGACCGGGTCGAGCTGGTGCGCGGGGTGATCGGCGCGCACCCCGGGCTCGAGTACGCGCTGGACGAGGATCTGTACGACGCCCCCGCGCGCACCCTGTTCGACTACCAGCGCGTGCTGGCCGAGCGGGCGGGGACCCGCCCCCTCTGGGTGACCGGCACCGTCCCGCTCGGCCGGGACGCCGCGGAGCAGGCCTCCTGGCACCGCTACGAGTCGGCCGTGGACCAGGCCCTCGGCGCCTTCGCGTTCGCCGCGCTGTGCACCTACGACACCCGCACCCGTCCGCCGTGGGTGATCGCCGCCGCCCGGGCCACGCACCGCACCGTCAACGTCGACCTCACCGACCGGCACAACCAGCGCTACGTCGAGCCGACGACGTTCCTGTCCAGCCCGCTCGCGGGGCGCCCCGAAGCGCCGACCACCCCGCCGTCGGCCGCCACCGTCGTCCTGGACCTCTCGCAGCTCTCGGTCGCCCGGGAGCTGGTCCAGGACGGTGCCGTCCGGCACAGCGCCCTGTCGCGAGGGGCGATCGAGGGGCTCCGGGTCGCGGTCAACGAGGTCGCCACGAACGGCCTCGTCCACGGGCGGCCCCCGGTGCGGCTGACCCTCTGGGCGGAGGTGGGGCGCCTGACCTGCCTGGTCGAGGACTCCGGGCCCGGCCTCCTCGACGCCATGACCGGCTACCGGCGGCCCGAGGGATCGCGCTCGCTGGGGATGTGGGCCGCGCGCCAGCTGGTCGACGACCTGCAGATCGGTCGCTCGTCCTCGGGCGGCTGCAGCGTGCTGCTCACGATCACCGAGGCACTCTGAGCAGCCTCGGCGAGCGGCGGAGCCGGTGACAGGAGTCGAACCCGCGACATTTCGCTTACAAGGCGAACGCTCTACCAACTGAGCTACACCGGCGGCGCCGCGACCCGGGCCACGGCGAGGCCACATGCTAGTCGGCGCTTCGGCGGGTCGCGTGGGCCAGGGTGCGCCGGGGCGCACCCCGGCCCGCCCGCCTCCGGTCCCGCCTCGGGTCCTCAGGTCGCCGCCCCCAGGAAGCCGTCGAGCGAACGGCGCAGGCCGGCCGCGTCGAGGCCGTGGGCGCGGACGTGGTCCTCGGGCGACCCGTAGCGGCGCAGCTCCTCCCGGCCCACCCCCAGCGCGAGCAGCCGGTGCGGGACGTCGTGCAGCGCCTCGGCGACCACGCGCGAGGAGGTGCCGGCGAGCCAGGGCTCGACCAGCACGACCTCCGGGGTGCCGAGCACCGCGCGCAGGCCGCGGCCGTCGAACGGCCGGACCGTGCTCGAGTAGAGCACCGTCACGTCCAGCCCCTCGGTCGCCGCGAGCGCGGCGTCGAGGACCGGGCCGAGCGCGATCACGGTCGCCCCCGACCCCCGGCGTACGACGTGCAGACGGCCCCGCGCCTCGGGGAAGGAGCGGGTGTTGACCTGCTCGACGACCCGCACGTAGTGCAGCCCCGCGCCCGCGACCGTGCGCCGCAGCACCGCGTCGACCTCCTGCGGCGTCGACGGCGCATGGATCGAGACGCCGGGCAGCGTGTCGAGCAGCGCCACGTCGCCGGGCGTCTGGTGGGTGCGACCGCCCTCGGCGACGTCGAACGAGCCGCCCGAGCCGACCAGCACGCCACCGACGCCCTGGTGTCCGAAGCCGAGCTTGACCTGCTCGAAGGCCCGCTCGACGAGGAACGAGCCGAACGTGTGCACGATCGGGCGCAGGCCCGTCAAGGCCATCCCCGCGCCCACGTTGACCAGCAGCTGCTCCCGGATGCCGACGTTGACCACCCGGTCGGGGTGCCGCGCCTCCACCGGGCCGAAGAACTGGCCGGAGATCTCGGCGTACACGAGGGCGACCGACAGGTCGGCGTCGACCAGGCCGGCGGCGGTGCGGGTGAACTGGACCCGGTTCGAGCCGGGGTTCGAGGTGCTCACTTCTTCTCCTCCACGACGGCGACGACCGCGTTCGGGCGGCCGACCTCACGGTGCGACAGGGCCTTCTCCAGGACGTCGTGGTCCCGCCCGTCGACGGTCACGGCGTGCCAGCCCTCGACGGCGAAGCGCTGCTCGATCCGGCCCGGCACGGCGTACGACGAGGACCGGTTGTCGACCACGACCACCGTCAGCGCGTCCAGCTCCAGCGCGGACGCGAGCTCGAGCGCCTCGTGGTTGCTGCCCTCGTCCAGCTCCGCGTCGCCGACCAGCACCACGACCCGGGAGCCGATGCCCTGGGCCCGCAGCCCGAGCGCCGTCCCCACCGCCAGCGGCAGGCCGTGCCCGAGCGAGCCGGACGCGATCTCGACCCCGGGCACCAGGTTGCGGTCGGGGTGGCGGCCCAGCGGGGAGTCCCACGACGCCCAGCCGGTCAGCCAGTCCTCGGGGAAGAAGCCCTGCGCGCACAGGATCGCGTAGTAGGCCATCGGCCCGTGCCCCTTCGAGAGCAGGAACCGGTCCCGGTGGGCGTCCCCCGCGCGCTGCGGGCTCACGTCGAGCACCCGCTCGTAGAGCACCTGGATCACGTCCAGCGTCGAGGTCGCGGCGGCCGAGTGCTTCTCGTCCCCGGTCATCAGGCTCATCAGTCTCTTGATCTCGCTCACGGAACCGATCCTGTGACTTGAAGTTCACTTCAAGTCAAGGCATGGTGGCGACGTGCACCAGCTCACGATCGGCCAGCTCTCCGAGCGCGCGGGGGTCGCGACCTCGGCGATCCGGTTCTACGAGTCCCGCGGCCTCGTCCACTCCGTGCGCACCACCGGCAACCAACGCCGGTTCGAACAGCCCACGCTGCGGCGGCTGGCGTTCATCCGCGCCGCCCAGCGCGTCGGCCTCACGCTCGAGGAGGTCGCCGACGCGCTCGCGACCCTGCCGGAGCACCGCACGCCCACCAAGGCCGACTGGAGGCGGCTGAGCCGCGACTGGCGGCCGCGCCTCGACGAGCAGATCGAGCGGCTGGAGCGGCTGCGCGACAAGCTCGACGGCTGCATCGGCTGCGGCTGCCTGAGCCTGCGCACCTGCGCCCTGAACAACCCGCACGACGAGGTGGCCGACCGGGGACCGGGCGCGGTCTTCCTCGAGCCCAGCGCGGGGGGCCGCGGAGTGTCCGGACGCCGCCGTACCCCCTAGCCTGAGGCCCATGGCGCTGCGCATCGTGACGGCCCGTCCCGACCCGGCGATGATCACCCTCCCCTGGTCGACCCCGCTCGAGGAGTGGACCGACGAGCACGTCGTCCCCCTCCCCCGCGGCCTGTCCCGGCACGTGGTGCGCATCGTCCGGCTCGGCGACCGGACCTACGCGATCAAGGAGACCCAGGAGGAGATCGCCTACCGGGAGTACCGCCTGCTCCGCGACCTGCAGCGGCTGGGCCTGCCGGCCGTCGTCCCCCAGGGCGTGGTGACCGGCCGGGTCGACGAGCACGGCGAGGAGCTGCCCGCGGCGTTGCTGACCCAGCACCTGCAGTTCTCGCTGCCGTACCGCAGCCTGTTCAGCCACGGCCTCACCGCCGACAACCTGCCCTCGCTGGTCGACGCGATGGTGGTGCTGCTGGTGCGGCTGCACCTGGCCGACTTCTTCTGGGGCGACGTGTCCCTGTCCAACGTGCTCTTCCGGCGCGACGCCGGCGGCTTCGCGGCGTACCTCGTCGACGCCGAGACCGGCGAGCTCAAGCCGAGCCTGTCCAAGCAGATGCGGGAGTACGACGTCACGGTGGCGACCGAGAACGTCTTCGCCGAGCTGCTCGACCTGCAGGCCAGCGACTCCCTCGACCACGAGGTGCAGGCCCACGAGATCATCGAGATGCTGGCCGACCGCTACCAGGCGCTGTGGTGCGAGCTGACCGCCGAGGAGCAGTTCTCCTCCGACGAGGTGTGGCGGATCGAGCGCCGCATCGAGCGGCTCAACGACCTCGGGTTCGACGTCGACGAGCTGGACATCATCACGGACTTCGACGGCGACCAGGTGCGGATCCAGCCCAAGGTCGTGGAGCTCGGCCACCACCGCCGCGAGCTCCAGGGGCTGACCGGGCTCAACGTCGAGGACGCTCAGGCCCGACGGCTGCTCAACGACATCGCGTCGTTCACCGCGACCTTCGACCTCGGGCGCGAGGACCGGTCGCTGGTGGCGAACCGGTGGCTGACCCAGGTCTACGACCCGGTCGTCGCGATGATCCCCCGCGAGGCCCGCGGCAAGCTCGAGCCGGCCGAGGTGTTCCACGAGATCCTCGTGCACCGGTGGTACCTCTCCGAGCGCGCCGGCCACGAGGTCTCGATCCTCGACACCGCCCGCGACTACATCGACACCGTCCTGGCCCAGAAGCCGGACGAGGCGATCACCACGTTGCCCGACTGACACCCGCCCCCGCCGAGTCGGCGCTCGTTGACACCCCAGCGCACGCCGAGTCGGCGCACGTTGACACCCCAGCGCACGCCGAGTCGGCGCTCGTCGACACCCCAGGGCACGCCGAGTCGGCGCTCGTTGACACCCCAGGGCACGCCGAGTCGGCGCTCGTTGACACCCGACCCCCGTCGTACGGCGTCAACCTGCGCCGAGTCGGCGAGACCAGCCCCCGCCGTACGGCGTCAACCTGCGCCGACTCGGCGTCACCAACCCCCGTCGTACGGCGTCAACCTGCGCCGACTCGGCGAGACCAGCCCCCGCCGTACGGCGTCAACCTGCGCCGACTCGGCGTCACCGGCCCCGGTCGTACGGCGTCAACCTGCGCCGACTCGGCGAGACCAACCCCCGCCACACCGGCGTCAACCTGCGCGACTCGGCGTCACCAACCCCCGCCGTACGGCGTCAACCTGCGCCGCCTCGGCGAGACCAACCCCCGCCACACCGGCGTCAACCTGCGCCGACTCGGCGTCACCAACCCCCGCCGTACGGCGTCAACCTGCGCCGACTCGGCGTCACCAGCGCCCGCCACCCCGTCAACGTGCGCCGGCTCGGCGACCTCCCACCCGTCAACCTGCGCCGACTCGGCGGGTCAGCGCAACAGGTCGCGGCCGATGACCATCCGCTGGATCTGGTTGGTGCCCTCGAAGATCTGGGTGACCTTGGCGTCGCGGAAGAGCCGTTCGACCGGGTAGTCGCGGGTGTAGCCGTTGCCGCCGAGCACCTGCACGGCGTCGGTGGTGACCCGCATGGCGGCGTCGGTGGCGCTCACCTTGGCGATCGAGGCCTGCCGGGAGAACGGGCGGCCGGCGTCCTTGAGCCGGGCGGCGTGGAGGTACGTCGCCCGCGCCCGCTCGACCTCGGCGGCCATGTCGGCGAGCAGGAACTGCAGCCCCTGCTGCTCCCCGATCGGCCGGCCGAACTGGACCCGCTCGCCGGCGTACGCGACCGCGTGGGCCAGCGCGGCCTGGGCGATCCCGGTGGCGACCGCAGCGATGCCGAGCCGGCCGGCGTCCAGCGCGGAGAGCGCGACCCGCATGCCGGCGCCCTCCTCCCCGACCAGCCGATCGGCGGGGATCCGGGCGCCGTCGAAGAGCACCTGGGTGGTGACGTCGCAGGCCAGGCCCATCTTCCTCTCGGGGGCGCCGAAGGCCATCCCCGCGGTGTCGGCCGGGACCACGAACGCCGACAGGCCCCGCTTGGGGTCCTCGGCGGTGCGGGCGAAGAGGATGTAGTAGTCGGCGCAGGAGCCATTGCTGATCCACTGCTTGGTGCCGTGCACGACGTACTCCTCCCCCTCGCGGACCGCGCGGGTGCGGATCCCGGAGACGTCGGAGCCGGCCTGCGGCTCGGAGAGGCAGTAGGCGCCGAGCCAGTCGCCGGAGAGCATCTGCGGCAGCCACCGGGCGCGCAGCTCGTCGCTGCCGTTGTGGTCCACGACCGAGGCGGTCAGCGTGTGCACGCTGGTGCCGACCGCGACGCTGGGCCAGGCGGTGGCGATCTCCTCGACCACCTGCAGGTAGACCTCGTAGGGCTGCCCGCCGCCGCCGTGCTCCTCGGCGAACGGCAGGCTCAACAGCCCGGACTTCCCCAGCAGCCGGTAGGCCTCGACGGGGAACACCCCGGCCTCCTCGGCCTCGGCCACCTGGGGCGCGAGCTCCCGGGTCGCGATCTCGCGAGTGAGCTCGAGGAGGGCCTCGGCCTCCTCGGTGGGCAGCAGACGCTCGAAACTCGCGGGCATGCCGTCGATCCTAGGACCGGACCGCGGTCCTCCCGAATCTCGGTGGGCGAGACCCCGGCGCCCGATCAGCGCGACCCGGCCGCCGACGTGTCCCCGTGCGCCGTCGGCGACTCGGTCACGAACTCGTGACCGTCCAGCCGGGGCGGCGAGGAGAGGTCGGCGGTGACGTGCAGCGGCAGGTAGTCGCGCACGTGGAAGACGCCGTTGGTCTGCAGGATCACCGGCTGCAGGCCGACCGGTCGGCCGTCGCGGTAGGTCACCAGCGTCACCTCGGCCTCACGGCGCAGCTTGCTGCCGACGGCGATGGCGTACGCCGCGCCGCCGGTCGTGCCGTTGGTGTAGGTGTAGCCGGCCTCGCCGTGCTGGCCGACCACCCGCGTGGGGCCGACCTGGACGTGCAGGTGGCCGGCCAGCACCAGGTCGGTGCAGCCGCGCTGCAGCGCCTCGCGGGCCAGGTCGGCGTCGTGCACGAGCATCGTGGTGACCCGCTGCGGTGCCTCGCAGGCGACGTCGGCCAGCCGGTGGCCGACCTCGTCGAAGCTCAGCCCGGTCTCGTCGCGCCAGTCGCCCAGCCCGCTCGAGCGCGGGTCGTCGACACCGAGCAGGGTCGTGCCCGCCGGGCCGTCCACGACCTCGCCCTCCAGCATCGTCCAGCCGTGGTCGTCGAGGTAGGAGTGCACGAACGGCCCGTGGTCGTGGTTGCCGGCGACGCCCCAGCGCGGGAGGTCGTCGAACGCCGCGTTCAACGAGTCCAGCGAGAACGCCTCCCAGCTGTTGCCGGTCGAGGTGTCGTCGCCGGCGTCGAAGACCGCCGTCGCCCCGCCGGCGTCACCGATCGCCCGGGCGACCTTGTCCATGCCGATGTTGTCGTGCCGGTCCGAGACCAGCAGCACCACCGTCTCGCCGTCCTCCGGCCGGCGCAGGTCCAGCTGCCGGGCGGCGGTCACGGCCCGGGCGTAGAAGGCCTTGCTCTTGTCATAGGTGCTGATCGCGCTCTCGATCAGCCGCCGGGTCTGGTTGGTGGTCACGTCCCCGCGCACCTCGATGCCCGCGGCCTCCGCCGGCAGCGGCACCTCGGGCCCGAGGAACTCGCCCAGCGGCATCCATCCGCGCCCGGACTCCACCGGGTCGTCGCTGCTCTGCCACGGCTGCCAGAACGCGAGCACCAGCACCGCGCATCCCAGGCCGCTCAGCGCGCCGGCCGGGGAGCGGGTACGCCGGTAGAGCTCGAGCCGCCGCGGCCGGCCGAGCAGCAGCCACACCACGATCGGGACCGAGCCGACGACCGCGCCGCGCAGCAGCGCCGACCAGAGCATGTCGACGAGCGCCTCGCGCACCTTGGCCACCTGGCCCTCGGGCTGGCTGGCGATGTAGGCGTAGCGCCGGACCAGCTCCTGGGTGGACTTCGCGTCGGTCTTGCCGAGCCGGATGTCCACGCCGAGCCGGTGGCCGCTGTCCATCCGCAGGTCCGGCAGCACCGGGCCGGTGCGCAGGACGACCTCGCCCTGCAGGTTCGGCCGCAGCACCGCGTCGTGGCTGGCCAGCACGATCGTGCGGCTGCTCAGCAGGAAGAACGCCAGCGACGCGAGCAGGGTCACCACCAGCCACACGGCGACGTACGCCACCACGCGACCGGCCCGCGACACCCGCACCCCCGTCCCCCTCAGGCCACGTCAGCCAGGTCAGCCACGTCAGCCACGGGCTCGCGCGATCGCGTACAGGGCCACCGAGGCGGCCACGCCGGCGTTCAGCGACTCCAGCTGGTTGGACATCGGGATCGACACCAGCTGGTCGCAGGTCTCCGCGACCAGTCGACCCAGGCCCTTGCCCTCCGAGCCGACCACGACCACCAGCGGACCGTCGGCGAGGTCGAGGTCGGGCAGCGACACGTCGCCGTCGGCGGCCAGGCCGACCACCATGCAGCCCGCGTCCTGGTAGGCCTTGAGCTGGCGCACCAGGTTGACCGTCTGCGCCACCGGCACCCGGGCCGCCGCGCCCGCGCTGGTCTTCCACGCCGAGGCGGTCATACCGGCCGCCCGCCGCTCGGGGATCAGCACGCCGTGGGCGCCGAATCCGGCGGCGCTGCGCACGATCGCACCGAGGTTGCGCGGGTCGGTCACCGAGTCGAGCGCCACGACCAGCGGCGGCTCGCCCGCCTCCCGGGCGCGCTCGAGCAGGTCGTCGGGGTGGGCGTACTCGTACGCCGGGAGCCGCGCCGCCAGGCCCTGGTGCACGGCGCCGCCGGTCATCCGGTCCATCTCGCCGCGGCTGACCTCGGCCAGGCTCAGGCCGCGCTCGGCCGCCAGCGCGAACGCCTCGCGGAGCCGGCCGTCGCGCTCGGCGCCCTCGGCGACGTAGACCCCGGTGACCGGGACGCCCTCGCGCAGCACCTCCACGACCGAGTTGCGGCCCGCGACCCACTCGGCCTCGGAACCGGCCTGCTTGCGCCGGGGGCGCGCCTGGCTCTCCTTCTGGGCGCGCTGGACGGCCTTGTACGCCTTGTGGTTGGGGCGGTCCTTGGCCTTCGGGGTGGGGCCCTTGCCCTCGAGCCCACGCTTGACCCGGCCGCCGGAGCCGACGGTCGCGCCCTTGCTGGACTTGCGGATCGCGCCCCTGCGCTGCGAATTGCCAGCCATCAGTTGTTGCCTTCCAGGGCCCACTTGGGGCCGGTCGGGGTGTCCTCGATCTCGATGCCCGCGGCCTTGAGCCGGTCGCGGATCGCGTCGGCGGCCACGAAGTCCCTGGCCGCCCGTGCCTCGGCGCGCTGCTCGAGCAGGCCGGCCACCAGCGCGTCGACCGCCTGGGTGAGCCGCTCGTCCCCGCGGCCCGCCCGCCCGGCCCACGCGGCGTCGTACGGCGAGAGCCCGAGCACGTCGAGCATCGCGAGCACCGACCCCAGGTTGCCACGCAGGGCCGCCCGGTCCGCGCCGGAGCCGCTCGCGCCGGCGTCGGCCGCGAGCAGCCTGTTGCCCTCGCGGACCACGTCGTGGATCGCCGCCATCGCCGCCGGCGTGCCGAGGTCGTCATCCATCGCCTCGACGAACGAGGCGCACGGGATGCCGTCGGCCGGGACCTCGCCGACCAGCTCGACCGCGCGGGCGACGTACCCCTCGATCCGCCGGAAGCCGACCGCGGCCTCCTCCAGCGCCTCGAAGCTGAACTCCACGTGGCTGCGGTAGTGCGCGGAGACCAGGTAGTAGCGCAGCTCGATGCCGCGGAACCGCTGCAGCACGGCCGGGATGGTGAGGCTGTTGCCCAGCGACTTGCTCATCTTCTCGCCGGCGGTGGTGATCCAGGCGTTGTGCATCCAGTACGACGCGAACGGCCTGCCCGCCGCGCGGGACTGGGCCTGCTCGTTCTCGTGGTGGGGGAAGCGCAGGTCGACGCCGCCGCCGTGGATGTCGAAGGCCGGGCCGAGGTACTTCCCGGCCATCGCCGAGCACTCGATGTGCCAGCCCGGACGCCCCGGGCCCCACGGGCTGGACCAGGCGGCGGTCTCCGGCTCGGTGGCCTTCTTCCAGCCCTTCCACAGCGCGAAGTCGCGGGGGTCCCGCTTGCCGCGCGGGTCGGCGTCCTCGGCGGCCTCCATGTCGTCGATCCTCTGGTGGGTCAGCTCGCCGTACGCCGGCCAGGACCGCACGTCGAAGTAGACGTCGCCGGAGCCGTCCTCGGCGGCGTAGGCGTGGCCCCGGGCGATCAGCGCGGAGATCAGCTCGATCATCTCGGGCACGTGCCCGGTCGCGGCCGGCTCATAGGTCGGCGGCGCGACGTTGAGCGCGGCGTACGCCTTGTCGAGCTCGCGGTGCATGCGGTAGCCGAGCTCGTACCAGGCCAGGCCCTGCTCGACGGACTTGACCAGGATCTTGTCGTCGATGTCGGTGACGTTGCGGATGAACGTCACGTCGTAGCCGACGTGGCGCAGCCAGCGCTGCAGCACGTCGAAGTTGACCCCGGAGCGGACGTGGCCGACGTGCGGCTCGCTCTGCACGGTCAGGCCACACACGTAGAGACCCGCCCTCCCCTCCTCGAGGGGGACGAAGTCACGGACTTCGCGGGTCGCGGTGTCGTACAGCCTGAAGCTCACCCGCCTCATTCTAGGAGTACGGCGGGGCGCGCCCCGCATCCTCGAACCCTGGGACGGGTGGGGCTGAAGTGACCTATCGTCGACGGGTGCGCCCCCTCCGCTGCCCCCGCCCCGTCCGCACCCTGCTCCCCGGCCTGCTTGCGGGCCTGCTCGTCGGGGGGCTGCCCGGCCTCGGCCCGGCCGCCCCGGCGGTGGCCGCGGGGCGCTGGCCACCGCCGCGGGAGATCTCCTACACCGAGTGGCAGCCCGGGCTCGCCCTGGACGGGGCGTCGGTGCGGCACCGCCGCTACGACGGCCGGCAGTACGACGTGGCCCGGTGGGTCGGCCCGTGGGTCTCCCCCGGCTTCGGGCCGACCCAGCTCGTGGCGTCGTGGTCGGCGCGCACCCCCGGCGACAGCTGGATCGAGGTGCGCGTGCGCGGCCGGGCCGCCGACGGCACCCGGTCCTCGTGGGACGTGCTCGGGCGCTGGACCTCCGGTGACCGGTTCACCCGGCGCACGTCGGTCTCGGGGCAGGCCGACGACCTGGCCTCGGTCGACACCGACACCTGGCAGGTGCACGCCGACAGCGGGCTGACGTCGTACCGGCTCGACGTGCGGGTGATGCGCCGCAGCGGCGCGCACACGAGGAGCCCGGTGGTCTCGACGATCGGCGCGATGGCCTCGCGGGTGCCGTCGGGCACCGTGCCGACCTCCGCGCCGGGCCGCGCCAGCCGCGCGGGGATCGTGCTGGACGTGCCGCGCTACTCGCAGATGGCGCACCGCGGCCACTACCCCGCCTGGGGTGGCGGCGGCGAGGCGTGGTGCTCGCCGACGTCGACCTCGATGGTGCTGGGCTACTACGGCGACCTGCCCCGGCCCCGGTCCTACGACTGGATCCCGGCCGGCCACACCGACCCGTGGGTCGACGAGGCCGCGCGGTCGACGTACGACGCGGCCTACCAGGGCACCGGCAACTGGCCGTTCAACGCCGCCTTCGCCGCCCCGCTGGCCGGCCACGCGTTCGTGACCCGGCTGCGCTCGCTGCACGAGGCCGAGCGGTTCATCGCGGTCGGCATCCCGCTGGTCGCCTCGATCTCCTTCGGCGCCGGGCAGCTCTCGAACGCCCCGATCTCCTCCACCAACGGGCACCTGGTGGTGATCCGCGGCTTCACCACCGCCGGCGACGTGGTGGTCAACGACCCGGCCGCCGGGCACCGCCGGGGCGTGCGCCGCACCTACGACCGCGCCCAGTTCGAGGACGCCTGGCTGGCCCGCTCCGGCGGCCTGGTCTACGTCATCCGCGACGACGCCCACCCGCTCCCCGGCGGCCACCACAGCAACTGGTGACCGTCGAGTTGGGCCTTCCGCCGGGTTGAGTTGGGCCCCCCGCCGGGTTCAGTCGGGCCCCCCGCCGCGTTCAGTCGGGCCTCCCGCCGCGGGACGCCCGACTGAACAGCGGGGGCGCGGGGCTCAGCCGCGGTGGACCCGCCGCGCGCCGGCCACCAGCAGCAGCGCACCGGAGACCAGCAGCAGGGCCGGGACAACGGGCTCCTGCGACCGACGACCCGGGGTCGCCCCCGCCGGGGCCGGCCGGGCGCCGGCAGGGGCCGCGGCCAGGCCGGCGTCGATGACGGTCGGCACCGGCGAACCGGACCCGTGCGCCCACGAGGGGCCGGACGAGGGGCCGGACGACGGCGTGGACGCCTGGGCGGAGTCCACCTCGATGTCGGAGCACGCGCCCGACTTCACCGGGGACTCGTGCGTGGTCCGGTGCTTGACCGTCGGGCCGGGCACCCAGGTGTCGGTCCCGTCGTCCCAGACGTAGGGCGTGGTGGTGGTCACCGTCGTCGTCACCCGCACCCGGTCCTGGCAGTCCAGGTGCGTCCAGGTGTGCGTCGAGTGCTGGGCCGGCGGGTGGTGCGGCTTCGGCGCACAGCCGTGGTCGGCCTGCTCCTGGGTCGTCCACGGCGTGAACGCCCCGTGGGTGACGGTGGCGGTCGTGTCGGTGACCAGGTCCCAGGTGTCGGTCTGGTCGTTGAAGACGTAGGTGTCGGTGTACTCCTCGTCGTAGGCCAGCGAGCCGGCGCCGTACGTCGTGCCCTGGAACGTCACGTCGCAGCCGTCGAGCAGCTGCTGGTCGGAGCGCTCGACGTCGGGCGGCGGCGTGCACGGCGTCCCCCCGGGTTGCGAGCCCGGCAGGTCCGGGCAGGCGTCGGGCGGCGGCGTCCCGCAGGGACCGACCGTGCCGGCGTCCTCGCCGTGGTAGCTCCCGTCGGCCGCCTCGACGAAGGCCGACCAGTCGACGGCCGTCCCGTCCTGGGGGACCGGGAAGGTCCGGTCGAAGGACGACCCGAAGGTGCCGTCCTGGGTCACGCCGTCGATGGTCACCGACCAGCGGTTCGGCATGTTCGCGTCATAGGCGGTGGCGCCCACGTGGACGCCGCCGCAGTCGGCGCTGATCTCGGGCGTGTGCGCCGAGGCCGGCAAGGTTGTCAGCACGGTCGCCCCCAGCGACAGCACCGGCACGGTCAAGGCCGCGATGATTCTCATGATCGATCCCCCCAGATCTCGGATGTCCGCTGCCAGATCCGAGATGCTGCGGTGCCGAAGCAGTACCCCGGCGCGTCCGTGGCCGAAACAGCCCTCTAGACCTGTCCCTCCCACCGGCAGACGTGCGGCGCGACCCGGGTGCGGCCGGACGTCTTCCGTCCAGGGCGCGCGGTGGCGTGGTTGCCCGCGCCGGGACCTAGGCCCCGTAGCCCCCGTCGACGTCGAGCTTCTGGCCCGAGATGAACGCGGCCCGGTCCGAGGCGAGGAAGCAGACGGCCTCGGCGACGTCGGTGGCGGTGCCGAACCGGTTGAGCGGGACCCGGGCCCGGTTGTGGTTCAGGTCGGTCGGCGAGAGCTCCCCGGAGGAGATCAGCCGACCCGCGAGCCCGTCGGTCAGCATGCCCGGCCCGACGGCGTTCACCCGGACGCCGAAGCGGCCCTCCTCGACCGCCAGGCTCCGCACCAGTGCCTCCACCGCGGCCTTGGGCGCCGCCGAGAGCCCGGCGCGGGCCGAGTGGCGGTGGGTGGCCGCCGAGGTCACCGCCACGATCGCGCCCTGGGCGTGTCGCAGGTGCGGCAGCGCTGGCTGGACCACCGCGAAGAACCCGGCGGCGTCCGCGGACAGCTGGCCGGTCATCGTCTCCGGGGCGACCGCCGCGAGGTGGCTGAGCGGCACGTGCGGCCCGGCGGCGTACACGACGGTGTGCAGGCCACCGAAGTCCTCGGCGGCGGCCGCCACCACATCGGCAGCGGCCTCGGCGAAGGTCAGGTCGAGCTCGTACGCCGTGGCGCGCACGCCCCACTCGCGGGCCGACGCCGCGACGGACTCGCCGACGTCCTTGCGGCTGCGGTAGGTCAGCGCGACGTCGGACCCGCGCCGGGCCAGCATCCGGGCGATCGCGGTCCCGAGCCCGCCGCTGCCGCCGACGACCAGCGCGGCGCCGGTCCGGCCGCCGAAGTCGGTCACGAGCCGGTCACCGTGAAGCCCACGGTGTGCCAGCCGGTGGCGCCGTCGGGGAGCACGTCACGCTCGACGCCGGTCTGCACGAGCCCGTGGCGGTCGGTGCAGCGCACCTTGACCCGGTGCTCCCCCGGGTCGAGCCGGGCCGAGGCGACCCACTGCACCCACGCATCGGTCGTGGGCGGGTGCGAGATCTCCGCCCGTTGCCAGCCGCCGCCGTCCACCGCCACCTCCACGGACTCGATGCCCACGTGCTGGGCCCAGGCCACGCCGCCCATCCGGACGGTTCCCGCGGCCACCTCCGCCCCCTCGCGCGGCACGTCGATCCGCGAGGACAGCTT
Organism: Nocardioides panaciterrulae; assembly: GCF_013409645.1. Classification (NCBI taxonomy): domain Bacteria; kingdom Bacillati; phylum Actinomycetota; class Actinomycetes; order Propionibacteriales; family Nocardioidaceae; genus Nocardioides; species Nocardioides panaciterrulae. The sequence continues at coordinate 710,321 of NZ_JACCBG010000001.1, read as the reverse complement.
CACCGGACCGCGCTCGGACCAGCCCCGCTGGGTCCAGTACGCCGAGATCCGGGAGAACTGGGTGACCTCGAGGTCCACCACCCACTTGCAGGCCGAGACGTACCCGTAGAGCCCCGGCACAATCGTCCGCACCGGGAACCCGTGGTCGATCGGGAGCGGTCGACCGTTCATGGCCAGGGCCAGCATCGCGGGCCGGTCGTCGGTCAGCGCGGCCAGCGGGGTGCCGCAGGTCCAGCCGTCCTGCGAGGTCTGCAGCACCGCGTCGGCGTCGGCGTGCACGCCCGCCTCCCGGAGCAGATCGGCCAGCCGGATGCCGCTCCACCAGGCGTTGCCGATCAACGGTCCGCCGACCGGGTTGGACACGCAGTTGAGGGTGATCCAGTCCTCGGTGTGCTGCCGCGCCAGCAGGTCGCGGTAGCTCAGCTCGAGCTCGCGGTCGACCATGCCGTGCAAGCGCAGCGTCCAGTCGTCGGGCGCGATGGCCGGCACCACGATCGCGGTGTGGACCAGGTAGAAGTCGTCGGCCGGCGTCTCCCAGGGCGAGAGCCCGTCGAGGTCGAGGGTCGCGCGTCTCGGCACCACCGGCGCCGAGACGTCGGCCAGCCGCAGCAGCCGGCGGGTCTGCTCCACCTGCCGGCGGCCCTGGCCCACGACCCGTCCGGCGAGGCCGACCGCGACCGAGACGCCGGCGACCAGCAGGCCGCCGAGGAGGAAGCCCCGCCGCGAGCCGTCGGGGGCCCGTACGCCGGGGGCCGTCGCCTCCTCGCTCGGGGCGCCCGCGCGCAGCGGTGCGGTCAGCACCTCGAGCAGGCCGGCCCAGGTGAGCAGGCCGACCACGACCGGGACCTGGTCGACGAACCCGGCCCCGCGCTGGTCGGCCACGGCGTAGGAGCCGACGGCGGCGAGCCCGGCGTACACCAGCAGCGGCTGCCACCACGACCGGGACCGCAACCGGCCGGCCCACGCGAACAGCAGGCCGGTCACCACGAGCACGCCGATGACCAGCAGCGGCTTGTCCTGGTGCCCGACGGTCGCGATCGCCTTCTCCACCAGCGCGCCGGGGGCGAGCCGGATGACGAGCTCCGCGACCGCGAGCACCGGCGAGTCCCGCAGCGTCATCGCCATCGCCAGGAAGTAGCTGGTGGCCAGGCCGGCTCCTCCGGCGAGCACCCCGGCCAGTGACCACGACGCCCACCGGGCAGCCGAGGCGGCCGGGGCAGCGCGGAAGGTCCTCACAGCCACCGATTGTCGCTCAGGCATGATCGGGGGGTGCAGCCCACCCACCTGCCCCGAATCGGCCTCGGCACCGACGTCCACCGGCTCGTCGACGGCGCGCCCATGCACCTCGCCGGGCTCGGCTGGCCGGACGAGCCGCAGGGCCTCGAGGGTCACTCCGACGCCGACGTCGCCGCGCACGCCGCCTGCGACGCGCTGCTCTCGGCCGCCGGCCTCGGTGACCTCGGCTCGAACTTCGGCACCGCCGAGCCCGAGTGGGCCGGCGCCGCCGGCTGCGCGATGCTCGCCGAGACCGCGCGCCGGGTGCGGGCCGCCGGCTACGAGATCGGGAACGTCTCGGTGCAGGTGATCGGCAACCGACCCCGGCTCGGCCCGCGCAAGGCCGAGGCGGAGCGGGCGCTCGGCGACGCCGTGGGCGCCCCGGTCTCGGTCTCGGCCACCACCACCGACGGGCTCGGGCTCACCGGCCGCGGCGAGGGTGTCGCCGCGATCGCCACCGCCCTCATCGTCCCCACCTAGCCCGCCGAGTCGGCGCTCGTCGACACCCCAGGCCCGCCGAGTCGGCGCTCGTTGACGCCCCACAGCCCGCCGAGTCGGCGCTCGTTGACACCCCAGGCCCGCCGAGTCGGCGCTCGTTGACACCCCCCAGCGCGACCGGGCCCCGCACCTCGAGGACGCTCCCGCGACGGGCTCCGTAGGATCGCGCCCGTGCCCGCCGCTGCCGTGATCCTCGCCGCCGGTTCCGGCAGCCGGGTCGGTGCGGACGTCAACAAGGTGCTGCTGCCGCTCGGTGACGCCGCCGTGCTGGCCTGGTCGGTGCGCACCGCGCTGCGGGTCGCCGACGTGGTCCGGGTGGTGCTGGTGGTCCGGCCCGGCGAGGAGCAGGCGGTGGCCGACGCGGTCACCCCGTGGCTGGGCGAGCGGGAGGTGCTCGTGGTGCCCGGCGGGTCCTCGCGGCACGGCTCGGAGTGGCGCGCGCTGCGGGCGCTGGCCGGCGACGTCGAGTCCGGCGCGGTCGACGTGGTGGCCATCCACGACGGCGCCCGGCCGCTCGCGGACCAGCAGCTGTGGGAGCGGACGATCGCGGCCGCCCGGGAGCACGGCGGCGCGATCCCCGTCGTACCCCTCCCGGGATTGCTCACCGCCGGTGGCGTCGCCGTGTCGGGTGCGTTGGCGGGGGTGCAGACGCCGCAGGCCTTCCGGGGCGCGGAGCTGCTCGCGGCCTACCGGCGTGCGGCGGCCGACGGGTTCGAGGGCACCGACACCGCGGCCTGCCTCGAGCGGTACGCCGACCTCACGGTCGTCGCGGTCCCGAGCAGCCCGTTGAACCTGAAGCTCACCTTCCCCGAGGACGTCGCCCTGGCCGATCGGCTGCGGTGAGCTGCCGGGACGTCCCGCGCTAGCCGGCGGAGGGGGCGGTGAGCGCCTCCAACAGCCGTACGTCGTCCTCCGAGGCGACCCGGCGGCCCTCCGGCGGGGCCGGGACCAGCTCCACCGCGAACCGCTCGCGCAGCGCGGCCACCAACGCGGCGAAGTCCGTGCCCGGGGGCCGGTCGAGCGCGGCGACCACCGACGGCGGCAGCACCACCGGGGAGGCGACCGCGACCAGGCCGTCGCGGTCCACCGTGGCTCCGACCACGCCACCCTCGACGTGCTTGACCGTGTCGGTGACCGGGCGGACCCCGGCGACCACGGTGTCCGCCTCGACCGCGCGGGCGACACAGGCGGCCAGGAAGGTCGCGGGGGTCATCGGGCAGAGCGCGTCGTGGAGCACGAGCGGCTCGCCGGACTCGACGAGCTCGGCCCACTCGGTGCCGACGTCGACCGGGGTGACGCCGGCGTCGCCCAGCGCCCACGCGGCACAGGCCACCAGCGCCTCCCCGTGGATCAGCGCGAACGGCAGCGAGCCCCGGTCGGCCTCGACCACGGTGCCCAGCGCGGGCGTGGGCTCCTCCGGGAGGTCATACGGATCGAGAGTCATAGCCCTCAGAACCTATGACCTCCGGGGCGGGTTGGGAACCGGAGGAGCCGCTCAACGGTCCTACCGAGCGGGGCCGGGGACGCGACAGGGCCCCGGGTCGATGACCCGGGGCCCTGTCGGCTGGCTCGCACGAGACTGCGCGCGACGAGCTCAGGCGTCGTTCAGGAGGCGAGGACCTCGTCGAGGAGCGCCTCGGCCTTGTCCTCGTTGGTGTGCTCGGCCAGCGCCAGCTCGGAGACGAGGATCTGCCGCGCCTTGGCGAGCATCCGCTTCTCGCCCGCGGACAGGCCGCGGTCCCGCTCGCGGCGCCACAGGTCGCGCACGACCTCGGCGACCTTCATGACGTCGCCGCTGTGCAGCTTCTCCAGGTTGGCCTTGTAGCGTCGCGACCAGTTGGTCGGCTCCTCCACATGCGCCGCACGGAGGACGTCGAACACACGGTCGAGTCCCTCCTTGTCGACGACGTCGCGGACCCCGACCAGGTCCAGGTTGCACGCGGGGACACGCACGACCAGGTCCTGCTGGGCGACGATCCGCAGCACCAGGTACTTCCGGTCCTCTCCCTTGATCTTCCGCGTCTCGATGTCCTCGATGACCGCGGCCCCGTGATTTGGATAGACGACCGTTTCGCCGACAGTGAACGTCATATGTCAGGTACCCCTTCCTCGGTGACCAGTCTAACACGTTCCACTCGGCGCGCTTTCCACGTTTGTGCAGGTCAGGCCCACAATCCCGGCTTGACAGATTGTGGATCCGTGTGGTGGCGAGGCGTCACGACCCGCCCAGGGCCGCCCCGTGGGAGAGGAATCCGCCCTCCGGGAGGCGCGGCGGGCGATACTTCCCGGCATGGCCCTCCTCAAGCGCAGACGACCGGGACGCGACGCCGCCGGCGCCACCGCTGGGGACGCCTCCGAGCCGGCTTCCGAAGCGGCTGCAGGACCGGCCGCCGAACCGGCCGACGGGCCGACGGGTCCGCCCTCTGACAGCAGCCCCGCCGGGGCCGGCCGCACCCCGCGGGACCCGGGCGCGAACGGGCCGCCCCGGCGGCGCGCCCCGCGCCGTACCGCCCTGGCCACCGCCTGGCCGGTGCTCCTGGCCCGGACCGCCCACCCCCGGCAGGGCCTGCTGACCGCGCTCGGCGTGGCCGCCGCCGCCGCGCTGGCCGGCCGGGAGACTCGCGAGGTGGGCCTGGTGCTGGTCACCGTCCTGGTCGGCCAGGCGGTGCTCGGCTGGCACAACGACCTGGTCGACCGCGACCGGGACCGGCGCCACCAGCGGGGCGCCAAGCCGATCGCCGAGGGGCGGCTCGAGGCCGGCACCGTGTGGTTCGCGCTCGGCTGCGGCGTGCTGCTGGTGATCCCGCTGGCGATCTCGAGCGGGGTGACGGCCGGCAGCGCGTACCTGCTCTCCCTCGTCCTCGGCCTGCTCGGCAACGTGGTGCTGCGCAAGGGCCGGCTGTCCTGGCTGACCTGGGCGGCGTCCTACGCGCTGCTGCCGGCGTACGTCTCGTACGGCGGCTGGGGCGGCGCGGCCACCGGCGCACCTCCCACGATCCTGATGACCGTGCTCGCGGGCCTGCTCGGGCTCGGCGTGCACGTCCTCGCCGCCCTGCCCGGCCTGGTCCCCGACAACGAGGACGGGTGGCGCACCCTGCCGCTGCGCCTGGCCCTGCGCACCGGCGCCCCGCGGTTGCTGGTGATCGCGCTCGCGTGGACCGCGCTCGTGCTGGCCGCGATGCTCGTCACGGGGAGCCAGTTCGGCCTGGGCCGGTGACCCGCACCGGCGGCGTGTCGACCGACCGCTAGGCTGTGCGCGAAACCGTGCACCCCGCACCGCCGTACCCGGCGCCGCGCAACGGCCGCCGATGACCTGCGAAGGCCCTGAAGATGCACCTGCGACGCAACCCTCGCCGCACGATCCGCCGTTCCACGGCGCTGGCCCTGGGCGGCCTCGTGCTCGCCGCACCGCTGCTGACGTCGTGCGGCTTCGACTACGCCACCGACCGCCCCTACACGGCGGCGAACGGGGTCAACGAGCGTGACGCCTCCGTCGACGTGCTCGGCGCCGTCATCGTGTCCGGTCAGCCCAACTCCGGCACCTTCATCGCGACCTTCTCCAACAACAACCACGAGCAGTCCAACACCGTGGAGTCGCTCCAGGGTGCCGACGGGACCACCCTGCAGGCCGAGTCGTTCCCCCCGATCACCGTCGACAAGGGCGGGCTGGTGAACCTCGCCGAGCAGGGCGGCATCCCGGTCTCCGGGTCGTTCAGGGCCGGCGACTTCGTCCCGGTCACGATCGGTTTCGGCTCCGGCGAACAGGTGTCCCTGCACGTGCTGGTGGTCGTCGAGGACGGCATCTACGCCGGCCTTGACTCCTCCGGGTCCGGGTCCGGGTCCGGGTCCAGCGCCTACGAGAGCCCCTCGGTCTCCCCGGCGGAGGTCTCCGGGTCGCCCTCGGGCGGCGTCCAGCCGGCCGAGCCCCCGAGCCCCTCCCCGACGGAGTGACCGTGACCCACACCCTGGTGCTGCTCCGCCACGGCGAGAGCGAATGGAACGCCGAGAACCTGTTCACCGGCTGGGTCGACGTCCCGCTGAGCGACAAGGGTCGCGCCGAGGGACTGCACGCCGGTGAGCTGATCCGCGACGCCGGAGTGCTGCCCGACGTGGTGCACACCTCGCTGCTGCGCCGCGCGATCAACACCGCGGCGGTGGCGCTCGACGTCGCCGACCGGCACTGGATCCCGGTGCGCCGCTCCTGGCGGCTCAACGAGCGCCACTACGGCGCGCTGCAGGGCAAGAACAAGAAGCAGACCCTCGAGCAGTACGGCGAGGAGCAGTTCATGCTCTGGCGCCGCAGCTTCGACGTCCCGCCGCCGGCGCTGGACGACGACAGCGAGTTCTCCCAGGTCGGGCTCCCGCAGTACGACGGGCTCGGCGACGAGATGCCGCGCACCGAGTGCCTCAAGGACGTGATCGCCCGGTTCCTGCCGTACTGGGAGTCCTCGATCGTCCCGGACCTGCGGGCCGGCCACACGGTCCTGGTGGCCGCGCACGGCAACAGCCTGCGGGCGCTGGTCAAGCACCTCGACCAGATCGGCGACGAGGACATCGCGGGCCTGAACATCCCGACCGGCATGCCGCTGGTCTACCGGCTCGACGAGCAGCTGCGCCCCCCCGTCGCCGGCGGGGAGTACCTCGATCCCGGGGCGGCCGCCGAGGCCGCCGCCGCGGTCGCCAACCAGGGTCGCTGACCGGGGTCGCTGGCCGGGCCCGAGCTCGAGCAGCCGGGGACGCGGGGGGGTTGTCAGCCTCTCCCCTCGGTTGATGGGCGTTGCAGAGGCTGACAACCGAGGGAGTCCCCGGCTGGCCGGGGATTCCTGCAGCCCGCAGCCAACCCGGCCCGGCCCGGCCCGGCCCCGAGGCGCCTCTCAGGCGCCCACGGTCCGGGGGTTCTGGCCGGTGACGACGAAGACCACCCGGTTGGCGACCGAGACCGCGTGGTCGGCGATCCGCTCGTAGTAGCGGCCGAGCAGGGCGACGTCGACGGCGGCCTCGACGCCGTGCGCCCAGTCGTCGGAGAGCAGCTGGGTGAAGCTGCTGCGGCGCAGCTGGTCCATCTCCTCGTCGTCGCGGCCGAGCGCGATCGCGGACTCCACGTCGCGGCCGGTGATGATCGCCAGGACCCGGGCCACCATGTCCTCTGCGACGTCGGCCATCCGCGCGACCACGGGGCGGATCTCCTCCGGCACGGCGATGTTGGGGGCGCGCAGCCGGGCCACCTTGGCCACGTGCACCGACAGGTCCCCCATCCGCTCGAGCTCGCTGACCATCCGCAGCGCGGCCACGATCGTGCGCAGGTCGCCGGCCACCGGCTGCTGCAGCGAGAGCAGCGCGAACGCCTTCTCCTCCACCCGCTCCCGGGCCCGGTCGATCTCGATGTCGGCGCTGATCACCTGCTCGGCGAGCTCCACGTCGCCGCGGAGCAGGGCGGCGGTGCCGAGGCGTACGGCGTCCTCGACCCGCTTGCCGATCTCGGACAGGTCGTCGAACACGGAGTCGAGCTGCTCATGGAACACGTCGCGCATGTCCCGGAGCGTAGGGGGCCCAGGTGACCAGCCGGGGCGGTGGAGTGAACGCGCGGTGAACGTTGCGAAGCCGCCACTTCCCGCGCGGAGCCCGGCGGGATCCCTGCGTACTCTTGGGCCGTGGATCCCACGACGCAGGCGTTCCTCGCCGCGCTGATCGGTGCGGTCGTGGCAGGCGGCGGCGTGCTGGCCTGGCACGTGAGCGAGCGGCAGCAGCGACACCTGGTCCCGGTCGAGGAGCCCGTCGTCCCGACCGGCGTGGCGGGCGTGCTGTCGGTGCTGCGCAGCAGCGCGGTGGTCGTCGACGACAACGACACGGTCCTGAAGGCCTCGGCCCCGGCGTACGCCCTGGGGTTGGTCCGCGGCACCGCCCTGGTCCCCGACGACCTCGCCGAGCTGGTGCGCCAGGTCCGCCGCGACGGGCAGATCCGCGACACCGAGCTCGAGATGGTCCGCCGCGGGCTGCCCTCGCGCCACGTCACGGCCCGGGTGGCGCCGCTGGGCTCGCGGCTGGTGCTGGTGCTGGTCGAGGACCGGACCCGCGAGCGCCGGGTGGAGTCGGTACGACGGGACTTCGTGGCCAACGTGAGCCACGAGCTGAAGACGCCGGTCGGAGCGATCCGGCTGCTGGCCGAGGCCGTCTCCGACGCGGCCGAGGACCCCGAGGCGGTCAAGCGGTTCGCCGGCCGGATGCTGACCGAGAGCGACCGGCTGTCCCGGCTGGTCCAGCAGGTCATCGAGCTGTCGCGGCTGCAGGGCGACGAGCCGTTGGAGACGCCGCTGGCCGTCGACCTCGACGAGGTCATCCGGGTGGCCGTGGACACCTCCGCGATCGACGCCGAGGCCAAGCGGATCTCGATCGTCACCGGGGGCACCCACGGGCTGCAGCTGCTCGGGAACCCCGAGCAGGTGACCGCGGCCGTCGCGAACCTGGTCGCCAACGCGGTGTCGTACTCCGACTGCGACTCCACGGTGCTGGTGACCTCCAAGGCCGAGGAGGACACCGTGGAGATTTCGGTCGTCGACCAGGGCATCGGCATCCCCGAGCGCGAGATCGACCGCATCTTCGAGCGCTTCTACCGGGTCGACCCGGCCCGACACCGCTCCACCGGCGGCACCGGCCTCGGCCTGTCCATCGTCAAGCACGTCGCGGCCACCCACGGCGGCGACGTCCGGGTGTGGTCCGCGGAGGGGCAGGGCTCCACCTTCACGCTGGTGCTCCCCGGCAACACCGACACCTCGCGGGCCGAGGCCCGCACCGAAGACCCCGACCAGGAGGAACACCGATGACCCGCGTACTCGTCGTCGAGGACGAGGAGAGCTACAGCGAGGCCCTCTCCTACATGCTGCGCAAGGAGGGCTTCGAGGTGGCGGTCGCGGCCACCGGCCCCGACGCGCTCACGGAGTTCGAGCGCAACGGCGCCGACATCGTGCTGCTCGACCTGATGCTGCCGGGGATCCCCGGCACCGAGGTGTGCCGGCAGATCCGGCAGACCTCCACCGTCCCGGTGATCATGGTCAGCGCCAAGGACGACGAGGTCGACAAGGTGGTCGGTCTCGAGCTCGGCGCCGACGACTACGTCACCAAGCCCTACTCCCCCCGTGAGCTGGTCGCCCGGATCCGTGCGGTGCTGCGCCGCGGCCAGGAGCCCGAGCTCGAGCCCGCCGCCCTCGAGGCCGGGCCGGTGCGGATGGACGTCGAGCGGCACGTCGTGACCGTCGACGGTGAGGAGCAGCGGCTGCCGCTCAAGGAGTTCGAGCTGCTGGAGATGTTCCTGCGCAACCCCGGCCGGGTGCTCACCCGCGGGCAGCTGATCGACCGGGTCTGGGGCTCGGACTACGTGGGCGACACCAAGACCCTCGACGTGCACGTGAAGCGGCTGCGGGCCAAGCTCGAGCCCGACCCCGCCGAGCCGAAGTTCCTCGTCACCGTGCGGGGGCTGGGCTACAAGCTGGACCTGTAGGCCGGCCCCCCGTCGTCGGCGTGGGGCCCGCCTGGCGGCGGCGCCTCCAGGCGTGGGGCCTCGCCTGGCGGGGGGCGTCCGCGGTTTGAACAAATGTATGTTCAAACCGCGCGGCCCCCCTCGGACGGGGGCCCACTGGCCCCCGCCGAGCACCGCCGAGCACCGCCGGTCGAGGAGCACGCCGGCCTCGCCGGCCGGTGGCGCGAAGTCGCGCATCGACGTCCGGAATCCGCGTGTCCGCGGTCGGTGGCGCCACCTAGGCTGGTCCGGTGAGTACGACGACGCCCGCCCGCCCGCGCAGCACCGGGCCCGCCGCTGCCCCGGCCGCGTGGTTGCCCGTCACCGCGGTCGCGGTCACGCTGCTGCTGTGGGCCTCGGCGTTCGTGGCGATCCGCTACCTCGGCGACGACTTCTCCCCCGGTGCGCTGTCGCTGGGCCGGCTGCTGGTGGGCGCGGTCTGCCTCGGTGTCGCGGCGCTCGGCAGCCGGGGCGTGCCGCGGCCGAGCCGCGGCGACCTGCTGCGGATCGCGGCCATCGGCGTGCTGTGGTTCGGCATCTACAACATCGCCCTCAACGACGGTGAGCGCCGGGTGGACGCCGGCACCGCCGCGATGCTGATCCAGGTCTCGCCGGTGCTGATCGCGCTGCTCGCGGCGCTGTTCCTCTCCGAGCGGTTCACCGTCTTCCTCGGCGTCGGCCTGGCGCTGGCCTTCGGCGGCGTCGCGCTGATCGGACTCTCCACCTCCCCCGGCGGCAGCCGCGACCTGCTCGGGGTGCTGCTCTGCGTGGTCAGCGCGGTCGTCTACGCGGTCAGCGTGATCCTGCAGAAGCCGCTACTGGCCCGCAACGCCGCGGTGCACGTGACCTGGCTGGCCTGCACCGTCGGCGCGGTGGTGTGCCTGCCGTTCGCCGGGCAGCTGGTCCACGAGACCGCCGCCGCGCCGGTCTCCTCGATCCTGTGGGTGGTCTATCTCGGGGTCTTCCCGACCGCGATCGCGTTCACGACCTACGCGTATGCGCTCACCCACATGAGCGCCAGCAACCTCGGCGTCACGACCTACCTCGTGCCGCCGCTGACGATCGTGATGGGCCTGCTGTTCCTCGGCGAGGCCCCTCCGGCGATGGCGTACGCCGGGGGCGCGCTCGCGCTCGTCGGCGTGGCCGTTGCCCGGCGCAAGAAGCGGACCCCCGCCCCGTCTTGAGTTGGGCCCCGTGCCGGGTTGAGTTGGGCCGCGCCCCGGGTTGAGTTGGGCCTCGGGCCGGGTTGAGTTGGGCCTCGGGCCGGGTTGAGTTGGGCCGCGCCCCGGGTTGAGTTGGGCCTCGCCCCGGGTTGAGTTGGGCCTCGAGAGCGGGCCGACGCCTCTCAAGAGGGCGCGAGCCCGAACCACGGGAGGCAGGGCTCGAGTCCCTCGACCACCACGCGATGCCCGGCTGCCCGCCACCCCTCGGCGGTCAGGCGCAGGTGGCGCAGCTCGACCACCCCGTGCGGGGAGTCGCTGCGGCTGATGCCGTTGTCGAGATATCCCAGCCGGCGCGACACCCCCAACGACGCCGCGTTGCCCGGCACCGCCGAACTGACGGCCGCGACCGCGCCGAGGTGGTCGAACGCGAGACCGAGGGCGGCCGTGCGCATCGCGACGCCGAGGCCCCGACCGCGGACGGCGGGCGCCAACCACGACGCCGAGTCCACGGTCCGCAGCACCGGGAAGTCGTCGCCCTCCAGCGACTGCAGGCCGACCAGCCGCGCGTCGTGCTCCACCGCCAGGTCGAGGCACCACGAGGCCGGCGACCAGGTCCCGCGCGACCGCCAGATCCCCTGCGCGAACAGCCGCCGCCGATCCCGGCGTACGTCGAGACCGCGGAACCGCTCGGCCCTCGGGTCGAGGTCGAAGTCGTCCGGGAAGAGGCCGACGAGGACCTCGAGGTCGGCGTCGGTGACCGGCCGCAGCGTCACCGACCCGGCCTTCACCCGCAGGTCGAACAGCGGCCACTCCATGGCGCGACCCTAAGGCGTCATCCTTGCCAGACACGCCGGAATTCGGGCCCGCGGGGCCCAACTCGACGCGGCGCGGGGCCCAACTCACCACGGCGCGGGGCCCAACTCACCACGGCGCGGGGCCCAACTCACCCCGGCGCGGGGCCCAACTCACCCCGGCGCGGGGCCCAACTCACCCCGGCGCGGGGCCCAACTCAACCCTCGGGGGTGGGCTCCTGGCCGTCCTCGAGCCAGCCGCGGAACGCCTCGAGGTTCTGCGTGGACTCCCCGCGCAGCTTGCGCCACTCCCACTCCTTGCGGATCGAGGAGGCGAAGCCGAGCTCGAGGATCGCGTTGAACGACTCGTCGGCGTTCGAGAGCACCGAGCCCAGGAGCCGGTCGAGCTCCTCGGCCGACACCGCGCAGAGCGGCAGCCGGGCGTCGAGGTAGATGTCGCCGAGCCGGTCGAGGGCGAAGGAGACGGCGTACATCCTCAGGTTGCGCTCGAGCAGCCAGCGGTGCACCCGCTCGTGGTTCTCGTCGGGGCGGCGGCACACGAACGCGTGCACGCCGAGCGCGTGCTCGCCGACGTCGAGCCGGACCGCGGTCTGCAGCTTCTTCTCCCCCGGCAGCGAGAACGAGAAGACCCCGTCGCCGGGCTCGGTGAACTCCAGCTCGCTGGCCGCGAGGTAGTCGCGGATGGTCGCGACGGCCTCGGGGTCGGCCGCGGCCCGGGTGGGGGTGTCGGTCATGAGACCGACTCTCGCATGAGCGCCCGGGCCCGCGCATAGACGTCGAGGGTGCGCTCGGCGGTCCGCTCCCAGGCGAACTGGCGCGCCTGCTCCAGCGCCCCCACCTCCAGCCGCACCCGCAGCTCGTCGTCCTCGATGACCCGACGCAGCGCGGCCGCCCAGTCGCGGGGCTCGTGGCCCTCGACCAGCAGGCCGCTGTGCCCGTCGCGGACCACGGTGGTCAGCCCACCCACCGCGGCGGCGACGACGGGGGTGCCGGTGGCCTGCGCCTCGGCGGCGACCAGGCCGAAGGACTCGTTGTACGACGGCACCGCGACCAGCGTCGCGGCCGCGCACCACCGGGCCAGGTCGGCCTGGGCGACCGGCGGCACGAACCGCACCACCCCGTCCGGCCCGTCGAGGCCGAGCTCGGTGGAGAGCTGGGCGAGCGACTCGGGGTGCTCCAGGCCGCTGCCCGAGGGGCCACCGACCACCGGCACCACCAGCCGTGAGCGCAGCGCGGGCACCTGGCGGAGCAGCTCGGCGACCGCCCGCAGGAGTACGTCGGGGGCCTTGAGCGGCTGGATCCGGCCGGCGAACAGCAGCACGACCGCGTCCCGCGGCAGTCCGAGCTCGTCACGCACGCGCGCCTGGTCGTGCGGCCGGAACACCGAGAGGTCCACACCGGGGTGGATCACCTCGACCCGGGACGCGCAGGCGTCGTACAGGTTGATCAGCTGCTTGGCCTCGAGGTCGGTGTTCGCGACGAGCATGTCGGCGGCCTGCACGACCTGCTCCTCGCCGATGATCCGGGCCGCGGGCTCGGGGGTGTCACCGATGGCCAGCGCCTCGTTCTTGACCTTGGCCATCGTGTGCATCGTGTGCACCAGCGGCACGCCCCAGCGGTCGCGGGCCAGGGCCCCGACCTGCCCGGAGAGCCAGTAGTGAGAGTGCACCGCGTCGTAGTGGCCGACCGGCTGGGCGGCCTCGGCCCGCAGCACCTCGCGCGCGAACACGCACAGCTGCCCGGGCAGCTCGTCCTTGCCGAGACCCTCGTACGGGCCCGCGTGGATGTGCCGGACCAGGACGCCGTCGGCGGCCTCCACGACCGGCTCGAGCGCGGAGCTGGTCGCGCGCGTGAAGATGTCGACCTCGATGCCCTGCCGGGCCAGGCGGCGGGCCAGCTCGATCACGTAGACGTTCATGCCTCCGGCGTCGCCGATGCCGGGCTGGTCGAGCGGGGAGGTGTGCAGGCTGATCATCGCCAGGCGCCTGAGCCGGTCCCTGTTGTCCTCCACGTGGCCCCTTCCGTCGACTCCTCAGCACAACCTGAACCGCGGCCGAGCGCCGGGCATTCCCGTGGCGGGTCAGCGGGCGTGCGCCCCACGGGAGGAACGGGTACGCCGGCCGTCGGCCCGGCGCTGTCCGGGGTGGACCGGGGTGGGCCGCCCGCCCGGGTCCGCCGGACCACTCGGGTCCACCGGGCCACCCGGGTCCGCCGGGCCTCGGCCGGGGCGGTCGGCGTTCCGGTCCGGCCGGGACCGGGCCAGCCCGGCGGCCGCCGTACCGGCGACGAGCAGGCCGGCGACGCCGTCGATCGTCTGCGGGTGGCCGGCGTTGTGCAGCACGCCGAGCACCGACCACACCAGCAGCGGGAACGCGACCCCGACGATGGCGCGCAGCCAGCTGGCGCTGCTGCTGACCAGGGCGGCGCCGGCGCCGATCAGCGCGACCGCCACCAGCAGCGACCCGGTCCAGTAGAGCGCCCCCGCCGCGGCACCGGCGCCGTGGCCCGCGAGGTCGAGCAGCAGGCGGGCCAGCCAGCACAGGCCGCCGACGAGGCCGGCGAGTCGGGTCAGGGTGTGCGGATCCATGGTCTCCAGCTCCGAGAGGGCGGTGGACGACCAGCCAGTCTGCCACCGGCTGCCGACCTGCCGCCACGGCGGCGTCGGGCCGGTTCCGCCCCCTTCAGCCCACCGGGCACAATCGGCGCATGAGCACCCCACGCACCGCCGTCGTCACCGGAGCGAGCAGCGGGATCGGCGCCGCGACCGCCCGCGCCCTGGCCGCCGACGGGTTCCATGTCGTCTGCGCGGCCCGCCGCCGGGACCGCGTCGAGGCCCTCGCCGCCGAGATCGGCGGCGAGGCGGTGGCGTGCGACGTCACCGACCGGGCCTCGGTCGCCGGCCTGGCCGCCGCGGTCGGCGATCGGCTGCACGTGCTGGTGAACAACGCCGGCGGCGCGTTCGGCTCCGAACCCGTCGAGTCGGCCGACCCCGACGACTGGCGGGCGATGTACGAGGTCAACGTGCTCGGCCTGCTCAACGTCACCCAGGCCCTGCTGCCGGCGCTGCGCGCCGGCGGCGACGGGCTGATCGTGAACATGGGGTCGACCGCCGGCCGGGTCGCCTACGAGGGCGGAGGCGGCTACACCGCCGCCAAGCACGGCACCCAGGTCGTCACCGAGACCCTGCGCCTGGAGCTGTGCGGCGAGCCGATCCGGATCTCCGAGATCGCGCCGGGGATGGTCCGCACCGAGGAGTTCTCGGTGGTGCGGTTCGGCGGGGACCAGGCGAAGGCCGATGCGGTGTACGCCGGCGTCCCCGAGCCGCTGGTCGCCGAGGACGTCGCCGAGGCCGTGCGGTGGATCGCCTCGCTGCCGTCCCACTACAACGTCGACGAGCTGGTCATCCGCCCGCGCGCCCAGGCCGCCCAGCACAAGGTGCACCGGGTCAGCGACAGCGACTCCTGAGCGCCGAGTCGGCGCTCGTTGACAGCTCGCGCGTCAACATGCGCCGACTCGGCGGCGCGGGCGTCAACAAGCGCCGACTCGACGCGGCGCGGGCGTCAACATGCGCCGACTCGGCGGAGCGCGGGCGTCAACATGCGCCGACTCGGCGGGCGGCGTCCGGGTGCTGGCCGGCTCCCCGTCGTACGGCGGGCTCCGTGCCAGACTGCCGTGCGTGCAGACCATCGGAATGATCGGCGGGATGAGCTGGGAGAGCAGCGCGGTGTACTACCGCGACCTCAACCTCGGCGTGCAGGAGCGACTGGGCGGGTTGAGCTCACCGCGGCTGGTGCTGAGCAGCGTCGACTTCGCCGAGCTCACCGAGCTCGAGGGCGAGGAGCGCTGGCAGCAGATCGGCGAGCTGCTCGCCGACGCGGCGCGGGGCGTGGAGCGCGCCGGGGCCGACTTCCTGCTGCTGTGCACGACCACCTTCCACAAGGTCGCCGACCAGGTCGAGGCCGCGGTCGGGATCCCGCTGATCCACCTCGCCGACGTCGTCGCGCAGGCCTGCCAGGAGCAGGGGGTCGCCAAGGTCGGCTTCATCGGCACCAAGGTCGCCATGGAGGACGGCTTCTTCACCGACCGGCTCGCCACCCACGGCGTCACCACGGTGGTACCGGCGCAGCAGCACCACGACTGGCTCAACGCCGCCATCTACGAGGAGCTGGTGCACGGGTCGGTGCTGCCCCGCACCCGGCGGCGCGTCGTCGAGATCATCGAGGAGCTCTGGGACGCCGGCGCCGGCGGGGTACTGCTCGGCTGCACGGAGCTGGAGCTGCTGATCAAGCAGGCCGACGTCGAGCTCCCGGTCTTCCCGTGCACCACGCTGCACGTCCAGGCCGCGTTGGACCGCGCGCTCGCCTGACCCCCAACGGCCCCCTGGGGCCGGCCGTCCGGGTAGTCCGTGACGTTTGGGCCCCTCCCGGGCCTGGATCGGGGCCCGGACGTCACGGACTACCCCTGGGGTCAGCTCGAGCCGTCGCCGAGGACCAGCTCCACGAGCCGGCGCAGCTCGGCGGTGAGGTGCTGCTCGGGCACCACGGCCCGGTGCCCGGCCAGGTCGAACTCGTAGCTGAACATGTCCGGATGCGGGCTCCCCGCGCGCAGCGTCGCGCGGTCGATGCGGGACAGCAGCGAGCGCACCTCCGCCGAGCGCGGGTCGCCGTCCAGCTCGATCTCCCCCGCGGCCACCAGCCCCGCGAAGCCACCGGTACGACGCACCGCGACCCGCTCCCCCGTTCCCGGCGCCGAGCCCGACGCGGATCCGGCCCCCGCGGCGCCCGACGAGGCGACCGACGGGGTCACCCCCACCTGCTCCCAGGCCGAGCCCACCGCGTCGGCGTGCGGCCCCGCGGCCGCCACGGTGGCGGCCGCGAAGCCGGCGAAGTCGCTCTGCGCCCCGACCAGCCCGCCGGTCAGCGCGGCGTACCAGATCTGCCCGGCGCCCTCCCAGGACGTGCCGCCGATCGCGGTCGCGGCGAGCTGGAAGGCCCGGTTGGGGATCCCGGAGTTCAGGTGCACCCCGCCGTTGTCGTCGGTGGTGTCGACGTAGTCCGACATCGAGCCCACCTGGGGGTCCCTGCCGAGCGCCGGGTCGTCGTACGCCGTGCCGGGCGCGGCCATGTCGCGCAGCGCCCGGGCCCGCACGCCGGGCAGGAAGATGCCCTCGCCGATCAGCCAGTCGGCCTCGAGCGCGGTCTGGCCGAGCAGCCGCTGCTTGAGGCAGGAGGCGAACACGTCGGAGACCGACTCGTTGAGCGCGCCCGACTGGCCGGCGTACTCCAGTCCTGCCGTGTGCTGGGTGACCGCGTGGGTGAGCTCGTGGCCGAGCACGTCGACCGGCCGGGTGAACCGCCCGAAGACCCGGCCGTCGCCGTCGCCGAACACCAGCTGGGTGCCGTCCCAGAACGCGTTGTCATAGCCCTGCTGGTAGTGCACGGTCAGGCTCACCGGGGCCCCGCGGCCGTCGTACGACGAGCGTCCGTAGATCTCCGCGAACAGTGCCAGCGCGCCGGTGATCCCGGTCGCCGCCTCGTCGACGGCGAGATCGCCGGAGGCCGGGTCGCCGGCCGCCCGCACCGCGCGGCCGGGCAGCGCGGAGCCGTGGTCGGCGGTGTGCACCGTCCACGCCGGCCCGGTGGCCACCGCCGCCTCCTCGGGCGTCGCGGCGGGCGGTCGGAGCATCCGGGCGGTGCGCAGCCGGGCGTCCGCGTCGAGGGTCGCGCGGCCGTGGTCGGCGGCGGGGTGGGCGGAGGCGGCGAGCGCCTCGAGGAGGTACGGCGGCACGAACCGGCAGGTCCCGAGGGTGGTCATGGGACCAGACAAGACCACGGCACCGACACCCGGCAAGGGTCGGGCCGGGCCGGCCTCACTGCGGCGCGCGGTCCGGCGGGAAGCCGCCGGTGGCGATCGGGCCCCAGGACTCGGGGGTGATCCGGATCAGCGACTTGCCCTGGGCGCGCATCGCCTGGCGGTACTCCGCCCAGTCCGGGTGCTCCCCGGAGATGCAGCGGAAGTAGTCCACCAGCGCGTCCTCGGCCTCCTGCGCGGGCATGTCGAGCACCTCGGCGGTGCCGTCGACCTGCACGTAGGCGCCGTTCCACTCCTCGGAGTGCACCAGGACCGTGGCCCGGGCGTCGCGGCGCAGGTTCACGGCCTTGGCGCGGTCGGGGTAGGTGGAGATGACGAGCCGGCCCTCGGCGTCCACGCCGCCGGTGACCGGTGAGACCTGGGGACGGCCGTCGCGGCGCGTGGTGATCAGCGTCATCCGGTGTCGGGGCCGGACGAACTCCAGCAGCTCGGCGCGCTCGACCCGGGTGGTGGTGGCGATCGTGACCATGGCGTCGAGCGTACGGCGGGCCGCCCAGACCGCGCGGTCCGAGGCCGGTCGCCGTTCAATTGTTCCGACTTCCGGGCGCTGAGCCGCCCACCCGCCCCGACTTCGGAACAATTGAACGCGATCCCGACGATGTGGGGACCCGTGCAGGGGCGCCGTAGACTTCCCGGGGGCCCGCTCGGCCTCCCCCCACTCCCGACGGAAGCGACGACGTACCCCCATGCCTGGAACCACCGCCCGCACCGACCTGCGCAACGTCGCGATCGTCGCCCACGTCGACCACGGCAAGACCACGCTGGTCGACGCGATGCTCCGCCAGGCCGGCGCCTTCACCGCGCACCAGGCCGAGAGCGTCGCCGAGCGCGTCATGGACTCCGGTGACCTGGAGCGCGAGAAGGGCATCACGATCCTCGCGAAGAACACCGCGGTCCACTACGCCGGCCCGGCGGCCGACGGCAAGCCGATGACGATCAACATCATCGACACCCCCGGCCACGCGGACTTCGGCGGCGAGGTCGAGCGCGGCCTGTCCATGGTCGACGGCATCGTGCTGCTGGTCGACGCCTCCGAGGGGCCGCTGCCGCAGACCCGGTTCGTGCTGCGCAAGGCGCTCAACGCCGACATGCCGGTGATCCTCGTGGTCAACAAGACCGACCGCGCCGACGCCCGGATCGCCGAGGTCGTCGACGAGACCTACGAGCTGTTCATGGACCTGCTCGACGACCACCACAGCCAGGACGCGCTGGACTTCCCGGTCGTCTACGCCTCCGGCCGCGCCGGCGTCGCCGGCCTCGACCAGCCCGAGAACGGCGCGCTGCCGGACTCCCCCGACCTCGAGCCGCTGTTCAAGACGATCCTGGAGACGATCCCGGCCCCGACGTACGACGAGGGCGCGCCGCTGCAGGCCCACGTCACGAACCTCGACGCCTCGCCGTTCCTCGGCCGGCTGGCCCTGGTCCGCATCCACCAGGGCTACCTGAAGAAGGGCCAGAACGTCACCTGGATGAAGCGCGACGGCACGCACAAGAATGTCCGGATCACCGAGCTGCTGGTCACCGAGGGCCTCGAGCGCAAGCCCGGCGAGTCCGCCGGTCCGGGTGACATCGTCGCGATCGCGGGCATCCCCGACATCACCATCGGCGAGACGCTGGCCGACCCGGAGAACCCGGTCGCGCTGCCGCTCATCCACGTGGACGAGCCGGCGATCTCGATGACGATCGGCACCAACACCTCGCCGCTGGTCGGCCGGGGCATGAAGGGCGCGAAGGTCACCGCCCGCCTGGTCAAGGACCGGCTCGACGCCGAGCTCGTCGGCAACGTGTCGCTGAAGGTCCTCCCGACCGAGCGCCCGGACGCCTGGGAGGTGCAGGGCCGCGGCGAGCTGGCGCTGGCGATCCTGGTCGAGCAGATGCGCCGCGAGGGCTTCGAGCTGACCGTCGGCAAGCCGCAGGTGGTCACCAAGGAGATCGACGGCAAGGTCCACGAGCCCGTCGAGCGGCTGACCATCGACGCGCCCGAGGAGTACCTCGGCGCGATCACCGAGCTGCTCGCCGCCCGCAAGGGCCGGATGGAGCAGATGACCAACCACGGCACCGGCTGGGTCCGCATGGAGTTCCTGGTCCCCGCCCGCGGCCTGATCGGCTTCCGCACCGAGTTCCTCACCGACACCCGCGGCACCGGCATCGCCCACCACATCTCCGAAGGCTACGAGCCGTGGGCCGGCGAGATCCGCAGCCGCAACAACGGCTCGCTGGTCGCCGACCGCAAGGGCGCCGCGACGGCGTACGCGATGACCTCGCTGCAGGAGCGCGGCGTGCTGTTCGTCGAGCCGACCACCGAGGTCTACGAGGGCATGATCGTCGGCGAGAACTCCCGCGCCGACGACATGGACGTCAACATCACCAAGGAGAAGCAGCAGACCAACATCCGGTCCGCCACCTCCGACAACTTCGAGAAGCTGGTCCCGCCGAAGAAGCTGTCGCTGGAGCAGTGCCTGGAGTTCTGCCGCGACGACGAGTGCGTCGAGGTCACGCCCGAGACGGTCCGGATCCGCAAGGTCATCCTCGACCAGAACGAGCGCGCCAAGATCGCCAGCCGCGCCCGCAAGTCCCGCTGACCGCTGGCGCCCGCTGACCGTCGACCGCTCGCGGTCGGGTCCGCGGGCGCGCGGCGGGCGGCCGGCCGGTCGCGGTCAGCTGGTGGCGAGCAGCAGCTCCTCGCGCCGGGTGCGCAGCCGCGCCTCGGACCCGGCCAGCGCCTCGGCTCGGGCGGTCAGCCGGCCGCGGACCTGGTGCACGGCGGCCGCCGCGTCGTCGGTACGCCGGGCCGCCTCGGTGATCCGGTTCCGCACCGACCAGTCGCTGAAGATGTTGTCGAACCACACGTCGAAGGCGCGGACCATCCCGGTGACCTCGACGCCGCCCACCGGCCCCATCCCGACGTCGGCCAGCTCGGTGGACAGCCGACGCAGCGCCCGGTCGGCCTCGCGCATCAGGGCCGCGGCCTGGTCGACCCGGTCGTACTTCATCATGTCGCCGATCACCCCGCCGTCGAAGAAGGTGTCGTAGGTCGACCAGCTCCTGGCCTTGCCCAGCTCGGTCGCGGCCTGCGCAAGCCGGTCGGCGGCGGCCGCGGCGGCCCCGAGCGCCTCCCGCACCTCGGTGAGCTGCGAGCGGACCGAGCCCAGCTCGGTCGCGATCGACTCCAGCTCGGCGCCGTCGGCGCCCCCTGCGCCGGTGAGCAGCCGCTCCTTGGCCGCCAGCGCCCGCTCCCGCCGGGCCGGGACGTCGCCGAGCGCGGCCAGGGCGCCCTGGACCGCGGCCAGCTCGGCGTCGGCCGCCTGCACGCGGGCCTGGGCCCGGGACACGGCGTACGCCGCGGCCTGCTCCTCGGCCTGCTCGCGGGCCAGATCGGTCTCCCGGCTGCCGCGCAGGCCGGCCCAGATCCGGGTCGGGCTGAACGACTCCAGCCGGGCCACGTCCTGGCTCTCCAGCCGGTGTGTCGCCCGCGCCTCGGCCAGCGCCCGGGCGGCGGCGTCGGCCTCCGTCCGCGCTCGCTCGCGGCGGGCCGTCAGCCGCCGCTGCTCGGCGTCCGCCTCCAGCGCCGCCTCGAGCTCGTCCTGGACCTGCCGCGCCTGCACCCCGTCGACCACGCCGTCACCCTAGGGCACGACACCGGCGCCGACCCCCCGAAACCGACCGGCCCCCGCCACCGGCCGAGCCCCCCGCTCAGCTCAGCCGAACTGCCGGGACAGCACGGCGTGCCGGTTCACGTCCTTGTAGAGCAGGTAGCGGAACCGGCCGGGGCCGCCGGCGTAGCAGGCCTGCGGACAGAACGCCCGCAGCCACATGAAGTCCCCCTCCTGCACCTCGACCCAGTCCTTGTTGAGCAGGTAGACCGCCTTGCCCTCCAGCACGTAGAGCCCGTGCTCCATCACATGGGTCTCCGGGAACGGGATCGCGCCGCCGGGCTCGAAGCTGACGATGTTGACGTGCATGTCGTGGCGCACGTCGAGCGGGTCGACGAACCGCTGGGTCCACCACGCGCCGTTCGTGCCCGGCATCTGCGCGCCCTCGACGTCGACCTCGTTGGTGACGAACGGCGCGGGCACCTCGATCCCGTCGACGGCCTGGTAGGCCTTGCGGATCCAGTGGAACCGCGCCACCGCGTCGCCGGTGTTCCACAGCCGCCAGGCGCAGCCCGGCGGCAGGAACGCGTAGCCGCCGGGCGCCAGCTCGTGCTGCTCCCCCTCGACCGAGAGCGTCAGGTCGCCCTCGACGACGAACAGCACGCCCTCGGCGGCGGGGTCGAGCTCGGGCCGGTCGCTGCCGCCGCCGGGCTGCACCTCCATGACGTACTGCGAGAACGTCTCGGCGAACCCCGACAGCGGTCGGGCGATCACCCACAGCCGGGTGCCCTCCCAGAACGGCAGGTTGCTGGTGACGATGTCGCGCATGGTGCCGCGCGGGAGCACGGCGTACGCCTCGGTGAACACCGCGCGGTCCGTGGTCAGCTCGGTCTGGGCGGGGTGGCCGCCGGTGGGTGCGTAGTAGCGCGGCCGATCGGGGGTGCTCATGCCTCTCCTCTGGTCAGGAGCCGGCCGCGCGGCTCGGCGGCGGGGTCTCGGTGGTCGTGCCGGTCGTGCCGGTCGTGCCCGTCGTGGATGCGTACGCCGCGCAGCCAGGTGCTGCGCACCACGCCGGTCAGCGTCCGGCCGTGGTACGGCGTGATCGCGTTCTTGTGGTGCAGCCGGGTCTCGTCGACGACGAAGGCCTCCTCCGGCGCGAGCACGCAGAAGTCGGCGTCGCGGCCCACGGCGATCGCGCCCTTGGCCGGCAGCCCGGCCTGGCGGGCGGGGGCGGCGGACATCCACCGGGCGACGTCGGTGAGGCCGAACCCGCGCGCCCGGGCGCCGGACCACACCGCGGCCAGCCCGAGCTGGAGGGAGGAGATCCCGCCCCAGGCGGCCGCGAAGTCGCCGGTGTCGAGGCACTTCAGGTCGATCGTCGAGGGCGAGTGGTCGGTGACGACCAGGTCGATCACACCGTCGCGCAGCCCGGCCCACAGCCGCTCGCGGTTGTCCTGCTCGCGGATCGGCGGACAGCACTTGAACTGGGTCGCACCGGACGGCACCTCCTCGGCGCTGAAGGTCAGGTAGTGCGGGCAGGTCTCGGCGGTGATGCGTACGCCGTCCGCCCGCGCGGCCGCCAGCAGCGGCAGCACGTCGGAGCTGGACACGTGCAGCACGTGCACCCGGCAGCCGGTCTCCCGCGCCAGCCCGATCAGCCGCCGCACCGCCCGGTCCTCCGCGTCGCGGGGCCGCGAGCCGAGGAACGAGGCGTAGTCCGCGCCGGCCGGCGGCGGCGCGGCGTCGATCGCGTGCGCGTCCTCGGCGTGCACGATCAGGAGCCCGTCGAACGAGGCGATCTCGCGCATCGCGGCGGCCAGCTCCTCCTCGTCCAGCGGCGGGAACTCCTCGACCCCGGAGTGCACCAGGAAGCACTTGAACCCGCTCACGCCGGCCGCGTGCAGCGGGCGCAGGTCCGCGAGGTTGCCCGGCACCGCGCCGCCCCAGAACCCGACGTCGACGAACGCCTGGCCGGCCGCGGCCTTCCGCTTCACCTCCAGCGCCGCGACGTCGACGGTCGGCGGGATGCTGTTGAGCGGCATGTCGACGATCGTCGTGACGCCACCGGCGGCGGCCGCCCGGGTCGCGGAGGTGAAGCCCTCCCACTCGGTGCGGCCGGGATCGTTGACGTGGACGTGGGAGTCGACCAGCCCGGGCAGCAGCACCTCGTCCTCGGCGAGCTCCACCGTCTCGGGCGCCGTCATCCCGGCGTCCAGCGGCTCGACCGCCACGATCCGCCCGTCCCTCACGCCGACGGCGGCGGCCACCTCGCCGTCGGGTGTCACCACCCGGCGGGCCCGCAGCACCAGGTCCAGCGCGCCCCGTCCCTCGCTCACCGGCGGGCTCCTCTCGCTCGTGCCGACGTGCCCACGTGCCGGCATCGGCCATCCTGCACCCGGCCGGGCCGCGGTGCCGGTTCATCGGTCGGTCCCGGCGGGGCACCGCTCGCGACGTACGCCGCCCCTTCAGCAGAAGCCGGGCACGCCGTGCCAGGCGTTGCCGGGATCGGGCGCGTCGTCGCGCTGGACGGTGAGCTCGATCAGCCCGTAGGGCCGGTCGGCGGCGTGGAACACCTCGCCGGGGTTGTCCACCCCGAACGGGGAGAGGTCCACCAGGAAGTGGTGCTTGTTGGGCGCGGAGAACTTGATCTCGGCGACCTCCGGGTGCTGCTCGAGGACCGACTCGCCCATGCCGTAGAGCGTCTGCTGCAGGGCGTAGCTGTGGATCTCCGCGAACCGCCGCAGCAGCAGCGCCTTGATCGCGTCGTAGGACTTGTCCCACGCGACGTCGGTGTGGGCGTAGCGCCAGCGGACGACCAGCGAGGTGGCCAGGATCCGGTCGGTGGTCTCCTGCAGGGTCGTGTACTCGTCCTTGAGGAACCCGTGGAACTCCGAGCCGGTGGACTTCAGCACGGTGAGGTCCTCGATGCCGGAGACCACGTGGGCGGTGCGGTCCGGGCCGGAGCCGTCGATGTTCACGACGGTGGTGCGCACGCCGGCCCCGGAGCGGACGAAGGAGTGGTCGTGGCCGGCGCCGTCGACCTCGATGCGCTCCCAGGGGTACTCCTGGACCGCGACCCGGGCGCCCTCGGCGGCCGGGGCGGCGGCGATGAAGTGGTCGCCGAGGGTCAGCGCGAACTCCTCGATCGAGGTCACGCCCTTGTCCTTGGCGAAGGCGAAGGCGGTGTTCTTCTGGGTGTCGGTGGGCAGCACGTCCCTCTGGTCGCCGGAGACGTGGGCGTCCTCGAACCGGCCGCGCAGGGCGGAGGAGACGTTGAGGTCGCGGATCCGGTGCCGGGGGGTGTCGCGGTAGATGCGCACGACGCGGCTCTCGGCCTTGCCGTACTGATTGGGGCCCAGACGGATGGGCATGGGGATCAGCTCCCTCGGTAGGTGGAGTAGGCGAACGGGCTCAGCAGCAGCGGCACGTGGTGGTGCGTGCTGGGGTCGGTCAGCGCGAACGTGAGGCTGACCTCGGGGAAGAAGCAGGCCTGGCCGGTCGCGGCGGCGTACGCCGCGACGTCGAAGACCAGCCGGTAGGTGCCGGGCTCGGCCCGGTCGGGGCCGAGCTCGCGGACGCGGCCGTCGGCGTCGGTGGTCGACTCCGCGAGCACCTGGGTCGGGTGGCCGGTGGTCTCGGGGTCGGTCTGCGAGGTGGGGCCGGCCAGCCGCTCGAGCCGGACGCGTACGCCGGCGGCCGGGCGGCCCAGCGCGGTGTCCAGGACGTGGGTGGTGATCGCGCTCATCGACTGACTCCTCCGGCTTGGCCGGCCTGGCCGGCGTCCTCGACGAGCTTCGCCAGGCGCAGCAGCGCGATCTTGCGCAGCTCCCCGGCGACGACCGCGTCCTCGGTGGTCGCGTCGTGGTCGAGCCGCTCGCGCAGCGAGGCGAGGATCTGCTCGCCGGAGAGCCCGGTGGCGCAGATCAGGAACACCCGGCCGAAGCGCTCCTCGTAGGCGCGGTTGCCCTCGAGCAGCGCGGCCTGGGTGTCCTGGTCGCGGGAGACCCCGGCCTGCTCGCCGCGCGACCAGGCCGCCTCGGTGCCCGGGCCCTGGGCGCGCTCCCCGATCCGGGGGTGGGCGGCCAGGGCCCGGTCGACGTCGGCGCGGGCGAAGGTGCGGGCGGCCTTGTCGGCGACCGCCTCCAGCTCGCCGCGGTCGGAGTACGGCCGGCCGGCCAGGACCGCGTCGGCCCAGGCCGGCACGTCGCAGCAGGCGAGCAGCGCGGGACGGAGCCGCTCCTCGGCGGTGGTGTTCAGCTCGGTCAGGTCCACGGGCCGTTCCTCCGGAAAGTTCTTCTCGCATCGCGGAAATCGCGTTGACGTCGAGAAGAGCGTGACACCGGGACCTGGATCGCGTCAACAGTTTGTTGAAGATGACTTCGCGGGCCCGGGCGGCGGGGACCAGCGGCGGGACCAGCCGTGGGATCAGCGGGCGCGGTTGAGGTAGTTGTAGACGGTGAAGCGGCTCACGCCGATGGCCTCGGCGATGGTCTCCGCGGACTTGCGGTAGGCGAAGGCGCCGCGCTCCTCCAGCAGCCGCACCGCACGCTGCTTGTCCGCGCGCGGGAGGTCGGCGAGCCCGCCGCCCAGCTCCCGGGCGACCTCCTCGATCAAGGCCTCCAGGCTCCCGGCGGCCTCGCCCGCGGGCGCAGAGTCGACGGCCGCGCCCGGTCCGGCGGCGGCCGGAGCCGCCGCGGCCGGCAGGCGTACGCCGGCCACGGTGCGGCCGTCCCACACCAGCGGCACGTCGTCGGGGCGCAGCGCGTCCGCGGCGACGACCCGGGCGTCGAGGCGCTCCAGCAGCGGCGCCACCGCCTGCAGCAGCGGGTGGGGCTCAGACATCCGCGGCCCCGCCGGCCGGCTCCCCGGAGACGTCCTCGCGCTCAACCTGGAGCGTCACCCGGGTGGCGCCGTGGGCCAGCGCGGCGCGCAGCACCTCGGTCAGCGCGGGCAGCACGTCCTCGTCCTCGCCGCGCACGGTCGTGCCGAGCGGGCCGAAGTCGCAGTCGAGCTCGGCGCGCTCAACCGCCCCCAGCGCGGCCCGGGCGTGCTCGGGCGCCTCCCCCTCCCCGTGGAAGGGCTCGGTGGTGAACTCCGCGACCAGGCGCATGCCCCGAGGCTAGCGCCCGGGCCACCGTACGACGGACCTCCCGGCCGCGAGCCCGGCCCGCGACCCAGCCGCGACCCCCCGTGAGCCCCGTCGTGAGCCCGGGTCAGCCCGTGGCCGCGACCCTGCGCCGGGCCAACACAGCCAGCCGGTCGACGTCGACGCCGATCCGCTCCTCGAGCTCGGCCGGCGTCACGGCCCCGCAGTCGACGCCGCGCATCACGAACCCGGCCAGCGCCGCGGCGGTGGCCGGCTCGTCGAGGTAGCCGGAGTCCCCGCCGTGCACGTAGGCGTGCAGCCGCGCCGCAGCGCCGGGCAGCCCCTCGCGGTAGAACGCGTCGGTCGCGACGTAGCGGCTCGGCAGCTGGGCCGGATGCAGGTCCCAACCCTGGTAGAAGCCGCGCTCGAGCGAGCGGCGGACCAGCCGGCCGTGCAGCCGCCACGCGGCCAGCACCGAGGCGTGGTCGCCGACCGGCAGCACGTTGGTCGACCCGTCGGACACGAACACGCCCGTCCCGGCGGCGGCGACCTGCATGATCGCCTTCGCGTGGTCGGCCGCCGGGTGCTCCATGGACTGGTACGCCGCGGCGATCCCGCACGAGGCCGAGTAGTCGTAGGTGCCGTAGTGCAGCCCGGTCACCCGCCCCTGCCCCGCGTGGATCATCCGCGCGACCAGCAGCGTGCCGTCCGCGCCCAGGATCGACTGCGGCGTCTCGACCTGGATCTCGAAGCGCAGGCTGCCCGGCGCCAGGCCGTGCTCCTGCTCCAGCCGGCCGCACGCGACGACCATCGCCTCGACCTGGGCCACCGAGGTGACCTTGGGCAGCGTGACGACCAGTCCCCCAAGATCTCCGAGACCCCCGACACCCTCGCCGGCCGCGACCAGCTCGCCGACGAAGAGCGCGAGCGTGCGCAGCCCCCGGGCGCGGGTGGGCGCCTCGAGGCTCTTGAACCGGATGCCGTGGAAGGGCGCCGCCGCGCCGGCCCTTACCGACGCGGCCAGGGCCCGCGCGGCCGCGACCACGACCGCGTCCTCCTCCTCGTCGGGCCGGACGCCGAAGCCGTCCTCGAGGTCGATGCGCAGGTCCTCGATCGGCTGCTCGGCGAGCTTGCGGCGCACCGCCGCGTGCACCTCGACGGCCAGCGCCGGGTCCAGGCCCCAGGCCGCGGCCACCGCGGCGGCGTCGGGCGCGTGCTCGTCGAGCGCCGCGAGACCGGCGCGGCCCCAGTCGGCCACGGTGGTCGCGGCGTACCGGTCGGCCGGGACGTAGACCGTGTGCACCGGCTGGCGCACGCCGCGATCACCCGGGTACGCCGCGGCGAGGTGCGCGTCGTCCTCGGCCAGCAGCCGGTCGAGCTCCTCGCCGAGGCCGGCGGGCACGATGACCCGATTGTCCACGTTGTCGCTCACTTCTCTCCTCGGTGCTCGTGCTGGGGTGCTGGTCGACCGCGCGGCCCCCAGCGGCCGTCGGGGCGGAGGAGGTCCGGACATCATCCACCTTCAACAGACTGTTGATTTCGTGATGCGGACAGTAATATCTGTTCCGCGGAAGCCGCGCAAGGCCCCGGCGGCGCCGGCCACGACCGCCTACCCGGATCAACGGCCACCCGGAGGGACGGCCACCCGGCTGCATAGGGTTTCGGCATACGGAAAGCAGGAGGACCCATGGCGACCAGCGCCGAGGCGGCCACGCCGGACGAAGCGGCCGGGCGCGGCCGCACGGGCGGCGTCCAGTCCGTCGAGCGCGCCTTCGGGCTGTTGGAGTCCATGGCCGACCACGGCGGCGTCCTGGGCCTCTCCCAGCTGGCGGCGGAGTCGGGGCTGCCGCTGCCGACCATCCACCGGCTGCTGCGCACCCTGGTCGACCTGGGCTACCTGCGTCAGGACGAGTCGCGCCGCTACGCCCTCGGCCCGCGGCTGATCCGCCTCGGGGAGAGCTCCTCGCACATGCTCGGCGTCTGGGCCAGGCCGCACCTGGCCCGCCTGGCCCGCGAGCTCGGCGAGTCCGCCAACCTGGCGATGCTCGACGGCGACGAGGTCGTCTACGTCGCCCAGCAGCAGTCGCGGCACTCGATGCGGATGTTCACCGAGGTCGGGCGCCGGGTGCTGCCCCACTGCACCGCGGTGGGCAAGGCGATGATGGCCACGATGCCGCCGGAGCAGGTGCGCGAGATCCTGGCCCGCACCGGCATGCCGCATCACACCGCGAACACCGTCACCGACGTTGAGGAGTTCGCCCGCCAGCTCGTCTGGGCCGCGGAGCACGGCTACGCCCTCGACGAGGGCGAGCAGGAGGTGGGGGTGCGCTGCGTCGCCGTACCCGTCCCCGACGTGCCCACCCGGCTGGCGCTGTCGGTCTCGGGGCCGGCCACCCGCATGACCGAGGAACTGGTCGCCCGGGCCGTGCCGCTGCTGCAGGAGGTCGGCGCCGCCCTCGCCGCCGACCTGGGCTGACCGCTACCCGCCGGTCCGGGTTCAGACCGGTCCGGGTTCAGAGCAGGATCGGCGTCGCCCGGCGCCGGTTGTTGTCGCGGGTGACCGCCTCGATGGCCACCCCGGCGAAGCCGACGGCGACCAGCAGCACCAGCGCGGAGGACACCGCGTGCGGGAGCACCGGGTTCAGCACGATCGACGCGACGTGCGCGATCAGGGCCGCCGGCACCCAGCGCGGGGTGACGCGGGCGCGCAGCAGCGCCACGGCCAGCAGCAGCTCGCCGAGGTAGAAGCCGGCGATCCAGCCGTAGAGGAAGATCGTCAGGCCCTGGTCGTGGACGATGTCCTCGAGCCGGGGCCCCCTCAGCCCGCCGTGGAGCGCGATCGCGCGGAAGAACACGATCAGCATCGAGTAGCCGGCCGTGCCCAGGAAGCCCACGGCCAGCACCACGGTGCCGACCATCGCCAGGCCGCGGCCGCGCCGCTCGAACAGGCTCATCACCGCCGGCAGGCCCAGGGTCAGGGCCACGGCGGCGATGAAGAAGATGACCGCGGCGGCCAGCCAACGGCCGTCCTGGGTGCGCGCGACCTGCAGTGTGTCCGAGGTGGAGCCCCCCGCGGGCATCAGCAGCGAGCCGAAGGTCAGCGCCATGGCGCCGGTCACGAAGGCGGCGGCCGAGGCGGGGATCCAGTCGAGTCGCATGGCCTCACGGTAGTGCCGCCGGCAGCCCCCGGAGGCATTCCCAGGTCGAGGACGGAGGCCACTCGAGGAGGCGCGCGAGCCGCGGGTGCCGGCCCGACCGCGCACCCGCAGCGCCCGGGGGGCCGGAACCGACCCACCGCCAACCCGACCGCACTACGGTGACGGCCAGCACACCCACGCCCCGGAGGGAGATCGCGATGCCGGTCGAGGAGCTCGTCACCCACGCCCGCCAGCAGTCGCTCGGCGACCTGCCCCGGCGTACGGCGCGCCGCACCCCGGACCGGCTCGCGATCGTCGATGGGTCGACCCGGCTGACCTTCGCCGAGCTCGACGCGGTGGTGGACCGGACCGCGGCCGCGATCGCCGCGGCGGGGCTGGCCAAGGGCGACCGGCTGGCGCTGCTGTGCCACAACTGCTGGCAGTTCGCGGTGCTGAACTTCGCCGCCGCCCGGGTCGGCGTGGTGCTGGTGCCGGTGAACTTCATGCTGGGCGCGGAGGAGATCGCGTTCATCCTCGACCACTCCGGCGCGGCCGCGTTCGTCGTGGAGGACGCGCTGGTGCCCACGGCCGAGCGGGCGCTCGCGGCCGCCGGTGGCGGCGTGGCCACGCGGGTCGTCGTACGCCTGCAGGACGCGGCCGCCGCCCCCGCCGGCTGGACCGACCTCGCGGGCTGGCTCGAGCACGACGGCCCTGCCCCGGAGGTCCCGGTCGCCGACGACGACCCGGTGCGGATGATGTTCACCTCCGGCACCGAGTCCCGACCCAAGGGCGCGCTGCTGTCGAGCCGGTCGCTGCTGTGGCAGTACGTCTCCTGCGCCGTCGACGGCAACATGACCGCCGACGACGTCGAGCTGCACACGCTGCCGCTCTACCACTGCGCGCAGCTGGACTGCTTCCTCGGCACCGACGTCTACCTCGGCGCGACCAGCGTGATCCTGCCCGCCCCCGAGCCGCGGGCGATCCTGCGCGCGATCGCGGAGCACCGGGTGACGAAGTTCTTCGCCCCGCCGACGGTGTGGATCGGGCTGCTGCGCTGCCCCGACTTCGACGGCACCGACCTCTCCAGCCTGCGCAAGGGCTACTACGGCGCCTCGCCGATGCCGGTCGAGGTGCTCAAGGAGATCCAGCGCCGGCTGCCCGACGTGGACCTGTGGAACTTCTACGGCCAGACCGAGATGGCGCCGCTGGCCACGATCCTGGGCCCCGACGAGCAGCTGGAGTACGCCGGATCCGCCGGCCGCGCCGCGCTCAACGTCGAGACCCGGATCGTCGACGACCTCGACCGGCCGGTGCCCGTCGGCACGGTCGGCGAGATCGTGCACCGCTCCCCGCACGCGACGCTCGGCTACTACCGCGACGAGGCGAAGACCGCCGAGGCGTTCCGGGGCGGCTGGTTCCACTCCGGCGACCTCGGCTACGTCGACGACGCCGGCCGCCTCTACGTCGTGGACCGCAAGAAGGACATGATCAAGTCCGGCGGGGAGAACGTCGCCAGCCGCGAGGTCGAGGAGGCGATCTACCGGCTCGAGGGGGTCGCCGAGGTCGCGGTCTTCGGGATCAGCCACCCGCACTGGGTCGAGGCGGTCACCGCGGTGGTCGTCCCCAAGGAGGGCAGCACGCTGACGGCCGAGCAGGTCATCGAGCACAGCCGGTCGGTGCTGGCCCACTTCAAGGCGCCCAAGTACGTCGTGGTCGCCGACGCGCTGCCGAAGAACCCGAGCGGCAAGATCCTCAAGCGCCAGCTGCGCGAGGCGCACGCCGACCTGGGTCGCGACGGCTGACCGGCCAGCGCAGGACCACCGGACCCCGGCGTACCCGGACCTCCGGCCCTGCCCGGTCCCGCCCGCGATCCTCACGCTGAGGGGCATGGGGCTCCCTGCCGACCAGCTCTCGCCGGGCGAGCGCGTGGTGCTCGAGACGCGCGAGCACTGGAAGCACCTGCTCGGCGCGATGCTGATCTGCGCCGCCGCCGTGGTCGGGCTGCTGGTGGTGGTGGCGATCTCCCCCGACAGCGGCTTCCTGGCCTGGCTGGACCAGGCCGGCTGGATCGCGTTCGTCGTGGTGGTGGCGATCTTCGGGCTCTGGCCGGCGGTGGCCTGGTGGAACCGCACCTACACGCTCACCACCGAACGGCTGGCCACCCGCTCAGGGGTGCTCCGCCGGTCCGGCCGGGACATCCCGCTCAGCCGGATCAACGACGTCGCCTTCGACCAGGGCCTGCTCGACCGGCTGGTCGGGTGCGGCACGCTGCGGGTCTCGGCCGCGAGCGAGGAGGGCACGGTCGTGCTCAAGGACATCCCCCACGTCCACGCGGTCTCGCTGCGGATGAACGAGCTGGTCCGCGCGCTCGGCCACCCCGGCCAGGACTGACGCGGGCGGGACCGGCCGGCCGGCGCGCCGTACGGCCCGGGTCGACCAGCGGCGCGGACCCCGGCGTACCGCCAGCACCTGGAGGCCGTGGGCCCACACCCGGTGCAGGAACCCGTGCAGCGCGGCCTGGTCGGGGAAGTCCGCCTCGACCACCGTGCACACCTCCTGCGCGACGATCTCGCCGCCGGCCAGCAGCCCCCGCGGATCCGCCCCGTCACCGTCGCGCAGCGGACCGGTCAGCTCCTCGGCCGGGACCAGCCCCGCCACCCGCACTTCGTACCGCACCCTGACCTCCGAGCACCTCGAGCTCCCCGAAACCCCCACGCAACCTCCACGCAACCCCGCAACGACCCCGGGCGCATCACCCGCGGGGGACCACTCCGGCCCCGGGCGGGGGGTGCGGGAATCCCCGGCCAGCCGGGGAAACTCTCGGTTGATGGGCGTTGCAACGCCCATCAACCGAGGGGATCACCGGTCAGCCGGGGATTCCTGCAGGCGCCCGGCCGCCGGGATCGTCCGCTCCGGACGAGGCGCGCGGGGCGGCTGCGCACGCACACTGCGACTGCAGCCGTTGACCAGAGAAAGGACGCTGCCATGTCGTTCTGGGACATCGTGTGGTTCATCATCATCAGCTTCGCGTTCGTCGCCTACCTCATGGTGATGTTCTCGATCCTGGTCGACCTCTTCCGCGACCGCGAGGAGACCGGCCTGATGAAGGCGGTCTGGGTCGTCGCCCTGATCGTCTTCCCCCTGCTGACCGCGCTGGTCTACCTGATCGTGCGGGGTCGCGGCATGGCCGAGCGGCAGATGCGCGACACCGCCGCGGCCCAGGCCCAGCAGGAGCAGTACATCCGTGAGGTCGCGGCCAAGAGCAGCCCCGCCGACCAGATCGCGCAGGCCCGCAAGATGCTCGACGACGGCATGATCTCGCAGCCGGAGTTCGAACGGCTCAAGGAGAAGGCGCTGGTCTGAGCCGCGCCGGGCCCAGACGCCATGCCCCCCATGCTGCTGTCGGCCCCGCGGTCGGTCGTCCGGACCGTCGCGAGGCCGGCAGCCGCGTCCGCCCAGGCGCTGCTCGGGCCGGTGCTCGGGCCGGTGCTCGGCTACGCGGTGCGTACGACGGGCTCCGCGGCCGACCGGCTGCTGGACCGGGTGATCGCCGAGGTGGTCGCCCGCGTCGACGTCGACGCCGTGCTGGACCGGGTGGACCTCGATGCGGTCGCGGCCCGGCTCGACGTGGATGCGGTCGCGGCCCGGCTCGACGTGGATGCGGTCGCGGCTCGGCTCGACGTGGACTCGGTCCTCGACCGGCTCGACCTGACCGGGCTGGTGCTCCAGCGGGTGGACCTGCGCCCGGTGCTCTCCGAGGTGCTGGCCCTGCTCGACGGCTCCGACGTGGACGGCCTGGTGGCGCTCGCCGACCTGGACCGGGCCGCGAGCCGGCTCGACGTGGACGCGGTCGCGGCCCGCCTCGACCTCGACGCCGTCCTCGACCGCCTCGACCTCACCGAGACCGTGCTGCGCCGGGTCGAGCTCGGCACCCTGGTCGACGCCGTGCTGGCCCGGGTCGACCTGGTGGGCCTGGCCGAGCAGGTCATCGACGGCGTCGACCTCCCCGAGATCATCCGCGAGTCGACCGGGTCGATGGCCTCCGACACGGTCCGCGGCGTACGCATGCAGGGCATCGGGGCCGACGAGGCGGTCGACCACGCGGTCGGCCGGGCCGTGGACCGGCTGCTGCTGCGCCGCGCGCACGGCACCGGACCGGCCGACGGACCCACTGGCGGACCGACTGGCGGCCCGGCCGGCGGACCGGCCCGCTGAGCCCGGCGCCGGGAGGCCCGGGTGTCCGGGGGCACGGGCGGTGACGGAGTCTCGCCCGTCCCGCGGGAGGCCCGGCCGTGGCAGGGCCGGCGGGCGGGGGTCGTCACCCGGCTGGCGGCTGCCGCCCTCGACGCCGCGGTCGTCGGGCTGGTGCTGCTCGCGGGGTACTTCGGGCTCGCGGCCGTGATGTTCATGGTCGACCCCCGCGGCTTCGAGCTGCCGCACGCCGGGTTGTTCCTCAGCCTGACCTCGGCCTTCGTGGTCGCGTTCTGCTACCTCGCGCTGGCCTGGTCGGTCAGCGGCCGCAGCTACGGCGGCCTGGTCCTCGGCCTGCGCGTGCAGCGCCACGACGGCCGCCCGCTGGGCCTGGTCCTCGCGGTCCTGCGCTCGGCCGCCTGCGTGGTGCTGCCGGTGGGGCTGCTCTGGGTGGCGATCAGCCGGCACCGGTGCTCGCTGCAGGACCTGCTGCTGGGCACCCGGGTGGTCTACGACTGGCAACCCCGCGGGGTCCACCGGCCCAACGGCGACCGGTGAGCCGACCGCTGTCCGGGCCGACCCGTCCGCGCGGACCCGTGTCGGCGGTGGACCAGCCACCGTTTCCTGAGTGAAACGGTGGCCAGGTCACCGCCGACCATGCTCGAGACGAACCAGCGGTGGCTCCGGACGTCGACCGGCGAGCACCTCGCGCCGCGGCGGCGCAGGCGCGGCGCCGAGCTCGGGACGCCGCAACCGAGGGAGACCCCCGGTCAGATCGGCGGGTGCCCGCCGCCCGGCCGCGACCCGCCGCCCGGGGGGCCGCCGGCCTCGCCGGCCGCGGCCCGGTCCGGGCCGAGCCGGGCACCGACCGGTCGCCCGAGGAACTCCACGACCGCCAGGCCGAGCAGCACCAGCACGGCCACGAGCACCACGTCCCAGGCGGTCGGCTGGTTCCAGAACGCCAGCGCGAGCCCGCCGAGGCCCGCCAGCGTCCAGCGCAGCGCCCGGCGGTGCGTCCAGGTCCAGGTGCCGACCCGGCCGGTCTGCCAGCCGGCCGCCTCGGCGCTGCCGCGCATCGCGCCGATGCCGCGGACGAAGCCCCGCCGGGTGCCGACCGCGGCGCTCGACGGGCCCGAGAGGAACGCCGCCACCGCGATCAGCAGGAACAGCACCGCGACCGCCCGCAGCCCGGTCCGCAGGAAGCGCACCAGGGTGTCGAACACGTCGCCCGCGGCGGTCGGGGTGAGGACGTTCCCGGGCGTCTGCCCGACGTACCACGACCGGGCCAGCGCGAGCAGGATCCCCAGCACCAGCATCGCCGCGACCACCCCCAGCGAGCCGCGCAGCAGCGCGCGTCGCCGGTCGCGGGCCAGGGCCACGCCGCCGGCGAGGCAGGCGAGCGCGATCACCGGCAGCCAGGTGCCGAGCGTGTCCAGCGCCTTGTAGGCCCACTGCGCCTTGGTGATCGACGAGGACTGCACGAGCACGAACGACCGGTCGGTCGTCGGCACCCGGTTGGCCAGGCTGAAGCCCTGGGCGACCAGGCGCTGCTTCACCTCGGCGACGACCGGCCCGAGGTTGAGCGTGACCGTGTCGCCCTGCGCGGTGACCAGCGTGCCCTGTTTGCCCTCCAGCAGCCGCAGCACCTGCTCGTGGGCGAGCCGGTTCACCTGCTCCCACACCTGCTTGAACTGGTCGCTGGCCAGCACCGTCGTGACCTGGTCGCGGACGAAGCTGTCGATGCCGTTGACCAGCGCGGTCTGCAGGCCGGGGATCGCGAGCGCGACCGCCGGCGGCACGTTCGGCTGGGCGGCCAGCGCCTTGAGCGCCTCGGAGGTGACCTGGTCGACGTTGATGCTGTCCAGCACCGCCGCGGTCACCTCGTCGGCGACCGCGGACCGCACGGCCGCCGAGTCCGCGAGCGGGGCCACGGTGGCGACGTACTGGTCGGTGTCGGAGATCTGGCGGTTCGCCCACACCGCCGAGACCGACAGCGGCGCCAGCACGACGGCGAGCACCACCAGGATCCCGGCGATCACGCTCAGGCCCCGGACGTGGCGCTGCTCGGGCGGAGCCGGGCGGGCGCCCGCGCCCACCTGCTGGGCGGCCCGGTGCTCGGCCGCCAGCTGGGCCTCCAGCTCGGCGATCCTGTCCTGGAGCGCCCTGACGTCCTGCAGATCGCTCACCCGGCCTCCTCCGGTGTACGACTCCGGTGTACGACGGGGGCACGCCCGTCGCGGCCACCCCTGCGTCGTCCCAGCCTCCGACGTACGCCGGGGCCCGCGCCTCGCCCGTCGCGGATGAGAACAGCCGCCGGCCCACCTCGCCGGGCCCACCTCGCCGGGGCCGGCCGCCGTCCCCTCGAAGTCCCGAGCCCCGTGGGGCCGGACGCCCCGGAGGTCCTCCGCGGAACTGCCATCGTTCTCTGCTGACCGGTCACGCGCCTCCCTAGCGTGCAGAAGGGGTAGTCGAGGGCAGGAGCACAGGTGTCGTGAACAGCGCGAATCCCCGACTGGTGGACCGCCCGCGGCTCACCGGCCGGCTGTCCGGGGTCCGCGAGGTCCCGCTGACCCTGGTCAGCGGGCCGGCCGGCGCCGGCAAGTCCACGCTGCTGGCGCAGTGGGCTCGCGAGGTCGGTGGGCCGATCGGTTGGATCGGGGCCGACGAGGTCGGCCAGCTGTCGTGGCCGTCGCTGCTGCGGACGCTCGACGACCTCGGGCTCGAGCTGCCCGCCCCGGTGGCGGCCCTGCTGCCCGGCCCGGGAGCCAGCGCAGGAGCCGGCACGGGAGCCGCCGGCACCGCGGGCCGGCTGCCCGCCGCCGCCCTGCGCGCGCTCGCCGCCGCCATCGCCGGCTCGGGCCGCGACCTGGTGCTGGTCCTCGACGGCTTCGAGCTGCGCTCAGGCGACCAGGCCGGTGAGCTGGCCCACCTGCTCGACCACACCTGGGGGCGGCTGCACCTGGTCCTGGCCAGCCGGGTCGACCCCGTGCTGCCGCTCTACCGCTACCGGCTCGAGGGTCGGGTGCTCGAGGTCCGCGCGGCCGACCTCGCCTTCACCGATGCCGAGGCCGACCAGCTGCTCCGCCTGGACCGGGTCGCGCTGCCGCCGGAGTCCGTGCACGAGCTGACCGCCCGGCTGGGCGGGTGGGCCGCCGGGCTCAGGTTCGCCGCCCGGGCGCTCGCCCACCGCGACCGGGACGGCGCGCGCGACACCGGACCCGACCCGGTGGCCGCCCTGGTCGCCCAGGACGCCGACATCACCGGCTTCCTGCTCGGCGAGGTGCTGGCCGGGCAGGACGACGCCACCCGGCAGCTGCTGCTGCGCACCGCCGTGCCCGACACCCTCTACCCCGGGCTCGCCGAGGAGCTGGCCGGCGCCACCGCGACCCGCGGGCTGCAGGAGCTGGCCCGCGCCAACATGTTCCTCGAGCCGGTGGCCGACCAGCCCGGGGCCCACCGCTACCCGCCGTTCTTCCGCGACCTGCTCCGCGCCCAGCTCGCCTGGGAGCAGCCCGAGCTGGCCGAGGAGCTGCACCGGCGCGCGGCCTCCTGGCTGCGGCGCAACGAGATGGCCGACCGGTCGCTGGACCAGCTGGCCGTCGGCGGCCTGTGGGCCGACCTCGCGACCCAGCTGCTCAGCGACCGGGGCGTGGCACCGCTGCTGCTCGGGACCGACCCGCATGTCTCCGAGGTGGCCCACCGCATCCCGTTCCGGGTCGGTGAGCCGGCGGCCTGCGTCGTACGCGCCACCCTCGCGCTCGCGGGCTCCGATCCCGCCGCCTGCGCGGTCGAGCTCGACTCCGCGCGTGGAGGACTGCGCCGCCGGCCGCACCGCCACGGCGACCCGGTGGAGACCGCGGTGCTGCTCGTCGACGCGCTGCGGGCCAGCAGCGCCGAGGAGGCCGGCGCCGCCCGGGCCGCCGTCCAGCAGGCCGACCGGGCCGTGGCGACGCTCGCGGGCACGCCGTCCGGACCCGGCTCGATCGCGCTGGTGGCGCTCGCCCGGGCGGCGGTCGCGCTGCGGTGCGGCGACCTCGACGAGGCCCGCGCCGGGCTCGCCGAGGCCCGCACGGCCCCCGGGCTGCCGCCGCGCCTGCACGTGGCGCTGCTCGGCCACGAGGCACTGGCCGACGCGCTGGCCGGCCGGCTCACCCGGGCATCCGACCAGGCCACGCGCGCCCTGGCGATCGCCGACGCCGCCCGGATCCCGGCCGAACGGCGACCGGCGGCCCCCGCCGTCGCGCTCGCGCTGGTCGCGCTGGAGCGCGACGACCAGGCCGCCGCCCGCCGCCACCTCGCCGCCGCCCAGGCCTGCGCGTCGCTACCCAACGACCCGGTGAGCAGGGTCCTCGCCACCGGCATCCTCGGCCACCTCGACGTCGCCACCCACGGCGCGCGCCGGGCGGCCGATCGGCTCGGCCAGGCCGGCGAGCGCACCGAGCCGCACGACCCGTGGCTCACCGACTGGCTGCGGCTGCAGGTCGCCGAGCTGTGGATGGCCCAGGGCCAGCCCGACCTGGCGCTCCGAGAGCTCGAGGGGATCAGCCACGAGGACCACCTCGGCGGCGCGGTGCTCGCGGCGGCGGCGTACGCCGAGCAGGGCCACCGGGCCGCGGTCGAGGAGTCGCTCAGCCGGGCCCGCAGCGCCGCCCGGCCGCTGCCCGCCGAGGTGACCCTGCTGCTGGTCGAGGGCGTCCACGAGTCCCGCCGGCGCGCCCCGCAGCAGGCGGTCGCACTGGTCGAACGGGCGCTCCGGCTGGCCGCCGAGGAGGAGCTGCGGCGGCCGTTCCGCGAGGCCGCGCCCACGGTACGCCGGCTGCTGGCCGGCAACCCGCAGCTGCTCGACCGCCACCGCTGGCTCAGCACCGTGCCGTCGTCCGGTGCCGCTCGCCCGCACCACGCGGCCAGGACCCCGACCCCCGCCAGGACCCCGACGCCGGCCAGGACCCCGGTCAGGACCCCGGTCAGGACGCCGGCCAGGCCTCCGGCCAGCACGCCGGCCGCGGCCAGGACTCTGGCTCCGACCAGGACCCCCGCCCCCACCGGCGAGGACCACCTCCACCTCAGCGACGTCGTCGTCGAGCCGCTGACCGCCCGGGAGACCGAGGTGCTCGGCCACCTCGAGGAGCTGCTGACCACCGAGGAGATCGCCGCGCGGATGTTCGTGTCGGTCAACACCGTCCGCACCCACGTGCGCAGCATCCTGCGCAAGCTGGGCGTGAACCGACGCAACAGCGCGGTGCGCCGGGCCCGCGAGCTCGGCCTGCTCGAGCGCCCGGAGCGCCCGGCCGGCTGACCCTCATCCTCACCGGGTGAGGACACCACCTTGCGGTCGGAGTGTGCTGGGAGGGCCGGCTGACCGCAGCCGGGCGCCCGCGGCCCGACCGAGCCGACCTCCCGCCTCCCGAGCTGATGACGAGCCGATGACCGAGCCGACGTCCCCCCGCACCTACGAGATCCGTCTCAACGGGTCGGTGGCCGGCGACACCGTCGCCGAGGAGCTGCTCGAGGAGCTCGGGGACGTCGAGGTGACCGGCCAGGACGTGACCACGGTGCTGTCGGGGTGGTTCCCCGACCAGCAGGCGCTGGCGGAGTTCCTGCGGCGGCTGCGCGCCTACGGGCTCGAGGTCGTGGAGATCCGCCGGGTGGCCGAACAGGACGCCCCTCCGCCGGAGCCGCAGCCGTGAACCGGCTCGTGCACTACGAGGTGGTGGTCCGCGGCGGGGTCGGCCCGGCGGTCCGGCTGGCCCTCGAGCCCACGGTGGCCGGCGCCACCAGGATCCAGACGGTCATCTGTGCGCGGCTGGGCCAGGACCGCGACCTCGTCGACCTGGTGCGCGTGCTGCGCGAGCACGGCTTCTCGGTCGCCGGCGTCACCGCGCTCGCCTGAGCCCCTTCGCGAGCCGGCGATGGCCGGCGCCCGCGCATGCGCACGCGACAGTCCCCGCCGGTCGGCCCCCCGCCCGGGACGGGTCGGGATGCCGGTCGACGGGGACCGTGCGGACAGCGGCGTCAGCGCGCCTCCTTGAGCCCCTTCATCTCCGCGCCGTGGGCGGTGAGCGCCCAGATCACCAGCACGTCGAAGGTGATCATCAGGGCCGACCACCACGGGTAGGCCGCGAAGAAGGCCATGTTCACCACGGCGCTGAGCACCGCGAGGCCCACGCCGACGATCCGGGCCCACATCTGGCCGGCGAGCAGGCCGACACCGGCGAGCACGATCACGATGCCGCCGATCAGGTGCACCCAGCCCCAGGTCGTGTAGTTCACGTGCACGACCAGGTCGTTCTTCGTGACCAGGTAGTAGGAGTCCTGGAAGAGCGCCACCAGCCCGGCGATGGCGTGGAACATCCCGAGCATCAGCATCATCACCGCGGCGAACATGATCCAGCCGACCCAGCCGGTCGGCTCGGGGCCCCGGTGGACCGGCTCCGCGGTGGCCGCCGGGGGCATCTGGGTCGACGGGCCCGCAGTGGGGTTCGTCGAGGGGGTCGTGGATCCCATCTGGGTCTCGGACATGACGAGCTCCTGTCGTCTGCGCACACACTCGGACACCCCTAGCGTCCGGCGGCACGCTCCCGGTCACATCACCCGCTGCGGGTGAGACCACCCCGGCGTACGACGGCGTCTACTCGGACCATGCACCCCGGTACGACGGTGACCGGCACCGGTCCGGTGGCGCCGCCCGCGGCCCGGCGTGCGGCGGTGATCTCGCTGGCCAGGTCCTCGGCGGTCGCGCTCGCCATCGGCGCGGCGTACTTCCTGCTGCCGATGACCCGGCTCGACGGCCGGTCGTGGCTGGCCCTCGGGGCCGGGCTGGTGCTGGTCGCCGTGGTGCTGGGCTGGCAGCTGCGCGAGATCACCCGCTCGCCGTTCCCGCGGGTGCGTGGGGTGGAGGCGCTGGTGCTCGGGCTGATCCTGTTCTTCGTCGTCTTCGCCACGGTCTACTACGTGATGGGCCGCGCCGACCCGGCGGACTTCACCGAGCCGCTGACCCGGCTGGACTCGATGTACTTCACCGTGACGGTCTTCGCCACCGTCGGCTTCGGCGACATCGCCGCGGTCTCCGAGGCGGCCCGGGCGGTCGCGACCATCCAGATGCTCGGCGACCTGGTGCTGGTGGGGTTCGTGGCCCGGATGCTCGTCAACGCCGTCCAGGTGGGCCTCGGCGGCTCCGACGACCGGTCGTGACCGGCCCGGGCGCTACAGCCGCAGCCCGAGCTCGACGATCGCCTCGGAGAGCTCGCGGACGGTCACGTGATGGGTGCGGGCGTGCCGCCGGATCAGCTCGAAGGCCTCGTCCACACCCACACCGTTGCTGGCGGCGACCACGCCCTTGGCCTGCTCGATCACGGTCCGCGCGTCCAGGGCGTGCTGCAGCTGCTCGGTCAGCTGCTCCTGCTGGCGCAGCTTCGAGCCGGTGACCAGGTAGCCGGTGATCAGGTCGGCGAGCACCTGCGCGGCCTCGAGGTCCTCGGCCGGCCAGTCCCGGTGCTCACCGGAGTAGAGGTTGACGGCCCCGACCTGGTGGCCGGCCAGCTGCAACGGCAGGCCGACCACGGTGGTCATGCCCAGGCGGGCCGCGACCGCGGCGTACGCCGGCCACCGGTCGGCGTACGCCGTGAGGTCGTCGACCACGACCACCCGTCCCTCGCGGAACGCCGCCATGCACGGACCGACCTGGTGCTGATGCTGGACGTCCTCCAGCGCCGAGATCTGCTCCGGGACGCCGGTGGTGGTGCGCATCGTCCCGTCCTCGGCCAGCCCCATCCCCGCCCCGGCCAGGTCGAAGATCGCCACGAAGCTGCCCATCAGGTCCCGGAGCACGGCGTCCACGTCGATGTCGGAGTCGTAGGACTCCAGCAGCCGGCCGCTGAACGTGGCGACGGTCTTGACGAACAGCGCGTGGTCGTACATCAGGTCCCCCTGGCCCCTGGAGCCTGGCGCCCTGCCCGAGCGCGCGACCCCGGGGTCGCGCCAGTTCACCGCCTGCCGGCTGCAGCAGGTCTCAGTCATTCTGCCTTCACCGGCGCGATTCCGGGGAGTACTGTCACCACTAGCCTCCCCGGACCCCGGAGGGACACGGTCGCCCCTGCTCCTGGCGGCTCCATCGCACGCCGGGAGGGAGCTCGGGAATGGGCATGCGAGCAGGGAACAGTCCGTCGGGGCGGGGTTGTCGACCGCCGCGGGGGTGGGGACGATGATGACCGATCACGAGCCACGGGTCGCGGACGTGGCACACGCGCCGCCGGTCCCCGCCGCGCCGCCGGTCCAGACCGCGGTACTCGACCACGACGGCCGGATCGTCGCGGTCAACGAGGCGTGGCTGGACTTCTGCCGCGGCAACGGCGGCGCGGTCGATCGCAGCGGGCCCGGGGTCTCCTACCTGGAGGTCTGCGCGCGGGCCGGTGAGGACCCGGTCGCCCGGCGCGCCGGCGAGCTCGTGAGACGCGCCCTGCGCGGTGAGCTGACGACTCCCGCCACCCTGCTCACGCCGTGCGCGGCGCCGGGCACCTCGGGCTGGTTCGACATGACGGTGCGCCCGCGCGAGGACGCCACCGGGCACAGCCGCGGCGCGGTCGTCTCGTTCCGCGAGCGCACCGACCTGGGGACGGTGCCGACGCACCCGGCCTCCCCCCGGTTCGCCCACGACCTGCCCACCACGGACCTCTCGGCGGTGGACGAGCGGGTGGTGGATCCGACCCGGCCGGGGCCGCGGGAGCTACTCACCTTCCCCGACGTGCCCCGCCTCGAGCTCGAGGAGACCCTCGTCCAGCTCACCGAGCGCGCCGCCGACGTGCTCAAGGCCCAGGGCCGGCTGCGGGCCCTGCTGCGGGCCAACGCGCTGGTCACCGCCGACCTGAAGCTCGACGTGGTGCTGCACCGGACGGTGCGCGCCGCGCGGGACCTGATCGGCGCGCGGTACGCCGCGCTGGGGGTGCTCAGCGAGGACGGCTCGCTGTCGCAGTTCGTGCACACCGGCATGGACGGCGAGCAGGTGGCCATGCTCGAGGGTGCGCCCGACGGCGCCGCGCTCCTCGACCTGCTCGTCGACGCGCCGGGGCCGATCCGGATCGACGACGTGCGCCGCGTCGGCCGGACGCTCGCCGCCGCGGTCGAGGACGGCGCCGACCTGCCCGCCGATCTGCCCGCCGATCTGCCTGCGGACGACCCCGCGGGCAGCCGCCACCCGACACCCGGTCTGCTGGGCACGCCGATCCGGGTGCGCGGCAGCGTCTACGGCACGCTCTACCTGGTCGAGAGCCTCCGCGGCGCCTTCTCCGAGGAGGACGAGCAGCTGCTCACCAGCCTGGCCCGGACCGCCGCGGTCGCGATCGAGAACGCCCGGCTCTACGAGGACTCCGAGCGCCGCCGGCGGTGGCAGACGCTGACCACCGAGGCCAGCCAGGAGGTGTTCTCGGGGCAGCAGGACCGGCCCATCGACGTGCTGCTGCAGGCCGCCTTGCAGGCCGGCGAGGGCGACGTGGCGATCCTCGCCGAGCTCGACGGCGAGGACATGGTCGTCGCGGCCGCGGTCGGGCCGCTCGCCGACCAGGTGCTCGGCGTCCACGTGCCGATCGCGCAGAGCGTGCTCGCGCCGACCCTGCGCACCGGCGACCCGGTGCTCCTCGGCGGCTACCACCGCCGCAACGTCAAGGTGGTCACCGACCCCCAGCTCGCCTCGCTGATCGCGGGCCCGCTGTGCCGGGGCAAGACCGTGGTCGGTGCGCTGATGGTGGGCCGGACCAACGGTCGCCACCCCTTCGACCAGACCGACCTCGACCAGCTCGACGCGTACGTCGGGCACCTCGGCGTCGCCCTCGAGCTGAACCAGACCCGCGCCGACCAGGCGGCGCTGGCGGTGCTGCGCGAGCACCAGCGGATCGCCGCGGACCTGCACGACCACGTCATCCAGGAGCTGTTCGCGACCGGGATGGGGCTGCAGGCGATGGTCCACCGGATCGACGACGAGGCGAACCGCCAGCACCTCAGCGACTTCGTCGACGCCGTCGACAGCACCATCCGGCGGATCCGGACCACGATCTTCCAGCTCAACCGGGCCCCGCACGGGGGCGGCGGGCTCAAGGAGCGGCTGCTGGCCGTCGTGGAGGAGGCGCGCCCGACGCTCGGCTTCGCCCCGCACGCGGAGTTCTCCGGCCCGCTGGACCAGGCGGTCTCCCCCGACCTGGCCGACGACGTGGTGGCGGTGGCCC
This sequence comes from Nocardioides panaciterrulae, assembly GCF_013409645.1. NCBI lineage: Bacteria > Bacillati > Actinomycetota > Actinomycetes > Propionibacteriales > Nocardioidaceae > Nocardioides > Nocardioides panaciterrulae. The sequence continues at coordinate 666,968 of NZ_JACCBG010000001.1, read as the reverse complement.
GCGAGGCTCTGGCCAACGCCGCCCGGCACGCGAAGGCCCGCAGTGTCCGGCTGCGCGTGACCCTCGCCGCCGCCCAGCTGAGCGTCGAGGCGATCGACGACGGCTGCGGCCTGGGCGACACGACGCGCGCCAGCGGGCTGGCCAACCTCCGCAGCCGGGCGACCCGCCACCACGGCGACCTCCAGGTCACCGCGGGCCCCGGCGGCGGCACCCACCTGATCTGGACCGCGGTCGCCCGCTCCGACACCTGACCCCCACCCCACGCCGAGTCGGCGCTCGTTGACACTCCCCACGCCACCTGTCGGACCACACCGGCCTCTCCCGGCGCACCCGCCCCGTCTGCCAAGGTTGCCCCGGGACGTCGGTTCGACCATGAGCCGGCGGGGAGGAGCACGGACGTGGGAGCGATCGGTCGGTTCGGACGACGGGCCTGGCAGGACCTGGGTGAGGACCCCGCCCAGCTGGCCGGGGTGGCCGACCCCGGGGCCGAGGTGCCGCTGCGCTCGTCACTGGCGGTCGGCGAGCTCGCCTTCGACAGCGTCGCGCTGGCCTCGGTCGCGGCGGGGCTGGTGTCCGAGGCTCGTACGACGGGGCGCGGCGAGCCGCCCGTCGTCCGGCTGGACCCGGCGCGCGTCGCGGCGTCGTACCGCAGCGACCGGCTGTTCCGCTGGAACGGCGAGGCGCCGTCGGTGTGGGGCGAGCTGTCCGGGTTCTGGCGGGCGGGTGACGGGTGGGTGCGCACGCACGGCAACTACCCGCACCACGACGCCCGGCTGCGCCGGTTGCTGGGGCTCGCCGAGGGCGCCGGCAAGGACGCGATGCGCGCCGCCGTGGCCGGTCGGGGGGCCGAGGAGCTGGAGGAGGCGGCCGCGGTCGCGGGCGCGATCCTCGTGAAGGTCCGCGACGTCGAGGAGTGGCGGGCGCACCCGCAGGGGCAGGCCGTCGCTCGCCGGCCGCTGCTGGGGTTCGCCGGACTCGGCGAGGCGGCGCCCCGGCCGTGGCGCGAGGCGGCGGCCGGCGACGGGCGGCCGCTCGCCGGCGTCCGGGTGCTCGACCTGACCCGGGTGATCGCCGGGCCGGTCGCGACCCGCGACCTGGCCTTCGCCGGCGCGGACGTGCTGCGGCTGGACTCCCCGCGCCCGCCCGAGATCGAGTGGCAGCACCTCGACACCGGCCAGGGCAAGCGCTGCGCGGTCGTCGACCTCGCCACGCGCGCCGGGGACGAGGTGCTCGAGCGGCTGCTGGCGTCGGCCGACGTGGTGGTGACCGGCTACCGGCCCGGCTCGCTGGACCGCTTCGGCCTCGAGGCGGAGCAGCTCGCCGCCCGGTTCCCGGGCCTGGTCGTGGGCCGGGTCAGCGCGTGGGACACCGGCGGGCCGTGGTCGGCGCGGCGCGGGTTCGACAGCATCGTGCAGGCCACCAGCGGGATCGCCGTGCGCGAGAGCGGCGGCGCCGCGACCCCCGGCGCGCTGCCCGCCCAGGCCCTCGACCACTCGGCCGGGCACCTGCTCGCGGCCGGGGTGATGAGCGCGCTGCGGCGCCAGCGCGCCGGCGGCGGCAGCCACCTGGTCTCGATCTCGCTGGCCCGGGTCGCCCACGAGCTGCTCGCCCAGCCCGGTGGGACCGAGCCTGCCGTGGACGAGGCGGCCCTGCCGGCGGTCGAGGCCGATGGGCCCGCGGGACGGATCCGGTCTGCCCCGCCGGCGCTCGACTGGGCCGGCGCGCCCCCGGCGTACTCCTGGGTCGGGCGGCCTTGGGGCGCCGACGAGCCGGCCTGGGCCTGACCGGCGCGGGATGGCAGCGGGGCGGATGGGTACCGCCCCGGCCCGAGCACCCGTCCCCGAGGAGGCCCCGTGCACATCACGATCCCCGACCGCGCGCCCGCCGTGACTCCCGCCGGCGAGGGCAAGGGCGCGTGGCTCGCGGCGCTGGAGCAGGGCGCACACCTGCTGCAGTCGACCACGCCGCTGCGCGGCTTCGACGTCTACGTGGTGGGTTTCCACTGTCCGAAGGACGAGCCGCACGAGCAGATGGAGGCCCACCACTACTGCAAGGTCGTGAACGACGACCTGCTGCAGTGCGTGCTGTTCGACGGCAACACCAAGGAGGCGAACCTGATCGGGATCGAGTACATCGTCTCCGGCCGGCTCTTCGACACCCTCCCGGAGTCCGAGAAGGACTACTGGCACCCGCACAACTACGAGGTGTTCTCCGGCGAGCTGGTCGCCCCCGGGCTGCCGGACGCCGCCGAGACGGCGTTCATGAAGCAGCTGGTCAACTCCTACGGCAAGACCTGGCACACCTGGCACACCGGCCGCCACGACGGCGCGCCCGGGCACGACCTGCCGCTCGGCGACCCGATGCTGATGTGGTCGTTCAACCGCGAGGGCGAGTGCGAGGAGTCGCTGAAGGACGACCGGAACCGACTCTTCGGCATCGACCCGGAGAAGAAGGCCGAGCAGCGGCAGGCGGCCTACCTCGACCTGGCCCGCCCGCAGCGCGGGGTGGACGCGATGGCCGACCAGTTCACCGGGACCACCCCGATCCCCGGCGTCGTCGACGTCGACGCCGCTCGGTGAGCACCGGGGCGGCTTCGGGGCTCGCCGCGGGGAGGCCCAACTCAACCCGGCGGGAGGCCCAACTCAACCCGGCGCGGGGCCCAACTCAACCCGGCGGGAGGCCCAACTCAACCCGGCGCGGGGCCCAACTCAACCCGGCGGTGGGCCCAACTCAACCTCTAGTCGTGGGACCAGCGCTCGGACTGGGTGAGCCAGAAGAGGTACGCCAGCGCCGGCACCACGATCACCGCCGCGAGCGCGACCACGATCAGCAGCCCGGTCAGCGTGGCCGGTGCGCCCGCCGCCTCACTGATCGTGATCTGGTCGACCAGCAGCCAGGGGTACTGCGCGACGCCCCAGCCCAGCACCACCGTCCCGACCGCCAGCACCGCGGTCAGCCGACCGAGCGCCGCCCGGCCCCGGGCCACCAGCACCAGGGTCGCGAGGCCGGCCAGGAACGACACCACGATCAGCGGCGCGGCCCGGGTCTCCAGGCCGTGCGCGAGCGTCGGCGCGTCGTGCTGGATCGGGACCAGCGCGGCGAACACCACGGCCCCGGTGACCAGCCCGACGCCGAGGGTACGGCGGCGCAGGGTCCGCGCGAGGTCGCGCTGGCCCGCGCGGCCGGCGTCCGCGGTGAGGAACACACCGGCCAGGAACGAGCAGGTGCCGACCGCGATCAGCCCGCCGAAGACCGACGTCGGCGTCAGCCACGACGAGAACAGCGGGCCGTGCCCGTCGGCCGGGACCCGGCCCGAGGCGACCGCGCCCGCGACGCACCCGAAGAAGAACGGCGTGATCAGCGAGGAGCCCGCGAAGACCACGCCGAAGAGCCGCGCCTGGGCCAGCGAGCCGGAGTACTTGCGGAACGCGAACGCCGCGCCCCGGAGCACGATCCCGAGCAGCGCGAGCATCAGCGGCACGAACAGCGTGTTCATCGCCGCCGCGAACGCGGTCGGGAATCCGGTCCACCACATCACCAGCACATAGATCAGCCAGACGTGGTTGGCCTCCCAGACCGGCCCGATGCTGTGGTCGACCAGCGTGCGCAGCCCGCGCCCGGCCGCCGTACCCCCGGCGGTGAGGTCGAAGAAGCCGGAGCCGAAGTCCGCGCCGGCGAACAACGCGTAGAGCACGACGCCGGCGAACAACGCGGCGGCGACCGCCATCTCCTGGGTCATCCGCGGGCCCCCTTCCCGGGTGCGGCGTCGCCGGCGTCCCCCGCCCCGGCGCTCTCGGCGAGCGGCAGCGGCTCGGGCGCGTACGGGCTGGGCAGGTCGGTCTCCCCCGCCCGCCAGCGCCGGGCCATCGAGCGCAGCACGACCCAGGCGCCGACGGTCATGCCGAGGTAGACGATCGCGACGCCGGTGAAGCTCCACCAGAGCCCGGCGTTGCCGGAGGCGGCGTCGACGGTGCGGAGTACGCCGAAGACCGTCCACGGCTGGCGGCCGACCTCGGTGGCGACCCACCCCGACTCCAGCGCGAGCACCGCGAGCGGGCCGGCCACGACCGCGAACCGGAGGAACCAGCGGTTCTCGCGCAGGTCGTGACCCCGCCAGCGGGCCAGCCAGTAGACGGTCACCGCGAGCGCGAGCAGCGTGCCGATCCCGATCATCGACTGGAACGCGACGTGGGTGACGTTGACCGGCGGCCGGTCGGCGGGCGGGAACGTGTCGAGCCCGCGCACCGGCTTGTCGAAGGAGCCGCGGGCGATGAACGAGCCCCACTTGGGGATCTCGAGGAACCACTTCGCGGTGCCGTCGATCAGCAGGCCGCCGATCCTCAGCGGCGCCGGCTGCTCGGTGTGGACGGCGAGCTCGAACGCGGCCAGCTTCGAGGGCTGGGTGGTGCCCAGCCGCATGCCGAGCACGTGACCGATCACCGGCTGCGCCAGCGCCGCCACGGTCGCGAACACGAACGGCACGCTGAACCCGAGCCGGTGGTGCTCGTCGCGGCGGCCGCGGAGCATGCCGGCGGCGTACACCCCGGCGACGACGAACCCGACCAGCATGAACGCGCCCACCCACATGTGGGCGAACTGCAGGAACGCGCCGCTGTTGAACAGCACCCGCCACGGCTGTACGTCGGTGACCTTGCCGTCGACGATGCGGAAGCCGGTCGGCATGTTCATCCACGCGTTGACCGCGATCACGCAGTAGGTGCCGACCACCCCGGCGGTGGCCATCGGCAGCAGCATCAGCAGGTGCCGGCGCGGGGGCATCCGGCCCCAGCCGTAGAGGTAGATGCCGAGGAAGATCGCCTCGACGAAGAACGAGAGGCCCTCGAACGCGAACGGCAGCCCGAGCACGTCGCCGAAGCGCCCCATCAGGCCCGGCCAGAGCAGGCCCATCTCGAAGCTGAGCACGGTCCCGGAGACCGCGCCGATCGCGAACAGCACCGCCGAGACCTTGGCCCACCGCTGGGCCAGGCCGAGCGCGACCGGGTCGTCGCGGCGGATGCCACGGCGGTGGACGACGTAGATCATCGCCGGGAACGCCACCCCGAAGCAGGCCAGCACGATGTGCCAGCCGAGGCTGACCGCCATCTGCTCGCGGGCGGGCATCAGCCCCGGCGGCTCGGCGGCCATCGGGAGGAGCATGGACATTGCGTGCGTGGCTCGGGGAAGCACGACCTCGACGCTACGCGCGGGCCGGGCGCCCGTCCGCCTGGGTCGTCCCTCGCCCCGCGACTTTGTGAATGCAATCACAAGCCATGTTGAGTTGGGCCCCGCACCGGATTGAGTTGGGCCCCACGCCGCATTCAGTTGGGCCCCGCACCGGGTTGAGTTGGGCCCCGCACCACGTTCAGTTGGGCCCCGCACCGGGTTGAGTTGGGCCCCGCACCGCCGGCGGACTACGCCGGCGCCCGGCCCACGACGTACAACCGCTCGGTGGTCTCGCCGCGGTGCGTGAGTGGGCCGCGTCGGTACCACTCGATGTCGACCAGCCCGGCCGCCCGGACCGCGGCGGTCACGTCGCCGGGCTCGTGCAGCACCACGTCGAGGTCGACGGGGAGGTCGAACCAGCAGCCGTTGTGCCGTACGCCGGCCCCCGCGTGCAGCGCGAGCACCAGCCAGCCGCCGGGGGCGAGCGGCCGGGCGAGCGCGGCGACCGCGACGGGCAGCTCGGAGCCGGCCAGGTGGATCAGGGAGTACCACCCCAGCACGGCCGCCCACCCCGGCGCGCTGGTCGGGCGCATCAGCCGACGCAGGTCACCGACCTCGTAGGCACCGTCCGGGAACCGCCGCCGAGCCTCGGCGACCATCCCCGGCGACAGGTCGAGGCCGGTGGCGTCGGCGCCGGCCTCGGCGAGGTACGCCGTGACGTGGCCGGGCCCGCAGCCGACCTCGACGACCGGGCGGCCGTCGGCGTGACCAGTGACCCGGTCGAGCAGCCAGGTCTCGAAGGGCTGGCCGTCGAGCAGCTCGTCGACCAGCGCGTCGGCGTACGCCGTGGCGATGGCGTCGTACGACGTGCGCACCCGCTCGTCGCGCGCGGCGGCCCCATCCGCGAGCACGCTCTCCCGGTCCACCGCATTCACCGCACCCGCCGACCCGGGTGCCCCGGGCGAGGCGATCGGGGCCGCCGGGACGGGTGCCGTGGCCGCCTCGCCCAGGCAGTGCACCCAGCGCGCGTCGTGCTGCCCGGGCTGCCGGGCGAGCTCCCTGGCCAGGCCCCGCTCGGCCATCCGCCCCAGCAGCTCCTCGACGTCGCGGCGCTCGGCGAAGGCGTGCAGCCGCTCGCTGCGGGTCCGCAGCTCGCCGGGCGTCTGGGCGCCGCGCAGCAGCAGCACCGTCAGCAGGGCCCGCTCGTCCTCGGCGAGCCCGAGTGCCTCGGCGAGGACCTGGTGGTACTTCAGCGTGCGCCGCCCGGTGTCGGACCACACGATGCGCAGCAACCCGCGGTCCTTGAGCCGCTTGGCGGTCGCCTCGACGGTGCGCTCGTCGTAGTCGACGACCGGGTCCCGGCTGCTGGACTGGTTGCAGGCGGTGCGCAGCGCGCTCAGCGTGAGCGGGTACGACGCGGGCACGGTCACCTGCTTCTCCAGCAGGCACCCGAGGACCCGTTGCTCCTCGGCGTCCAGCACCGGCAGCTCGGACCCGGCTCCGGACAGGGGTTCGACAGCCATGGGGCGACCCTAGGCCAGCGGGGCCACGCCCGGGAGGCCCACCTCACGCCGGCGGCGGGCCCAACTCAACCCAGCGCGGGGCCCAACTCAACCCGGCGCGGGGCCCAACTCACGCCGGCGGGTGGCCCAACTCAACCCGGTGCCGGGCCCAACTCAACCCGGTGCGGGGCCCAACTCAACGATGGGGGTGGTGCAGGAACCAGCGGGCGAGGAGGGTGCCGTCCTGTTCGAGGAGCGTGTGCAGCTCGAGCGGTACGTCGACGGGCGGGCCGTCGGTGATCCGGGGGTGCTCGCCGGCGACCAGGTGCGGCACGGTGGTGCAGCAGATCTCGTCGGCGACCCCCTCGGCGACCAGGTCGCGCAGCAGGTGCGGGCCGCCCTCGCAGAGGATCCGGCCCCAGCCCCGGTCGACCAGCCGGTCGCGCAGCAGCGGCAGGTCGACCCGGTGCGAGCCGAGCACCAGCACCTGCTCCTCCCCCAGCAGCGCCCGCGTCTCGTCGAGGTGCTCGGCCTGCTCGCAGGTCGCCATCAGCACCCGGCCGGGCTCGGCGCCGCGCAGCCGCGGCGGCACCGCGCCGCCGCGGCTGACCAGCACCAGCGGCAGGTCCAGCGCCGTGTAGCCCTCCGCGCGGGCGGTGCCGGCGCCGACCACGACCACGTCGGCCTGCCGGCGCAGCAGGTCGAAGACCCGGTGGTCGGGCTCGTTGTTGATCGCGCCGGTCAGCCCGCCCTCGCCGGTGGCGGAGCCGTCGACGGTGCTCACCATGTTGACCCGGACCCACGGGGTCCGCGGCGCGGCGTACAGCTCGGCGAGCCGCTCGTCGTCCACCTCGCCGGCACCCACGCCCACGCCCGTGCCAGCTTCCGGCGCCGCTCCGATCAGGACCCGCATGTCCACCTCATCACCCAGTACTGCACGCCGAAGGGGTCGTCGGCGAGGTCCACCTCGGCCGGCCCGGCGCCGGCGAGCAGCCCGCCGAGCGCGCGGAACGTCCGCGCCCCGGTGACCCACAGCTCGGCGGCGAGCCGCTGGTCCAGGTCAGCCAGCGCGGCGGGGTCGGGAGCGCTCAGCGCGGCGCCGAGCCGCGCGTCGAACCCGGTCGCCCGGTCGTCGACGTAGCCGGGCGAGCCCTCGCGCCGCCGCGCGCTCCCCGAGGCCAGCGCGAGGACCGCGTCGGTCTCCGGCAGCTCGCCGGGCAGCTCGGCGGACCGCGCAGTCGACAGCTCGGCGGGCAGCGCGCACTCGCGCACCTCCCCGGTGAAGCCGTACGCCGCCAGCAGCGACCGACCCACCCGCAGCCCGGCCGGGTCGACCACCCCCCGCGCCCGGTCGGCCTCGCCGACGTCGTCGGTCAGCAGCAGCACCGACCCGGCGCCCGCGACCGCCCACGCGACCGCCCGCCGGACCGCGGCCCGCAGCTCGGCGACCGGGTCGACCAGCGACACCCGCTCGGGCAGCAGCGCGGGCGCCCCCGGCACCAGCACCACCCGCCGGCCGGTCACGCCAGCCCCCGGATCGCCCGCGCCGGCGGCCGGCGGCCGGCGATCGACCAGGCCATGTCCACCACCTGCCGGGTCTCGCGCACGTTGTGCACCCGGTAGATCCGCGCCCCGGCCATCGCGCAGACCGCGGTCGCGGCGAGGGTGCCGAGCAGCCGCTCGCCGGGGGGCAGGTCGAGGGTCTCGCCGACGAAGTCCTTGTTGGACAGCGAGACCAGTACCGGCCAGCCGGTGGCGACCATCTCGCCGAGGCGGCGGGTGACCTCGAGGGAGTCGAAGGTGGACTTGCCGAAGTCGTGGGCCGGGTCGATCACGAGGCTCTCCCGGGCGACCCCCGCCGCCAGCGCACGGGCCGCGAGCGCGGTGGTGCGGTCGATGCAGTCGCGCACGACGTCGTCGTACTCGATCCGGTAGGGGTCGGTCCGCGGCGCCAACCCGCCGGTGTGGGTGCAGATCAGCGCGGCGTCGTACTCCCCGGCGACCTCGGCGAGCGCCGGGTCGTGCCCGCCCCACGCGTCGTTGAGCACGTCGGCGCCCTCCGCGCAGACCGCCCGGCCGACCGAGGCCCGCCAGGTGTCGACGCTGATCACGAGCTCGGGGTAGGCCGCCCGCACCCGCCCGACGAAGCCCGCCACCCGGCGGATCTCCTCGGCGGCGTCGACGTCGGGCCCGTAGCCGGCCCGCACCCCGCCGATGTCGACGAGGTCCGCGCCCTCCTCGACCACCTGGGCGACCCGGTCGTACGCCGCGTCCTCGGCCCAGGTCGCGCCCCGGTCGTAGAACGAGTCGGGGGTCCGGTTCACGATCGCCATCACCAGCGGCACGTCGTCGCCGAACGTGCGCGAGCGCAGCCTGAGCACCACCGCTCAGCCCCGCGGCTCGGCCGAGCGCGGGCTCGACGCCGGGTGGGCGGGGTGGATCTCGGTCATGGCCGGCCCCTCAGACGTCGGTGATGCGCAGCCCGGAGTGGGCCTTGTAGCGGCGGTTGATGCTGATCAGGTTGGCCGTGAACGCCTCGACCTGGTGGGCGTTGCGCAGCCGGCCGCCGTACACCCCACGCACCCCCGGGATCGTGCCCGCGAGGTCGCGCACCAGGTCGGTGGCCTCGCGGACGTCGCCGAGCACGAGCACGTCGGTGTCGACACTCTCGACCTCGGGGTCGTCGAGCAGCACGGCGCTGACGTTGTGGAAGGCGCCGACGACGGTGGCGTCGGGGAGCAGTACGGCGGCCTGCTGGGCGGCCGACCCCTCGGCCACCGGCAGCGCGTAGACCCCCTGCTTGTCGAAGCCCAGCGGGTTGACGCAGTCGACGACGACCTTGCCGGCGAGCCGGTCGGCGAGCCCCTCGAGCAGCTCGGCGTGCCCCTCCCACGGGACCGCGACCACCACGATGTCGCCGGCCGCGGCGGCGCCGGCGTTGTCCTGGCCGCTCACCGGACCCCCCGTCGGCCCGCCCGTCGCCCCGCCCACTGCCTGGGACAGCTCGGCCGCGGTCTGCTCGGCGCGCTCGGCGCTGCGGCTGCCGATCACCACCGGCAGCCCGGCCGCGGCGAACCGCCGGGCCAGCCCGCGGCCCTGCGGACCGGTGCCGCCGAGCACCGCGATCGTGCGTCCGGCGAGGGAGTCGGCCAGGGGCGGGGACTGGGTCATCGGGGCTCCTCGGGCGTCGACTGGGGCGGCGGTCACAGGCTAGTGGGGCCCGGGTAACCCGCCTCGGCCCGGACCGCGCCGCGCCGCTTGCGACGGGTGGGCCGGGTGGGTCGCAAGGGCGGCTACGGTCGCCCCATGGAGGAGACCTACGGCGACACCACGTGCGAGCAGGTCGAGAAGCACCTGGCGCGGACGCTGGCCGACCTGGGCGTGAACGAGTTCGTGATCGTCGGCGAGCCGCAGCCGCCCGCCCCGCCGCGCACCGGCCTGCTGCGCCGTCGGCCGGCGCCGCCGCCGAGCCGCTACGTGCAGTTCCGGCGCGACGACGAGACCGCGTGGTACGGCGAGTGCGTCGGCGCGACCCGGTTCGGGGGCGACTGGGAGGTGCCGGAGGAGGTCCACGACCGGCTCCGGAGCCTCGGCTGGCTCGCGCCGGGCGACCCCGACCCGACCGGCACGCAGCCGTCGTACCCGCACTACTGGCAGTGCGTGACCACCGACCCGGACCGGCCCTCCGGCCACGAGCCCGGGACCGACCCCGCGACCGAGCTCGCGCGGCTCGGCGCCGCCGCACTGGACCTGCTCGGCGTCGACCCCTGGTCGTTGACCTGGCGGCGCGAGCTGAACTACTGACCCGGGCCCGACGCAGGGGCGGCGTCCAGCTCGGCGTCGGTCGGCAGCAGCGTCGACAGCACCCGGTAGCCGAACGTGTTCGAGACCCGCCCCAACCGCCCCGAGGCGTCGGCGAGATGCAGGCCGTGGGCGCCGTCGACCGCGTGCAGCAGCCGCTCCCCGCCCGGCCAGGTCGCGCGCAGCCGCCACGCGAAGTCGGCCCCGAGCCCGTCCAGCGCCGCCCGCCGAGCGGACTCCTCGGCCGCCACCAGGTCGTCGTGCCAGGCCCCGGCCAGCGGCTCGCCGACGTCGCGGCGCGGCCGGATCCGGGTGAGGCGCACCAGCCCCGCGGTCAGGAACGCCGGCGGCATCGACAGCAGCCGCCACTCCCCCTCCTGGCCGCCCTCCTGACCCCCGCCCTCCGCATGCACCCCGGCCAGCAGGACCGCGAGCTCCGGGCCCACCCAGCCGCGGTGCGCCAGCCGCACGGACCCACCGGCGACCACCAGCTCCAGCGCCACCAGCGGGTCACCCAGCAGCGCCAGCTCGGCGTCCAGCCGGCCGCTCGCCAGCGCCACGGTCGCCTCCGGGGCCGCCGGCTCGCCCCGGGCCGCCCCGAGCAGCGCGGCCACGCCGGCGGCGTCCAGGCGGGCGGCGCCACCGGCCGGATCGGTCTCGAGCAGCATCACGCCCCCTCCCCGGCCGGCCGCCAGGACGCGGCCACCCCGGCGAGCGAGTCGGCGAGCTCGTCGTACCGCCAGGTCTCGACGGTCGCGGTCAGCGTGTGCCCGACCCCGTCCACGAGCACGAACCACTGCTCCATGGTCAGCGCCTCGCCCGCGGGCCCGGCGTGGTGCGCGAGCCGGCGACCGGCGGGGTGGCCGTCGAGCTCGAGCCGCTCGAGGTCGACGAGCAGGTAGTCCGGCAGCGTCCGCGGCAGCAGCTCGTCGGTGCCGGCCTGCCAGTCGCGGAACCCCAGGCCGCCGGTCGGCTGCTCGGTCACCACGACGTTGCTGCGGAACCGTCCCGACGCGGGCTCGAGCGCCGCGAAGGTGACCTCGATGGGGAGGTCCGGGGTGCCCGCGGGGACCGGTTCGAGGTACGCCGGGAGTCGCAGCCCGGGACCGTCCCCGGCGGGATCGCGGGGGTCAGCCACGGCGGGCCGCCCGTCCCGAGACGTGCCGCTGCTGCGAGCGGAACCACCGGGGCTTGGCCCAGCGCGGGATCGGCAGCGGCAGCACCATGTAGCCGAACGCGACCAGCAGCGCGATCACCAGCGGGAACGAGATCCACAGCTTGGTGCCGTCCGCGCCGGCGGTGGGCCCGACCAGGGCGGCGGCGATCAGCACCACCGCGAGCATCGGCCGGATCACCAGCACGCTGCGGACCTTCAGCTCGCCCTGGATGTCGTCGCTCCAGGCCCGCGCCGCGCGCGAGCGGCCGAGGTGCTGCCAGGTGTTCCAGACCGCCAGGACCACCCCGGCGAGCAGCACCAGCACGTGCGTGAGATCCATGCCCGGACCCTCTCAGTCCCAGAAGGTGAGCGCGTCACCGACGTCGGAGGCGACGTCCCCGACGGCCGAGCCGGCGTCGCCGAGGAAGTCCGCGGTCGCGTCGACCACGTCGGTCGCGCCGTCCATGGCCCAGTCGCCGAGCTCGCTGCCGGCGAAGGCGCCCACCGCGCCGCCGATCACGCCGCCCACCACGCCGCCGACGACGGTGCCGACGCCGGGACAGATCGCGGTGCCGATCGCGCCACCCGCCCAGGCGCCGGCCTCGCCGCCGGCCCACGCGGCGGCGCCGGTGCTCACGCCCTTGGTGACCGCGCGGGTGCCGCGGTCCAGGTCGGACAGCGAGGGGTCGTCGGCGTCGGACTGCCACTGGTCCCAGCCCGCGGTGAGCGCGGTGACCGCGCCACCGGCGTACCCGCCGAACTTGCCTGCCTTCGCCCACGCGCCGCGCTCGGCGGCCATCCCCGGGCGGGCGTGGAAGCTGCTGCCGCGCCGGCCCGCGTCGAGCCGCTGCCAGAAGCTCAGCCCGCGGGGGCTGCCGAACCGGCCGCCGGTGCGCGGCTGGAACACGCCGTACCGGCCGTTGACCAGGATCGAGGCCGTGGCGCCGAAGGCCAGGCCGCCCAGGCCGAAGGCGTAGCCGCCGAGGTCGACGCCGTCGGCGAAGTCCGGCGGCAGGAAGCCCAGCCGCTGCATCAGGTCCGCCAGCCAGCCGTCGCCGGTGGAGGCGGTGATCCCGTCGGCGAGGTTCTGGTGGGCCTCGCGCTCCTTGGCGCGGGCGCCGTCGACGATCTCGACCGCCTCGTTCCACGCCGCGGCGCGGCGGTTGAACGCGTCGACCTCGCCCTGGCTGGTCGCGTCGGGCGGTGCCGGCCGGGTGATCTGCGTGCCGGCGACGCTCACGCCGCCGGCGGCGGCGACCTGCCGGGCGTGCGCCAGCCGGCTCTGCACCACGGTCAGCTCGCCCGCGAAGTCGGTGAGCGCGTGCTCCAGCGTCTGCACCCGGGTGCCGAGCTCGTGCAGGTCGCGGGCGGTGTCGGAGGCCTGGCCCTCGAACGCCGCCCCGGCCAGGCCGTGCCAGCTGCCGGCCAGCGAGCGGGCGCGGTCCACCTCCGAGCCGGCCTCCTGCAGGGCGGTGCGGACCGTCCCGCACTGGCCCGCGGCCCGGGTGCAGGACGCGGGGTCGCCGTACGCCTCGGTGTCGAGCACGCTCACGGCGCCGTCGTCCCCGGGTACGCCGGCCCGCCCGGCCGCAGCGCGTCGGAGACCGCCCCGTCGGTCGCGGTGAAGTCGGCGTTCGCGGTGCCGACGTTGGTGCTGAGCGTGCCGAGGTGCTGGGCCAGCCCGGCCACGGCGCTGCTCAGCGCGGCCAGCGCGTTCCCGACCTCGCCCGAGGAGACCCCGGCGTCCGGCGCGGTGTCCAGGTCGTGGGCGTGGCCGAAGAGCGTCCGGCCGGCGTCGTCCAGCGTCGTGCGGATCTGCTCGAGGTCGTCGGCGTGCACCTCGAGGCCTGGAGGCGTGCTCACGGGCCACACGCTACCCAGCCGCCACCCCCTCCAATCCAGGAACGGCGTGGGTTGAGTGGACGACGTCGGTTCAGTGCAGGAAGTGCCGCGCGCCGGAGGCGAGCGCCCGGGCGTAGGCCGCCCGGCCGCGGGCGCTGGTCATCCGGCCGGCGTCGCGCCGGTTGCGCATGTTGCCGAGCTCGACCATCACGGTCGGCTCGTCGGCGAGGTTGAGCGTGGCGAGGTCGCCGCGGAAGTCCAGCCCGTCGCCGCCGGCGATGTAGTTGGCGACCGGCACCCCGGCGTGCCGCAGCGCCGCGCGGGTGGCCAGCGCGAGCCGGCGCGAGGAGCGGTAGATGTCGTGGGTCCACGGCCGGCGGTCGGTGGGGGCGATGACGTGGAAGCCGTGCGCGCCCGCGGCGTAGTTGCCGTCGCCGTGGATGCTGATCTTCAGGTCGGCGCCGGCCTTGTTGCCGGCCCGGCCGCGCCGGTCGACGCACGGGCCCCAGCGGTCCTGCCGGTTGCTGTGCCGGGTCATCCGGACGGTGGCGCCGAGGTGCTGGAGCCGCGTCCGCAGCCGCTTCGCGACCTGCCAGGCGAACGTCGCCTCCGGGTAGCCGCCGTCGGTCGAGGTGCCGGTGGTGTTGCACGGCTTGCGGAACCCGCCCGCGGGCACCTGCCGGTTGATCTTGCGCGGGTAGTTGTGGTTGCCGAGCTGGTGCCCCGGGTCGACCACGATCGTGCGGCCGGCCAGCGGCCCCTCGGCGAGCGCGGTGCGATCCAGCGAGCGCGAGAGGGTGGCCGTGCGGTGGGTCGGCCCCGCGGAGAGGTCGACGTCGGCGACCGAGACGTGCTGGGACCACGCGACCTCGCCGACCACGCCCGCGACCAGCAGGACGAGGGCGAGCAGGGCAGTGGGGATCTTCCAGGTCACAACCGGGCGAGTGTAGGTCCGCGACCGGGGTCGATGCACGTCGCCGTACGGGCGGGTCCTCGACCGTTCGCGGGCCACTACGCTCGGGGTTCCGCACCCCCGAGCGTCCGAGACGCCCGAGAAGACCCGAGACAGAGGAGTACGACGTGGCCTGGTTGGTGACCGGAGGAGCCGGCTACATCGGCGCCCACGTGGTGCGAGCGCTGCAGAAGGCCGACCTGGCGCCGGTGGTGATCGACGACCTGTCCTCGGGGATCGCGGCGTTCGTGCCCGAGGGGGTGCCGTTCGTCCGCGCGAACCTGCTCGACCGCGCCGCGGTCGGCGCCGCCCTCGACGAGCACGACGTGGCGGGCGTCATCCACATCGCCGGCTTCAAGTACGCCGGGGTCTCGGTCACCCGCCCGCTGCACACCTACGCCCAGAACGTCTCCGCGATGGTGGTGCTGCTGGAGGAGCTGGCCGCGCGCGGGATCGACAAGGTGGTGTTCTCCTCCAGCGCGGCCACCTACGGCACGCCCGACGTCGACCTGGTCACCGAGGACACCGGGCTGCACCCGGAGTCGCCGTACGGCGAGACGAAGCTGATCGGCGAGTGGCTGCTGCGGGACGCGGAGGTGGCGCACGGGCTGCGGCACACCTCGCTGCGCTACTTCAACGTCGTCGGCTCCGGCTCGACCGACCTGTTCGACGCGAGCCCGCACAACCTGTTCCCGCTGGTCTTCGACATGCTCTACCGGGGCGCGACGCCGCGGATCAACGGCGAGGACTACCCCACGCCGGACGGCACTTGCGTGCGCGACTACATCCATGTCGCCGACCTCGCGCTCGCGCACGTCGCCGCCGCGCGACGGCTGGCGGCCGGCGAGCCGCTCGAGCGGGTCTACAACCTGGGCAGCGGCGACGGGCACTCGGTCCGCCAGATCATGGACACGATCCGCGAGGTCACCGGCATCGACTTCACCCCCGAGGTGCACGAGCGCCGCCCCGGCGACCCGGCCCGGATCGTGGCCAGCGGCGAGCTCGCCGCCCGCGACCTGGACTGGCGGATGCGCCACGACCTGCGCGAGATGGTCGCCAGCGCGTGGGCGGCCCGGCAGCAGGCCGGCGACACCTACCCGCGCTGAGCGGGTTTGCCGGCGAGGTCCATCGGGCACCGTGGGTTCATGTTCGCCCTGATCGCGCCGGCGCTGGTCGCCTTCGCCGCCCTGAACCCGTTCGACTCCGAGGACGGCGACGAGGCGCTCGACGCCTGACCCGGCTCGGCGCGGGCCGGGGGTGTCAACGAGCGCCGACTCGGCGTACCTGCGGCGTCAACGAGCGCCGACTCGGCGTGCCTCGTGGGTCACCAGACGTTGGTGACCCAGTCCTGGTCCGCGCGCTCGCTGGCCGCCTCGGCGAAGGACTCCAGGGCCGCGAGCACCGCCGACCGCTCGTCGACCGGCATCTCCTCGATCAGCCGGGCGATCTCCTGGCGACGGGCGTCGGAGACGGCGTCGACGACCCGCCGGCCGGCCTCGGTGAGCGCGAC
This sequence comes from Nocardioides panaciterrulae, assembly GCF_013409645.1. Classification (NCBI taxonomy): domain Bacteria; kingdom Bacillati; phylum Actinomycetota; class Actinomycetes; order Propionibacteriales; family Nocardioidaceae; genus Nocardioides; species Nocardioides panaciterrulae. The sequence continues at coordinate 651,042 of NZ_JACCBG010000001.1, read as the reverse complement.
CTGCACCACCCGGCCGTCCTCGGTGGAGCGCTGGCGGGCGAGCAGGCCGAGCTTCTGCAGCCGGTCGCAGTGCCGGGTGGCGTTGGAGGGGTTGATCCGCAGCTCCGCGGCGATGTCCCCGATCTGCTGGCGCCCGTGGGAGGCCAGCAGCACCAGCACCCGGTGCTGGGCGAGGGTGATCTCCACCGGGGCGGCGGCGAGGGACTGCACCGCCAGGCCGACGAACACCCGGCTCGCGGTCAGGTACGCCTCGGCCAGCTCGTCGGTGGAGCGGGAGGTCCGGGTCACCGACGGATCCTCTACCGGCGGTCCCACGCGGGTCAAACGGCCGCGCCAGCCGGCCCGCAATTGCTCGAGCAGATTCCGGGCCGTTTGTCGAATCTGTGCGCTGAAGCATAGATCCGCGCCGTTCCGGGTATGTCTACGACAACAGACCGCCACAGGAGGGAGGCCGACTATGCAGACACGCGCCGAGGACGGGACGCCATGACGAGGACGATCGGAGCGCCGGTGCCGCTGCGGCAGTACGCGGTGCTCGCCGACGGCGAACGCGGGGCGCTGATCGGGCCGCGCGGCGACGTGGCGTTCCTGTGCGCCCCCCAGTGGCACGACGACGCGGTGTTCTCCTCGCTGTTCGGTGGCGCGGGCGGCTACGCGGTGACCCCGCGCGCGGACCGGTTCGTCTGGGGCGGCTCCTACGACCAGGACACGCTGATCTGGCGCAGCCGCTGGGTCGCCACCGACGCGGTGATCGAGTGCCGCGAGGCACTGGCCTTCCCGGGCGAGCGGGACCGCGTGGTGCTGCTGCGCCGGGTCGAGGCGACCCTCGGTGACGCCCACGTGCGCATCGAGCTGGACTGCCGGGCCGGGTTCGGCACGCACCCGATGACGGTGCGTCGCAGCGCGGACGGCGTGTGGGAGGGCCACACCGGCGACCTGCGCTACCGCTGGTCCGGCGCCCCCGGGCACGCCCGGCTGCAGGACGGCCACCTCACCCTCGACCTCGACGTCGCCGAGGGCGGCCACCACGACCTGGTGCTGGAGATCAGCCGCGAGCCGCTGCCGGCCCAGCCGCCGCACGCCCCCGACGCCTGGGCGCGCACCGAGCGGGCCTGGGAGGAGACGGTCCCCGACCTGTCGGCCTCGGTCGCGCCCGGCGAGTCCCACCACTCGTACGCCGTGCTGCGCGGGCTGACCGCCAGCAGCGGCGCGATGGTCGCCGCGGCCACGACCGCGCTGCCCGAGCGGGCCGACCAGGGCCGCAACTACGACTACCGCTACGCGTGGATCCGCGACCAGTGCTTCGCCGGACAGGCCGCCGCGGCCGTGGGCGGGCACGACCTGCTCGACTCCGCGACCCGGTTCGTCTCCGCGCGGGTGCTCGCCGACGGCGCGCAGCTGAGGCCGGCGTACACCGTGGACGGCGACCCCGTGCCCGACGAGCGGCGGGTGCCGCTGCCCGGCTACCCGGGCGCGCCGGTGCGGGTGGGCAACCGCGCCAACAAGCAGTTCCAGCTCGACGCGTTCGGCGAGAGCCTGCTGCTGCTCAGCGCCGCCGACCGGGCCGGCCGGCTGGACGGCGACGGCACCAAGGCCATCGAGGTGCTCGTCGGCGCGATCGAGCAGCGCCGCGGCGACGCCGACGCCGGCATCTGGGAGCTGGACGACCGGCGCTGGGCGCACTCCCGGCTGATCTGCGCCGCCGGGCTGCGCGCGGCCGCCGAACAACGCGGTGGCGCCCGGGCCCAGGACTGGCAGGCGCTGGCCGACCAGCTGGTGGCCTCGGTCGACCGGGACTGCCTGAACTCCGACGGCTACTGGCAGCGCTCCCCCCACGATCCCGAGGTGGACGCCTCGCTGCTGCTGCCCGGGATCCGCGGCGCGGTGCCGGCGCAGGACCCGCGGAACCTGCGCACGGTCGAGGAGATCGTGGACCGGCTCACCGACGACGGCTTCGTCTACCGGTTCCGTCAGGACCCCGACCGGCCGCTGCACGAGTGCGAGGGCGCGTTCCTGCTGTGCGGGTTCCACCTCTCGCTCGCCGCGCTCGTCCAGGGCGACGTGGCCGCCGCGCTGCGGTGGTTCGAGCGCAACCGGGGGGCGCTCGGCCCGCCCGGGCTCTTCACCGAGGAGTACGACGTGATCCAGCGCCAGCTGCGCGGCAACCTGCCGCAGGCGTTCGTGCACGCCTCGCTCCTCGAGGCCGCGCAGCGCCTCGGCGAGGCCGGAGTGAGCTCGCGAGGGTTCCAGGCCCGCGGACGCTGAGCCGGGCCGGACCGACACCAGACGACAGACCATGAACCAGACAGCAGGAGGACCAGGCATGAGCAGCAAACGAGTGGTCGTAGTGACCGGCGCCAGCGGAGGAATCGGTCGTGCGGCGGCCCGGATGTTCGCCCAGCGGGGTGACTCCGTGGCGCTGCTGGCCCGCGGCACCACCGGCCTCGACGGCGTGACGGCCGAGGTCGAGAAGGCGGGCGCCCGGGCGCTGCCGATCAGCGTGGACACCTCCGACCACCAGGCGGTGGAGAAGGCCGCCCAGCAGATCGAGGACGAGCTCGGCCCGATCGACGTGTGGGTGAACGTCGCGTTCACCTCGGTGTTCTCGCCGTTCATGGACATCGAGCCCGAGGAGTTCGAGCGGGTCACCGAGGTGACCTACCTGGGCTTCGTCAACTGCACCCGGGCCGCGCTGAAGCGGATGCAGCAGCGCGACCGGGGCGCGATCGTGCAGGTCGGCTCGGCGCTGGGTCGCCGGGGCATCCCGCTGCAGTCGGCGTACTGCGGCGCGAAGCACGCGCTGCAGGGCTTCCACGAGTCGCTGCGCACCGAGCTGATGCACGACCACAGCAACGTCAAGGTGACGCTGGTGCAGATGCCGGCGGTGAACACCCCGCAGTTCAGCTGGGTGCTCTCGCGGCTGCCGCACCAGGCGCAGCCGGTGCCGCCGATCTACCAGCCGGAGGTGGCCGCACGGGCGATCGTGCACGCCGCGGACCACCCGAACCGCCGGGAGTACTGGGTCGGCGCCTCCACCGTCGGCACGATCCTCGGCAACCACTTCGCGGGCGGGCTGCTGGACCGCTACCTCGCGAAGACCGGCTACTCCTCCCAGCAGACCTCGGAGCCGAAGCCGAAGGACCAGCCGGCCAACCTGTGGGAGCCGGCCGACGGGCCCGACGGCCACGACTTCGGCGCGCACGGCCAGTTCGACTCCAAGGCCCACGCCCGGTCCCCGCAGCTGTGGTGCTCCCAGCACCACGGCACGCTCGGGGTGGCGGCCGCGGCCGTGACCGCGGGTGCGGTCGCCTGGGCTGCTCGGCGGGCCGCATGAGGGGCCCGGACGTCGCCCGGCTGGTCCTCGGCGGGCTCTGCCTGACCCGGCCCGGGCTGCCGCTCCGGCTCACCGGCGCCACTAACGGCAAGGGCACCCGGGCCGTCGTACGGATCCTCGGCGCGAGGTACCTCGTGCAGGGGGCCGGCGGACCCTGGCTGCACCGCAGGTGGGTGCCGGAGGCCGACGCGGCGGTGGACGCGATCCACGCCGCCTCGATGCTCGGGCTGGCCGCGGTCGCGCCCGGCCACCGGCGGGCGGCGCTGGTCAGCGCCGCGCTGGCCAGCGGGTTCGCGGTGGCCGACCTGACGCACCCCGAGTCCGGCACCAACGACCGGCACGCCTCGTGAGAGCCCTCACCGTCCAGCCGGGCAGCAAAGGCTCGGCCCGGGTCGAGGACGTCCCCGACCCGCAGGCCGGCGCCGGCGAGCTGCTGGTGCAGGGCCTGGCGCTCGGGGTCTGCGGCACCGACAAGGAGATCGTGCGCGGTGAGTACGGCTGGTCGCCGTCCGGCCGCGACCGGCTGGTGCTCGGCCACGAGTCGCTCGGACGGGTGCTGCAGGCGCCCGAGGGCAGCGGGTTCTCCGCCGGCGACCTGGTCGCCGGCGTGGTCCGCCGCCCGGACCCGGAGCCGTGCGGCGCCTGCGCCCACGGCGAGTGGGACATGTGCCGCAACGGCCGCTACACCGAGCGCGGCATCAAGGAGATCGACGGGTTCGGCAGCGAGCAGTGGACGGTGCCGACCGAGTACGCCGTCCGCGTCGCCGAGCACCTCGGCCTGGCCGGCGTGCTCACCGAGCCGACCAGCGTGGTGGCCAAGGCGTGGGAGCAGGTGGAGCGGGTCGGCTCGCGCGCCTGGTTCGACCCCGAGACGGTGCTGGTCACCGGCGCCGGCCCGATCGGGCTGCTCGCCGCGATGATCGGCGTGCAGAAGGGCCTCGACGTGCACGTGCTGGACCGGGTCACCGACGGTCCCAAGCCCGGACTGGTCGAGTCGCTCGGCGCGACGTACCACCACGAGCCGCTCGACAAGGCCCTCGAGGCGCTCACCCCCGACGTGGTGATCGAGGGCACGGGCGTACCGGACCTGGTCTTCGACGCGATCGGCGGCACCGGCCGCTACGGCATCGTCTGCCTGACCGGCGTCTCCCCCACCGGCCGGTCGCTGTCGGTCGACGGCGGCGGGCTGAGCCGGGAGATCGTGCTCGAGAACGATGCGGTCGTAGGCTCGGTCAACGCCAACCTGCGCCACTACCAGGCCGCCGCCGACGCGCTCGCCGCCGCCGACACCGACTGGCTGCGTCGGCTGATCACCACCCAGATCCCCCTCGCCGACGCCCCGGCCGCCTTCGAGCAGCCCGGGTCGCAGGAGGTGAAGGTCGTCGTCACGCTGACCGACGACCTGCCCTGAGCCGCCCGCCGTGCCCCCCGGTGTGCTGGTCTGCCCGGGTGTCAACGAGAGCCGAGTCGGCGCTCGTTGACACCCGGGAGTACGCCGAGTCGGCGCTCGTTGACACCCGGGCGTACGCCGGGGCGGGGGCCGAACGACCCGGGACCCTCAGCCCTACCGCGGGCCGCCGCCCGAGCCGACGCTGGACTCGTCCCGTCGAGCAGGAGGCGGCGCCATGGCGCGCACCCACACCCATCCCCTCATCCGGGGCCGGCACCGGAAGACCGACCCGGCCCCCGACACAGCGGCACCCGCAGCGACAGCCCCAGCCGCGCCGGCTGCCCCGGCCGCGCCGGCCGCGCCGGCAGTGCCGCAGCCGACCGCTCAGCCGACCGCCCAGCCGACCGTGCCGGCCACCCGGCCCACCGCGGAGCTGTTCCACTACGACGACCGGGCCCGGCTCGCGTCGTACCGCCGGACCGCGCCGCGCCCACCCACGGCCCCGGCCGGCGCCTGGCTGGCGCTCGTGGTGTCGCTGACGGTGATGTACGCCGAGTGGGCGTTCTTCCCCCAGGACCTCCAGGGACAGTCCGACGCCAACTGGGCGCTGGGCTTCATGATGATCTCCCTCGCCGGCGCACTGCGGATCCTGGTCGGCAACCCGGGACGGCACCTGGTCGCGGTGGCCGCGATCCTGGTCGCGGGCGTCGGGTTCCTGCTCCGTGCCTTCCTGTTCACCGCCGACCCGACCTGGGTGCTGGTCTACGAGGGGCTCTGCGGGGCGCTGCTGCTGCTCGGCGGCCTGATGTCGCTGGCCGCCCCCACCCTGGAGGCCGCCCCACCCCCGCCCGAGCGCTGGGACTGACCCCGGGCGCCGGCACTGACCCCGAGCGCTGAGCTCGGCCCCCACCCCACCCCCGCACAAATCTGTGCGCCAGCGCATGTACCTCGAGACCTCGGGTACCACCCCCGCAATTCATCGAGCACGTCGATGCGTCAGCGAGGGGAGACGGCCGTGCCGGCAGAGGGGAAGAACCAGGACACCAGCGCCACGTCGTTCGTGGGCGGGATGCGCGAGAGCGGCAACGGGCTGCTGGTCCGCGTCAGCGTGATCGCCGCGATCGGCGGGCTGCTGTTCGGCTACGACACCGGCGTCATCTCCGGGGCGCTGCTGTTCATCAAGGACGACCTGCACGCGGGCACCCTGGAGCAGCAGGCGATCGTCTCGGTGCTGCTGATCGGCGCGATGATCGGCGCGATCGCCTCGGGCTACCTCGCCGACCGGATCAGCCGCCGGTGGACCAAGGTGCTCTCCGGGGTCGTGTACGTCGTGGGCGCGCTCGGCTGCGCGTTCTCGGTGAACGCCGAGATGCTGATCGCGTTCCGGTTCGTGCTCGGCCTCTCGGTCGGTACGGCGTCGTTCGTGGCGCCGCTCTACATCTCCGAGGTCGCGCCGCCGAAGGTCCGCGGCGGCCTGGTCTCGTTCAACCAGCTCGCGGTCACCTCCGGGATCCTGATCGCCTACGTCGTGGACTTCCTGTTCAAGGACGTCACCGACAACTGGCGCTGGATGCTCGGCCTCGCCGCGATGCCCGGCGCGGTGCTGGCGGTCGGGATGCTGACCGTCCCGCACACCCCGCGCTGGCTGGTCAGCGACGGCCAGCGCGACCGCGCCCGCGACACCCTGGAGAAGCTGCGGGCCGGCGACGAGGACGCCGACATCGACCAGGAGCTCGAGGACATCGAGGAGGCTAACCGCCGCGAGGGCGACACCAAGGTCCGCGAGCTGCTCAAGCCCCGGATCCGGCCGCTGCTGCTGGTCGGGCTGGCGCTGGCGGTCTTCCAGCAGTTCGTCGGCGTCAACACCGTCATCTACTACGCGCCGACGATCCTGGCCGACACCGGGCTGACCAACTCCTCCTCGATCACCCAGACGGTCTTCGTGGGCGTGACCAACGTGGTGTTCACGGTCGTCGCGGTGCTGCTGCTCGACAAGGTTGGGCGCCGCAAGCTGCTGTTGACCGGGGTCGCGGGCCTGACGGTCGCGCTCGCGGTGCTCACGGCGTACTTCTGGTCCAGCACCCTGCAGCAGCACGCCCCCTACCTCGCGCTCGGCGGCCTGCTGCTCTACATCGCGGCGTTCGCGGTCGGCCTGGGCCCGGTGTTCTGGCTGATGATCGCCGAGATCTTCCCGATCGGCGTCCGCTCCGCGGCGATGTCGGTCTCCACCGTCGCCAACTGGGGCGCGAACTTCCTGGTCGCCGCGACCTTCCTGACCCTCTCCGGCGCGATCACCCGCCAGGGCACGTTCCTGCTGTACGCCGGGATCGCGGTCGTGGCCTTCCTGGTCTTCGCGGCCCGGGTGCCCGAGACCAAGGGCCGCTCGCTGGAGGAGATCCAGGCCGAGGTCGCCGACGACAGCCCCGCGCACCACTGACAACTAGACCGAATGACCGCTGACCGGTCATCGGTGCCCGAAAATCTGTGCGTCGACGCATACATGCTCCAGCGCACGGGTACCGGTCCGATCACGCGACCAGAGAGAGGGAGGGTGACGTGTCGATCGCCAGCGACCAGCGGGGCCGGGACCACCAGGGCCAGAATCAGAACCAGGACCAGGATCAGGACGACCGCCTGCAGCGGGCCGAGCAGCTGCTGAAGGAGCGCGTCGACGGCGAGGTGGCCTTCGACGCCGGCACCCGCGCGGCGTACTCCACCGACGCCTCGAACTTCCGCCAGGTCCCCCTCGGCGTGGTCACGCCCCGGACCACGGACGCGGCCGCCGAGGCGGTCCGGGTCTGCCACGAGCTCGGCCTGCCGCTGGTCAGCCGGGGCGGCGGCACCAGCCTGGCCGGCCAGTGCTGCAACGAGGCGATCGTCATCGACTTCACCCAGCACTGCCACCGGCTGCTCGAGGTCGACACCGAGAACCGGACCGCCTGGGTCGAGCCCGGCATCGTGCTCGACGAGCTCAACCGCCAGCTCGCCGACACCGGGCTGCGCTACGGCCCGGAGCCCTCGACCCACCCGAACTGCACGATCGGCGGGATGATCGGCAACAACTCCTGCGGCGCCACCGCGCAGCGCACCGGCAAGGTCGTCGACAACCTGGTCGCGCTCGACGTGATGCTCCACGACGGCACCCGGTTCACCGCCCGGAAGCTGGACGACGACCAGTACGCCGCGGTCGCGACCCAGGGCGGCCGGGTCGCCGAGCTGCACCGAGAGCTCCGGAGGCTCCGCGACGACCACGGCGACCTGATCCGCGAGCGCTACCCCGACATCCCGCGCCGGGTCTCGGGCTACAACCTGGACTCGCTGCTGCCCGAGTTCGGCTTCGACATCCCCGGCTTCCTGGTCGGCAGCGAGGCCACCCTGGTCACGGTGCTGCGTGCCCAGCTGACCCTGGTGCCGGTGGTCAAGGCCAAGACGCTGATCGTGCTGGGCTACCCCGACATCGCGACCGCCGCCGACGCGGTGCCGGCGATCGTCGAGCACCAGCCGGTCACGCTGGAGGGCGTGGACCACTACCTGGTCCACGACCAGCAGCTCAAGGGCATGAACGGCGAGGCGCTCGACGAGCTGCCCGAGGGCACCGGCTTCCTGCTGGTGCAGTTCGGCGGGGAGGACACCGAGGAGTCCGACCGCTACGCCCGGGAGTGCATCAAGGACCTCGAGCAGCAGGGCAAGGCCCCCGACGTCGCGTTCTACGACGACCCGGACAAGGAGCACGAGCTCTGGATGGTCCGCGAGTCCGGGCTGGGCGCCACCGCGCACGTGCCGCACCGGCCCGACACCTTCGAGGGCTGGGAGGACTCCGCGGTCCCGATCGACCGGCTCGGCGACTACCTGCGCGACGTGCGCAAGCTCTTCGAGGAGTTCGGCTACGCCAGCGACACCGGCCCCTCCCTCTACGGCCACTTCGGGCAGGGCTGCGTGCACACCCGGATCCCGTTCGACCTGACCTCCGCCGAGGGCGTCGCGACCTACCGCCGGTTCATGGAGTCCGCCGCCGACCTGTGCGTGGCGTACGGCGGGTCGCTGTCCGGCGAGCACGGCGACGGGCAGAGCCGCGGCGAGCTGCTGCCGAAGATGTTCGGCGAGGAGGTCGTCGACCTGTTCGGGCAGGTCAAGGCGCTCTTCGACCCCCGCGACCTGATGAACCCCGGCAAGGTGATCCGGCCCAAGAACGACACCCCGCCGTACGGGCTCGACGAGAACCTGCGCCTCGGCGGGCACTGGGCGCCCCGGCAGCCGCTGCCGCTGTTCTTCGACTACCCCGAGGACGACCACTCCTTCACCAACGCCGCGAACCGGTGCGTGGGCGTCGGCAAGTGCCGCCAGCTCACCCACGACGGCGGGTCGGTGATGTGCCCGTCCTACCAGGCGACCGGCGAGGAGCAGAACGCCACCCGCGGCCGCGCCCGGCTGCTGTTCGAGATGCTCGACGGGCACGGCGACGGGCCGATCAAGGACGGCTGGCGCTCCGAGGAGGTCAAGGAGGCGCTCGACCTGTGCCTGGCCTGCAAGGGCTGCAAGTCCGACTGCCCGGCCAATGTCGACATGGCGACCTACAAGGCGGAGTTCCTCGCCCACCACTTCGCCGGCCGGCTGCGGCCGCGCGCGGACTACGCGACCGGCTACCTGCCGATCGCGGCCCGGGCGATCGAGAAGGCCCGGCTGGCCCCGGCGGTCAACCGGGCCGCGTCGATCACCCCGCTGCGCAAGCTCGCCTCGAAGGCGGCCGGACTGGAGGACCGCGACCCGCCGGAGTTCGCGGCCAAGTCGCTGCAGCGCTGGTGGCAGGAGCGCACCGACAGGCCCGCGCCGGGCAAGCGGGGCCGGGTGCTGCTGTGGCCGGACACCTTCACCAACTACTTCCACCCGCACGTCGGGCAGGCCGCGGTCACGGTGCTCGAGGACGCCGGCTGGGAGGTCGACATCCCGACCGAGCCGCTGTGCTGCGGGCTGACCTGGATCTCCACCGGCCAGCTGAAGACCGCGAAGAAGCAGCTGCGCAAGACCGTGGCCGCGCTCGCGCCGCACGTCCGCGACGGCGGGTTCGTGGTCGGGCTCGAGCCGAGCTGCACGACGGTGTTCCGCTCCGACGCCCCCGACCTGCTGGGCGACGACGACCCCGACGTACGCCGGCTCCGCGACCACACCGTGACCTTCGCCGAGCTGCTGACCCAGCACACCGACGGGTGGGAGCCGCCCCGCCTCGACCCGGAGCAGGAGCGCAAGGCGGTCGCGCAGGTGCACTGCCACCAGCACGCGGTGCTCGGCTGGGACGCCGACACCCAGCTGCTGGAGAAGGCCGGCGTGGACTGCACCCGGCTGGAGTCCGGCTGCTGCGGCCTGGCCGGCAACTTCGGCTTCACCGCCGGCCACGGCGAGGTCTCCGAGGCCTGCGCCGAGCAGGTGCTGCTGCCCGCGTTGCGGGAGGCCGACGACGACACGCTGGTGCTCGCCGACGGGTTCTCCTGCCGCACCCAGATCCACCAGCTCGACTCCGGGGGCAAGGAGGGCCGGCACCTCGCCGAGGTGCTCGCCGAGGCCGTCCGCGGCCGGGCCCGGTCCTGATCACTCCCCACCCTCGACACCGCACGATCCCTACCGAAGGAGGCACCACATGACCACCGTCGCCGACCAACTGCTCTCCCGCTTGCGGGAATGGGGCGTGGACCAGGTCTTCGGCTATCCCGGGGACGGCATCAACGGCCTCCTCGGCGCGTTCAGCCGGGCCGATGACGAGCCGCGGTTCATCCAGTCCCGGCACGAGGAGATGAGCGCCTTCGAGGCGGTCGGCTACGCCAAGTTCTCCGGGAAGCCGGCCATCTGCATGGCCACCTCCGGCCCGGGTGCCGTGCACCTGCTCAACGGTCTCTACGACGCCAAGCTCGACCACGTGCCGGTGGTCGCGATCGTCGGCCAGACCAACCGGACCGCGATGGGCGGGTCCTACCAGCAGGAGGTCGACCTGCTGACGCTGTTCAAGGACGTGGCCAGCGACTACGTGCAGATGGTGACGGTCCCCGAGCAGCTGCCCAACGTGCTGGACCGGGCGATCCGGACCGCGATGACCCGGCACGCGCCGACCGCGATCATCATCCCCAACGACGTGCAGGAGCTGGACTACTCCCCGCCGCAGCACGAGTTCAAGATGGTGCCCTCCAGCCTGGGGATCAGCTGGCCGACCGCGGCCCCCGACGGCCAGGCGCTGCGGCAGGCCGCGGAGATCCTGAACGCGGGCAAGCGGGTCGCGCTGCTGGTCGGCCAGGGTGCCCGGGGTGCCGCCGGCGAGATCACCGAGGTGGCCGACCTGCTCGGCGCCGGGGTGGCCAAGGCGCTGCTCGGCAAGGACGTGCTCAGCGACGAGCTGCCCTGGGTGACCGGGTCGATCGGGCTGCTCGGCACCCGGCCGAGCTACGAGATGATGCAGGGCTGCGACACGCTGCTCACGATCGGGTCGAGCTTCCCCTACACCCAGTTCATGCCTGACCTCGACCAGGCCCGCGCCGTACAGATCGACATCGACGGCACGATGATCGGGATGCGCTACCCCTACGAGGTCAACCTCGTCGGCGACGCGGCCACCACCCTGCGTGCGCTCATCCCGATGCTGGAGCGCAAGACCGACCGGTCCTGGCACGAGGACATCTGTGCCGGCGTGGAGAAGTGGTGGGACACGATGGAGGACGAGGCGCACGTCTCGGCCGACCCGGTGAACCCGATGCGGATCTTCTGGGAGTTCTCCAAGCAGGCGCCCCAGGACGCGATCATCGCCGCGGACAGCGGCTCCTCGGCGAACTGGTACGCCCGCCACATCAAGTTCCGCGGTGCGATGCGCGGCTCGCTCTCGGGCAACCTCGCGACGATGGGCCCGGGCGTGCCGTACGCGATCGGCGCGAAGTTCGCCCACCCCGACCGCCCGGCGATCGCCTTCGAGGGCGACGGCGCGATGCAGATGAACGGTCTGGCCGAGCTGGTCACCATCTCCCGCTACTGGCAGACCTGGGACGACCCGCGGCTGGTGGTCTGCGTGCTGCACAACAACGACCTCAACCAGGTCACCTGGGAGCTGCGGGCGATGGGCGGCACGCCGAAGTTCGTGGAGAGCCAGGCGCTGCCGGACATCTCGTACGCCGGGTTCGCCGGCTCGATCGGCCTGGGCGCGATCGAGGTGAAGGACCCCGAGGACCTGGCCGCCGCGTGGGAGACCGCCCTGAACGCCGACCGCCCCTACGTCCTCGACGTGCACTGCGACGCGGACATCCCGCCGATCCCCCCGCACGCCACCCTCGACCAGATGACCAAC